>JBKJLF010000727.1:0-2712 GCA_046597185.1 Burkholderiaceae bacterium | reverse complement strand
ATATCGGAAAAATCCATGATCATGCCATTGTCGGAACTTCCCTCTTCTTCAATCACCGCACCCACCAGGGTAATTTCGAGGGTGTAGCGATGTCCATGCAGGTTGCGACATTGGCTTTTATGATCGGGAATGCGATGACCGGCATCGAATTCCAACTTACGGGTAATGGTGAGCATGAGTTTTCAGCACAGGGCTGCAATTTAAGGTATTTGAAGGAATTTATGGGTTTGCACACTGAGCCGCCATTTGGGGTAGCGTTTGCAACTGGCAATGGCGGTTTGCAAGTTTTGCGCCAGATCGGGGCCATCCATCGCTTGCACAAAAAAATGTTGAAAATCAAGCTGTTCATAATCCGCCAACACTTGCTGCGCCTGCGGAATCACCACCTTGATTTCATTGCCCCTGGTTTGAACCAGATGCGCGCCCATTTTGGGGCTGACGCAAATCCAGTCTACCCCATCCGGCACGGGCAAGGTGCCATTGGTTTCGATGGCGATTTCAAAACTGTGCTGGTGCATGGCATCGATTAAGGGTGGGTCAAGCTGTAGCAGCGGTTCACCGCCGGTAAACACCACATATTTGCGCTCGGCATGGTGAGTTGGCCAAAATTGGTTGATTTGCGCGGCCAGACTGGCGGCATCCACAAATTTACCGCCCCCGCTGCCATCGGTGCCAACAAAATCGGTATCGCAAAAGCGGCAAACGGCGCTAGCGCGGTCAGCTTCCCTGCCAGACCAAAGGTTACAGCCAGAAAAACGACAAAACACCGCAGCCCGCCCGGTCTGCGCGCCCTCGCCTTGCAAGGTGTAAAACATTTCTTTAACGCTATAGCTCAAAATCAATCCAGTCAGGCACAGTTAATGCGCCCGTGGCGCACCAAACGCGGCATTATACTGGAAAAGGCGTAGAAAAGGCGTAGAAAAGCACGCGCTGTGCGCCTTAGCCCAAGTAGGGATGATAGGCAAAGCCATTCCCGACTGCTGCTGCCAAATTGCCTTGAAATTCGTTAGATTGAACAAATAGCAGCATCATGGTTGCCCGATCTATCCGCCCCAAATTCAAATCATTTTGCCAAAATGCCGTGCCACCAGCATCGGCATTGCGATCCAATACGTTGACATACACCAAATTAACAAAGTCAGCGTTATTTAAGGTGGAATAAGTCGAAACAAATTCGGGACTACTGATAAAAGTTCTGGTCACATCGATCAAGCGCACCCCTTTATCGAGTTCATTAATCCAATAGCCCAGTCCATCCAAATCCGGGGTGCGATGAAACGCTGCCTGATATAGACCGTAGGCTTGGCCACCATGGCCGGAAATATCCAGCGCAACGGTGGCATCGGCAAATTTCACTCTATCCACCCCGACCAGGGTATCGGTCACGCCACCTTGTGCGATGGTATAGCTACTATTTAAATTGATCCCCGTGCCTGTCGTGGAGCGGATGGTGAAATTGGAACGAAGGCCATTGTAGAGCGCATCATCGAGCGCACTGCTGCCGATAAAATTGTTCACGCCCGCCGTGTTGATAAATTGGGTTCCGTAATTGCTGATGGCGGTAATGTGAAAGCTATTACTTACCGAGCTATTACTACCATCAATGGCCGTGACATTAACAAACACATTACCTAATTGACCCGCATTCGGCGTGCCGCTGAAGCTACCAGTGCTGCCATTAAATTGCAGCCAGGAAGGCAAGGCCAAGCCATTGGTTTGCAAGGCGGTAAAGTGTAAAATATCGTCGATATCGGCGTCAGAAAAAGCGCCGCCAGCTTGCAAACTAAAGGCTTTGCCGGCACCCGCATACACATCGCTCAAGGGGCGAGCCACAATGGGTGCGGTATTGGCACCGATGGAGGAGGCACGAATTTCAACATTATTTGAAAATACAAACGATTCCACATTGCTGATGGTATCCACATCGCCCACGACGGTGCGGTTTTGCACGACAAAGCCACTGCCACTACGGGAAATTTGGTAATTGCTGGAAACGCCTGTAAAAATAACCTTGTCTTCCCCATTACCGCCATTGACGGTATCTCGCCCACTGCCCAGGTAAAAGAAGTCATTGCCATCATTGCCCGTCAAGGTATCGCCGGCGCTATTGGCGTGGATATTGTCATCGCCACTGCCACCGATAGCGGTATTGATGGCCACATTGTAGGCAATGGTCACATTATTCAAGCCCGGTGCCGTTTCGCTAAAAGTGCCGGCATTCAGATTAATGGTGGCACCTTGGGAAGTGGCAGAAAAATCGAAAGTATTACTGCCGCCCGCATCCCAAATTGCACGGGGTGCGTCGTCATTGAAAAAGCGGTAAACATCGTTACCCGTGTGCCAGGTGGTATTGGCACCGTAAATATATTGAATAGCCTGTATATCCAGCAACATGGGTGAAGTCGGATAACGGGAAAAAGTTTTTTCAGATTGCCCATCGTTATAAGACATCAAGGTATAGTCGGTATTATCGATGTTGGTGGGCAAAAATGGCGGCGTGCCACCACCGGAGTTGCCATTGTAGTTGCCGGGGTGTTTCAGGCCTATTGCATGGCCAATTTCATGCAGGAAAACAGTTCGATCATAGGAGCCGGATCGAAAATCATCTGAACTGCCACGTTGATTATCAAAATAAGTATAGACCGGAACCGTCGGGTCATTGGCAGGTAAATCAGAATACCCGGCACTTTGGCGCTGTTGGTCATTTGTGCC
>JBKJLF010000498.1:0-4045 GCA_046597185.1 Burkholderiaceae bacterium | reverse complement strand
TTCAGGTGGGAACATCATAACGCGTTTTCCTCGGCAAAACAAATGTCTTATATAAGACATAGGACTAAAAAAAATTCGTTTGAAATCAACACCTTAAAACTCACGTTCTGCATTGTGAAACGAAATTTCTTCCTGTGAGAAATTCTAACGTATTTCGGCACAGAAAATTTCACGATATGAAATGCTGTTTGCGCCAGATGGGAAATTTCTCTTCTTTTTGGAGGAATTCCTCAAAATTTAACGCATTTTTTGCACTGCCACATACATAATAACAACAGCCCTGCGCGATGGCACGGATTTTGAAGCTTTCTTTACTCGGTGTTGGCGAATGCTTCATCGAAATTAATTGCGCGCAGCAAAAACATATTCTTTCGCGAAGTAAATGCCGTTCAGGTGTGGTGGAATGGATGAAATTGCCATTCAATCAAGCTCAAATTAAGATCAAACCAAAACTTGACTTGATATTAAGATTCCATCCGGATCAACATAAACCCAATCCCCTGTGCGCACCAGTACCCCTGCGATGCGCACCTTGCCGCCGACTTCGCCTGCACCTTTTTTCTTACTCTTTTGCGGATGGCTGGCCAATGCACAAATACCCACCTCACATTGTTTCAATTCCTGGGTATCGCGCACACAACCATCCACAATAATCCCGGCCCAATCATTCTTTTGCGCCAATTCACCGAGCATGCCGCCCACCAGCGCGCAACGCAAACTGCCACCGCCATCAATCACCATGACCCGCCCCTGACCTGGTGTTTCTAGGGTGGAACGTACCAATACATTGTCTTCAAACGCTTTGATAGTCAAGGCGAGGCCTGAAAATTGATTTAGCTTGCCAAAATGCTGAAACCTGGGTGGCAGTACCTGCAAACTCCCGTCATTCAACTTGTCTTCGTTGGCGTCGCACAAGTCGCATGTTGTAAACATGCACGTTTTTGATGTCATTATTACCTCTCCCGTAAAAATCTGAACCGCATCGTATCAATTAAGAGAACCATTCCAAGTCATCCATTTTAAGGCATCCATTTCAAAGTGGATGAATGTCCCTGCCCTGATCGCGCCAATTCGAGCAGATTACAGACAAAAATAGTCATACCAAAAATCCTTACGCATTCAAACTGACAAAAAACGTCATGCTGTATTGCCACATTTGCCCATGCCTGACAAATAATGTCAGTATTCAGGTCTCCACCTCAATGTTTCCCTGTGGCATGACTTATGCTTGTTTCGACCTGGAAATATTGATTGCCGCACGGAAAGTATCTACAAGAAAACATTCGCTGGCGCAAGCCTCAATACCAGCATAGAATAAGCAAAACATCACAGGGAGTTCAAGATGAGCCGATTCACTGCATCCCGCAACAAGCTGAGCGCATCATTGCTCGCTGTCACTTTAATCGGTCTTGGTGGCCCTGCCGCTTTTGCCGTACAAACCGCCGACCACCCGGAAGTGGTGCAAGTACAGCGCGCCATTGCTCGCAGTCAAGGCGCAGCACAATGGGTTGCGGCCACCACTTCCATGACCATCATGTCGCCAGAGGAAAGAGCCATGCGTTTGGGGGTCGCCATTCCACGTTCCATCCATCGGGAATATGCTGCGACTGGCACTGGCGCGATTACTTATCCTGCTGCCATTACGGGTGGTACCACACCACCTGCTGCATTTGATTGGCGTAATGTTAACGGCCACAGTTATGTGACTGCAATTAAAAATCAAGGCAGTTGCGGCAGTTGTTGGGCGTTTTCATCCACCGCCGCACTGGAATCGAAAGCGCTGATTTCCATGAACACGCCCGATGTCAACTTAAACCTGGCCGAGCAAACCTTGGTCTCGTGCAGCGGCGCGGGTTCATGCAATGGCGGTCAAGTCAATCGGGTTGCCGATTATCTGCAAAAAACCGGCGATGCCGCGGAAACCACCTTCCCTTACACCGCCAGCGACGCCGCCTGTAGCACCGCACAGGCAGGTTGGCAAACCAATGCCTTCAAAATCAGTAACTGGCAATATGTGCATAGCAAATACAGTGGGGCAGGTGGCAAGCTCACCATTGACATGATCAAAAATGCGCTCTATAACAGCGGCCCGTTGCCAGCTACGTTTAATGTGTATAGCGACTTTTTCGCTTACAAATCGGGGGTCTATAGCGTTACCAAGGGTGCCACCATGCAAGGTCGGCATGCCGTTACGCTGGTGGGTTGGGATGATGCAGCAAACGCCTTGATTGTCAAAAACAGTTGGGGCACAGGCTGGGGTGACAATGGTTATTTCCGGGTTGGCTATGACCAGATCGACGGCTCCGGCAGCCCAATGGAATTTGGCCAGGAAGTGCTGGCCTACGGCAGTGCCAGCTCGGGCGGCGGTGTGTGTTTATATGCGCTGGCGCAATCGGGTCAAACCGCAGCCGCCACCACATCCTCAGGCTCGGTTGACCTGACGGTCACCGCAACCGGGACGACTTGCCCCTGGACTGCCACCAGTTCCGCAACCTGGTTGACCATTACGGGCGGTGCCAGTGGCAGCGGCAACGGCAAAATCAGTTATGATGTAGCCGCCAACACCACCGCGCAAACCCGTATCGGCACCATTAAAGTGGCAGATCAAACCTTTACCGTGACCCAGGCTGCCAGCAGCCAACCGCTGCCAAGCTGCGCCTTGACTTCGTCTGCCACCGAACTGAAAGCAGGCGCTTTTGCCACCCTCACCGCCAGTTGCAGCCCACAAGCGACCAGCTACACTTGGACCAACACCGGTTTTGCCACCAATGCCGCCAGCGGCAAGGTTAGCCCGACCAAGACCACCACTTATTCGGTGAAAGGCACCAACGCGGCAGGCAGTGGCACCACGGCAAGTGTTACGGTAGCGGTGGCCACCAACCCACCACCAACTTGTACCCTTACCGCTTCAAGTACTTCGGTGGTGCCCGGCACAGCAGTCAAACTCACGGCAAGCTGCAGCCCTGCTGCCACATCCTACACCTGGGGCAACACCAGCTTCGCTGCCACTGCCGCCAGCGGTAGCATTACCCCTACCGCCACCGCCACCTACACAGTAAGTGGCACCAACAGCATCGGCACCGGCAATGTTGTCAGAGCGACGGTTACCGTGGTCTTGTCGGCACCACCAAGCTGCAGCCTGACGGCTTCCAGCAATAGTATTAAAACGGGAGAAAGTGCCACCCTGACCGCAAAATGTATTCCCGCCGCGACTTCGTACCAATGGACCAACAGCAACTTTGCCGCCACTGTCGCAAGCGGCACGGTCAAACCTGGCACCACCACCACGTATTCTGTGGTTGGCGTGAATGCGGGGGGCAAAGGCGAAGTGGCCAAAACCACGATTACGCTGAGCACACCGATTCCTTTGGCACCATCGCAACTGAGTGCGCCAGCAGGTACGGTGACAGCGACAACACCGACCTTTAGTTGGAATGCATCAAGTGGCGCGACCGATTACACCTTGAAACTGTCTTCGCCTTCGACCTCCATGTCAGTCAAGTTGAGTGCAGCCAGTTTGGGTTGCGGCGCGGGCACGGGTACGTGCGCAGTCAAACCTGCGAGTGCCTTGCAGGCCAATGTTACCCACAGTTGGAGCGTGCAGGCATCCAACAGTGCTGGCACCAGCCCCGCCAGCAGCGTTAAATCATTTCAGATTGTGCTGAGCAAAGATGGCAAAGTCTACCCGAATGGCAATTACGATGCTGGCCCGATCAACTCCAACACCAATGCGCAACAGATCTGCCCCAGCGTATGCAGTACCAAAGGATTGAAGTGGAATGGCAACTGGACTACCACGGTGCCCGGCAAAACCTCGGTATGTGGTTGCAGTAATTAGGCCGATGCAATATCTACATTAGGACTTACGCAAAAAGCTAAAAAGCGCAACAAATTCCGCTTATGTTGGCCGCATGGAAATAGTTGGATTGTTAAGTTGTTGCCGCAAAAAATCACCCAACAAGCCATGCTTGACACGATAAAGCGTCTCCCCCGTTTTCTTGGCAACAGCCGCCAAGCGTACCCAAACAAGAATAGCGCAAGCGAT
>JBKJLF010000487.1:0-7564 GCA_046597185.1 Burkholderiaceae bacterium | reverse complement strand
AAAAAAGGCTAGGCCAGCAAGAGTTGCAAAAGGGAGGGATGGCAGCGACCGCTGGCAGCCCATTCGCCATCGGCATCATAAGCACGTTGGCGCTGCAAATTGATCCAGTCATCCAGCAAGGCATTGCCCGGCCCGGTATCACAACCTTCGACCCGACCATCGCCATGCAGTACGCTGATATTGGCCATGCCGCCAATATTCACCACCGCGCGGCACTCGCCCGCCTTGGCAAACAGCGCCTGATGAAAGGCGGGTACCAGCGGCGCGCCTTGACCGCCAGCGGCAATATCGCGGCTGCGAAAATCGGCAATGACATCAATGCCGGTCAATTCGGCTAACAGCGCGGGGTTTTGGCTTTGGCGGGTGTAGCCCAGTTCGGGGCGGTGGCGTATGGTTTGCCCATGTGCGCCCAGGGCGCGAATTTGGCTGGCTGCTACGCCAGCTTGCTGCAAAACCAGGGTGACTGCGGCGGCGTAGAGTCGCGCCAATTCTTGGCTGGCCAGCGCTTCGCGTTCAATTTCATTTTCGCCTGCTTGCTGCAGGGCCATAAATTGCTGGCGTAAGCTGGTAGAAAAAGGTAGCCAAGCGTGCGTCAGCGTGCGGCAGGTGCTGTGCTGATCAGAAAATTCGGCCAATACCGCATCGACACCATCCATGCTGGTGCCAGACATCAGTCCGATATACAGATTGTGGACGCTTGTCATCATCACGTTACCATTATCCTGTACTGGCCCGGCGGTTTAGCGCATCGATACCAGGCGGTTGGCTCCCGGCGTTGCAATTGGCCGTAGCAAGGCAAAGCGGTGGATCATTTCCCCCGCCACATCATGGAAATGTACCATTTGATTCGATGTCAGCGGTGCCTGATTGGGAATGTCGATCGAGAGCGGATCACGCGCTTCGTTGTGAACCCGGAACTCATAATGCAAATGCGGCCCGGTGGCCCAGCCAGTGCTGCCCACATAACCAATCAAATCGCCTTGGCGTACTTGGCTACCCCTGTGGATGCCGGGTGCAAAGCGACTCATATGCGCATAGGCGGTGCTGTAATTGGACCAATGCTTGATCACGACCTGATTGCCGTAGCCATTTTGTACGCCGACGAATTCAATCAGGCCATCACCCGCTGCGCGAATAGGGGTGCCCGTGGCGGCGGCAAAATCGACGCCGTTATGTTGTTTCCATTGGCCGGAAATCGGGTGTACCCGCATCGAAAAGCCGGACGAGATACGTGAAAATTCAAGGGGCGACTTGAGGAAGGCTTTTTTCAGCGATTTACCGTCGAAAGTGTAATAGCCGCCGTTGCGTTCATTGCCAGGTTCTTCAAACCACACCGATTGATAGGTATTGTTGGCATTGGAAAACTCGCCCGCCAACACGCGCCCGGCGCGCACGAATTCACCATCTTGCCAAAATGTTTCGTAGACCACATTAAAGTGATCGCCCCGGCGCAAATCGGTCGCAAAGTCGATATTGGTTTCAAATATCTCGATGATTTGTTTGGTGATATTGCCGGGAATTTGTGCCGCGTCGGTGGCGGCATAGAGAGAGGATTTGATATCGCCAGTACGCATTTCGATCCGGCGTTCCAGCTTGCTGGCCACTTCGCTGGCGTTAAAATGATCGCCTTGACGTTGTATCAGCAGATTTTTGACCGGGCCGTCTTTGGCGTCCGAGATTCTGGTACGCAGCTCCAGTAATTCGCCCTCGTCATTCATTTCCACATGCACGCGCTTGCCGTTTCTTAACTGCAATAGCGCACGGGCGGTTTTGTCAGTTTTGATGAAGTTGGCGGCGGCGACATCGTGTACGCCCAAGCGCTGTAGCAAGCTGGCCAGCGAATCGCCCGTACCAATATTTTCTTCGCGTATATAATGTTGATCTTGACTCTCGGCATTGGCGATTTGCTGGCTAAAATCGGGTAGTTCGATTTCTTTGGCCAACATCGTAACGGGTAGGTCGGCGGCGTCAGGTGCGAGTGGGACAACCCCGAAGGCTCCGAAAGCGCAGATGGTTAAAACCACAGCTGTGCCGGACATGAGACGAGATTTTCGCACTAAACCAAATAATGGGCGGTCAACGCGATGTAAATGTTCTTGTGTAGTCATGCAATCAGTTAAAATTTGGCCTTGCGTCGATAACGGTTTTTGTAGCGTGTTATCTTACGGCAAGATTAATCAGGTGCTGCATTATAGCAAACTCTGAAAATTTTGCTCCTTTTATTTCATCTTTATGACGGCAATATGGAAATCTCTGCTAATAAATTATCTCAAGACAATGGTGATGGTGATTCTTTTAAAAAAGAAGTCACTTTTTCAGATCGGGTTATGGAGTCGCTCACCATTGCGAAACGGGGTGTCGATGAATTATTGATAGAAAACGAGTTCGCGCGCAAGCTGGCGCGTAGCGAAGCGACGGGCAAACCCTTGCGTATCAAGCTTGGCTTGGACCCCACCGCCCCTGATTTACACCTTGGCCACACGGTGGTCTTGAATAAAATGCGCCAATTGCAAGACCTTGGGCATACCGTGATCTTCCTGATTGGCGATTTCACCTCGATGATTGGTGATCCTTCCGGCCGCAACACCACTCGTCCGCCCTTGACGCGTGAGCAAATCGAAGCCAATGCGCAAACGTATTTCGCGCAAGCGAGCTTGGTGCTCGACCCGGCGCGCACCGAAATTCGCTATAACTCGGAATGGTCGGACAAATTAGGTGCGCGCGGCATGATCCAACTGGCGTCGCGCTACACGGTGGCGCGCATGATGGAGCGTGACGACTTTACCAAGCGCTTTAAAGAAGGCATTGCCATTTCCGTTCATGAATTTTTATACCCGCTGATGCAAGGTTATGACTCGGTGGCTTTGGCGTCGGATCTGGAACTGGGCGGCACGGATCAAAAATTCAATTTACTGGTCGGGCGCGAGTTGCAAAAAGATTACGGCCAGGAACCGCAATGTATTTTGACCATGCCTTTGCTGGAAGGGCTGGATGGCGTGGAAAAAATGTCCAAGTCGAAAAACAACTATATTGGCATTACCGAAGTGCCAAACACCATGTTTGCCAAAATCATGAGTATTTCGGATGTGATGATGTGGCGCTATTATGAACTGCTGTCGTTCCGCTCGCTGGCGGAGATTGAGCAATTCAAGCGTCAGGTGGCCGATGGGGCCAATCCACGGGATATCAAAGTAGCCTTGGGTAAAGAAATCGTCACGCGCTTTCATAATGCGCAACGTGCGGATGATGCACTGACGGATTTTGTGAATCGTTCCAAAGGTGGCATACCCGACGACGTGCCCGACGTGCATTTGACGGGCGCACCGCTGGCGATTGGGCCGCTGCTCAAGCAAAGCGGCTTGTGTGCTTCGACCGGGGAAGCCTTGCGCATGATAGATCAAAACGGTGTGAAAATTGATGGCGCGGCGGTGAGCGATAAAGGTTTAAAGTTGGATGTGGGCCAATTTGTGATCCAGGTCGGCAAGCGTAAATTTGCCCGCATCCATTTGAGCGCGTAGTTTTTATGTTTGCCTTATTATGATTGCCTTATTACAGCGCGTCAGCCATGCGCGGGTGGAAGTGGCGGGAGAGATCATCGGCCAAATCGGCCCCGGTTTAATGGTCTTGCTGTGTGCCGAGCGCAATGATACTGAGCGCCAGGCCGATGCTTTGCTGACCCGGTTGCTCGGCTACCGGGTATTTTCGGACGATGGCGGCAAAATGAACCGCAGCGTGCGTGATGTGGCGGGCGGTTTGTTGCTGGTGCCGCAATTCACTTTGGCGGCCGATACCCGTTCGGGCACGCGGCCCTCGTTTAGCCCGGCGGCCCCGCCGGAGCTGGGGCGCGCTTTGTTCGATTATTTTCTGGCGCACGCGCGGCAAAAACATTCGGTGGTGGAAAGCGGGGCGTTTGGGGCGGATATGCAAGTGTCGCTGACCAATGATGGGCCGGTGACGATTTGGTTGCAGTCGAATTAACCTGTATGTGAAGTGCTTGATTATTTAAATTGGAGAACACAATGAAACTATGGAGTGATTCCTTCGCCGACGGCGCGAGCATGCCCGAGCAATATGCGTTTTGTGCCATTGACCGCGATGATAGCGGTAACGTGAGGTCCAACCATATCCGTATGGCAGCCAACCATAATCCGCATTTCGCTTGGAGTGATGCGCCCGCAGGCACACAATCGTTTGCTTTGATTTGCCATGACCCCGACGTACCAAGCCGGGGCGATGATGTGAATCAGGAAGGCAAACTCATCCCGGCGGACTTGCAACGGGTGGATTTTTTCCACTGGTGCCTGGTCGATATGCCACCCAATATGGTTTGCGTCACACCCGGCGCTTTTTCCAGCGGCATCACCGCAGGCGGAAAACCCGGCCCGGAATGCCTGGTTTTCATGCGCCATGCAATAAACGATTATACTGGCTGGTTTGCAAGCGATGCCGCCATGGCGGGCGACTATTTCGGGTATGATGGCCCCTGCCCACCATGGAATGACAGTATTGTCCACCATTACATCTTTACCTTGTATGCCTTGGATATTGCGCAACTTCCATTGGAAGGTAAGTTTGACGGGCGCGCCGTGCGCGAGGCTTTGGCCGGACATGTTTTAGCGCAAGCGAGTATGACGGGTATTTATAGCTTGAACCCGGATTGCATAAAATAGTAAAATGAGTTGCCTGTTATCAGGTTGTTAAATAATATGACCAAGTAAAGTGATGAAGTAAATTGACTAAATTAAGAGGAAATCGTTTGACCACTGAAATAATTTTAATTCGCCATGGTGAAACCGCATGGAATGCCGAGCGGCGGCTGCAAGGCCATATCGACATTCCATTAAATGCCGAAGGGGAACAGCAAGCCCGCGCCTTGGGTGCCAGCTTGCAACATACCCCTTTGGCCGCCATTATTTCCAGCGATTTACAGCGCGCCCAACAAACCGCGCAAGCGGTGGCCGCCTGGCACAAGCGGCAAATACATGCGGTGCAAATTGATCAGGATTTGCGCGAACGCTGCTTTGGTGCCTTTGAAGGCTTACAGTACGATGAAGTGGCACGCCGTTACCCGCAAGCTTTTGCCTTGTGGCAAGCGCGCGATGCCGATGCCCTGATGCCTGCGGGTGAGCGCGAAGGGGAAACTTTTCGTCAATTCTATACCCGCAGCATCGCGGCTTTGGGGCGTTGGGCGGCCCGCTACCGGGGCCAAAGCATTGTCGTGGTCGCGCATGGCGGCGTGCTGGAATGCGCATATCGCGCCGCTTGCGATATTCCACTCTCCACCTCGCGCACCTTTGCCGTGTTAAATGCGAGCGTAAATCGTTTGATCTGGCAAGATGGTGAATTTAGCTTGCGTAGTTGGGGCGATTGCACACATTTGAACGCTTTGCCAATGAATTTGGATGAGGTGGACAGGGATGTGAGCAGTAAAGATCTGCGTGAGGACGTAGAAAAGGCGCTTGAAAAGGCGGTAGTTTGATGTAAGTTTGTACAATGTCGGGTAGAATGCCGTATTTAATTTTCGATATGAGTGGGTGAATATGGAAGAGTCAGGGCGTGTTCGGCGAAGAAGAGAAGCGTTGCGCGTATTTAGCGAGCAGCCGCACTTTTTTTCGCAAGACATTCGTGATGCGATTTTGTCGAATCTGGTCGTCCCCGGCATGACACCGTATGATGTCCATTTGGCGGTGGGCACCTTCAGCTTCAAAGTGATCGCTGACCGCAGCAAATGGCCCGAAGCGGCGAACCCGTGGGATGTGCTGTGGGCGCAATCGGAGGTGCCGGATCAAAGTGAAATTTGGCTGATGTTTGAATCCGATATTCAAATTCCGGACACCCCGGACCAGCGCTTTTGTGCGCATATCAAAGGTGGCGTGGTTTTGGCGATAGAACATGTTTTGCCGCCGCCACCCGCCCCATCTGCCGAAGACGCGTATGCTGACGATAGCATGGCGACGATCATCCCGCAGTCCAACCCGTCTGCCATGGTTAGTGAGCCGGGCGCGCTGCCTGAAAATGAAATCGCCACCATCATACCGAAATCCAACCCGGGGCCAGCATTATGACGGACCAATCCAAGCCAGATGAACCATCCAAACCAGGTGACAAGCTTACAGTTACCATCCATGTCGCTGATTTGAATCGCGGTGGCGCACACACGCATAGCCAGATCGATCAAATGTGGTACGAATTGAGTGACGGCAAAGGCCCGGCCGCCAGTTTTGGCCTGGTGCATGATTGTGAGCGGCAAGGTCAACCGTTTGCCATCGGCCAAATCAATTTTGTGGATCGCACCACCATGCAAAAACGCATCTATTCGCGCACGGTGGCGGTGTCGCACGAAGAGTACGAGGCGATGCAAAACTTTGCGTTTAACCCAACGGCGGCGGGGTTTGATTTGCATTATGTTGGCCCCAAAAACCGGGGCGTGGCCTTTACCTGGAAGGCGATGGAATTGGCGGACATGAATCCGGCGGGCTATGACGATTAGATTTGGCGCATCGCCGTTGAAAACGAAATAAGGAAGAACAAATGGATATCTCAAAATTGGATAAATCGCTCGAATCATTCGCAGCGGCCAAAGCCAGTGGTGGCGGCAGTTCCAACTTTCATGTGCGCATGACGGCCACCCTGAAATGCAGTATGGGCGCGGCACCGTCCAAACTGATGGTGCTGCCGATTAATATGGTGATCACGGAAGGCACGCCCGGTGCAAATATTATGGATCACATCCCAATGGTAAATATTTTGCCCTTCGGTATGTGCAAATCGCCCGCTAACCCGATGGTGGCAGCGGCCACGGCGGCGGCGATGGGGGTATTGACGCCCATGCCCTGCATCCCGGTCACGCCCGCGCCCTGGATCGTCGGCGCGCCCACGGTCTTGCTGGCCAATCAACCTGCGCTGGATAATATCTCCAAATGCATGTGTACCTGGGCTGGCGTGATCGAAATTTCCGACCCGGCCGTGACCAAAACTAATATCCCCTGATGCCAAAGCCTGTCCATTGCTTGCAGCGACGCGGCTTGGGGTGCGCATGTTGAAGTCATATTGGCGTCACAAATCGGTGTTACTGTGCCCGGTTTGTATGGAGACGATATGACCCGCACCGCGCTAATTTCAAGCTGACAGCCCTGTCAACTGCTGCATTGATCGCTATTCTCACGACCACTGTTGCCCACGTCACACCAGAACTGATTGCCATTGGCAGCTTAAATGGCAATGCGCATGATCTATCGACCAAAACCGCCGGTTTGTTGGAAAATGGGCTGGCGGGCAATTTGCTGGGCGGCCTGGGTTCCGGCTTGGCGTGGGCGGGCGGCAATACCTTTCTGGCAACGCCGGATCGCGGCCAGAATGCCACCAGTTATAATCCATAGGACTTACGCAAAAAGCTAAAAAGTGTAACAAATTCCGCTTATGTTGGCCGCATGGAAATAGTTGGATGGTTAAGTTGTTGCCGCAAAAAATCACCCAACAAGCCATGCTTGACACGATAAAGCGTCTCCCCCGTTTTCTTGGCAACAGCCGCCAAGCGTACCCAAACAAGAATAGCGCAAGCGAT
>JBKJLF010000449.1:0-6324 GCA_046597185.1 Burkholderiaceae bacterium | reverse complement strand
CGAGTGTGCGTTCTCGAAGATGGCGCGAACCTTTCTGCGGCAAATTCGGGTGGAATCTGTTGATGAATTGAAGGCGCGCATCCTGAAAGGGATTGATGAATTCAATGAATCACCAGTTATTTTCCGGTGGAAAAAGTTTGACCTTGATCTCGTTTAATTTGTAAATATATTGATGGAACGATCTACTAGCAGAGCGGCCAAAGCTTCTCATCCCAGACATTAAGGGTGAGGCGCATATCGTCTTTGAAGCCGGTCAACTTTATCCCCACCACAATCTTTACTATGTCACGTCAGTTGACTGGGATTTGCGCGCTTTACAGGCGCTGTTGCTGTCCGCTGTCACTCGCCTGTTTATAGCGACCTATTCAACGAAAATGCGTGGTGGATTCCTTCGCTTCCAAGCACAGTACTTACTGCGCATCCGCATTCCGCGCTGGGCAGATGTGCCTGAACCGCTGCGCCGCGAGTTGTCCGAGGCGGCCATCAAGCGAGATGTACAGGCTTGCAACCGAGCGATATTCACGCTCTACGGTCTCACTCATGAAGAACGATCCGCACTTGGCGGCAATGGAGAATAAATGGCACTCGATCTAGTCGATTACGAACAGAAAGCCCGTGAAGCCGTCAAGACATTTTGGGGAAACCGTCAAGACATTTTGGGGAAACCGTGAAGCCGCAAAACAAAAGCAAATTGAGTCGGGCAAGGCCGACCAAGGTGAGCGCGCAGGTGGCCCCCCCAACAACCCATTCAGCACCCAACTATGCTGCCCCAGCGCAATCAAAAGCGCCAGCACGCTAAACGCAAACGCGCGGTTGCACTTGCCCATCGGCCAGTCAAAACGGCGCGCTACGCCGTATTTTTCGGTCAATGCCGTTGCAATTAGGGGGTATTGCGGGCCGATTTTCAACCCGACCACATTGCCCGCTCGTATGCCGAACACGGTGCGGATTGCATTCTGCTGATTGTGGCGTTGCCGTTGCAAAGCGCGCTATTGGGCATCAACAACCGCAATTTGCGCAGTTTTGAAACTCGCTCGACACCACATTGGATCTGTTGCAGCGGATTCCGCCCGAAAAATTGGTCATCACCGAATCTGGCATCCTCGCGCTGGACGACGTGACGCGTATGCGCGATGCCGATCCGGGGGAACTGGCGCGCTTGTTTGGCTAAGTTAGCGTAGTTTGAGTTGGGTGGAAATAGATTGGGGTAGTATTGGGATGCGATTTTTGCCTTGTTTACCACCTTTGCCTTTGCGAATGGGGATTTGATGCTGTGCGAAATCGATATCTTTTATGCGTAAATGAAGCATTTTAAGCAAATGCATTCTAGTGCAGGACAAAAGCCGTGTTTGTGGTTTTAATACGCCTCCTAATCTGGCGCTTAAAGGTGGCACTTTGGCTTGGGTGAGTACAATTGGTCAGCGTGGCTGGTTTTTGAGAGTGATGATTCGGCTAGCCAAGTAAGCTTGCTCGGTTCGTATGTTGGGCGAACACGGCAGACTTGATCATGCAATTTGGATGGTGGTTGAACATCTTTTTGGTCATTTATCATTTTATTGTTGATGCTGAAAAAAATGTGATAGGATGGCTCGGATCGTCTGATACAATCTTAGGACTTTTGGGATGTTGGGCGAGGGATTTTTTGAATAGATGGCGAATTCGCCGGATACATTACGTTGGGCGGCAACAAATATTTGGAGTAAGATATGGACAATGTATTGATCTTTTCTGCCGGACTTCTGTTTATATCTATAGTTATGGCGTACATCGTTTTTTCAAACAAAGAAAGCACCCCGGCATCTGCTGATGCAAAGTTAATTCATTTTGGGGCCGTGATTTTAACAGGCATAGGCCTTATATTCTCGCTCTCGATGGCTATGTTTTACTTCGACACCGAAGACTCCACGAAGGGGAAGGAAATTTTCGATAGTACAAAAACAATATTACCGCCTATTGTGACCTTGATCCTTGGGTACTATTTCGGCAAGAAGCAAGGTAGCTAGTTCAACATAACGGTCAACCGGACACGCCCACCGCAGCCTCGTTTCAGGCTTGCACGGCATCGACGGTTTGCCACCTTTTTGGGCTGCCTCCGGGCGTGCCCGTTACCTTTACGTTAGGACATTTAAACATTTCTTCTTAATATGGATTGTATTTATGAGTTATGACTATCAAAAGACCCGCATTGCGCTGTACAGAGCTATATTTAAAGATAACTATGCTACCGACGTTAGTTGCTATCTGAAGCCAGATAAAGATTTGGCAAACGCCAAGGACATCGCGCCAATATTGCACCCGACGTTTGGTGTTTCTACCGGAAGTGGCGTTCATACGCGACCGCCTGATATTTTACCGAACAAAAAAACGGGCATGTACGATCCAGATACGGGCGGAACATCCGTATTCGACCGCGCAGGTGTTTTGCGGCGCGCCGATGGTGATTTTTTCATCCCTGATGGAACAGATATACCGCCAGATCTCATAGTAAGGAAAGACAGCTTTAATGATAGATTAAAGGCCACCCACTATTCCATCATGCCAGCCAAACCCATGTTCAAGGATGCACTCATGGGCCAACTTGACAATTTCGTTCGCAACGCGATCCGCCGCCAATACGAAAAAGCGCGCGGGCTATAGGAGAACATATGCAACTCAAACCCCAGACCTTGATGGTCGCAATTCAATGTATTGCCGCAGAAATTAAGGCTATCGATAAGCGTTTGGATGACAATGATGTCACCAACGCCGCCGAATTAGAACAACTCTTAGTGACTTTCGATTTGGCTGCAGCCGACCTTAAGACTGCCTACGAGATAGCGCACGGCCAATATGGCGAACTACCGTTGTATGAAGAGCTTATTAGGAAGCACATAGGCGACTAAATCCTGTGCTGTGGTATCGACCGCGCCCATGCCAAAGTAGATCTATATTTTTATGCGCAATAGTTCATTGGCTTGTGCCACCATCTCGTTTAACCAAAGTCCTAACCCGGCGCGCCAGCGGCCGCTGCGCGATAAAGCCGCGCAGCGCCACAGACACCGATTCAATCATTGAAGCTGTGGCAAAAATGCCCCCCGGAGTTGTTTTTTAGGCGTGTATATGATCACATGGGTCTTGCCAGGTAGAGTAGCGTAGCCGATTAATTGGAAGATAAATTAGCTGCCATAGTATTTGCTATGATAAATAAGGTAGAAAATGCGCAGCACAGTAGAAAACCAAGCAATCACAGGCTGCTTTCCTAGCTACTCGCGATTGCTAGCTATGCTATATAATTTAGAGAAGTAGCAAGTCAGCCATTATCAAATCGCCGAACCATCCTTCGCCGCCACCTGCAAAGCCTGCCGTAACCGATTAATAATAGTCCAAAACCCCAACACCAACACCAACCCCAACAACCCATTCAGCACCCAACGATGCTGCCCCAGCGCAATCAAAAGCGCCAGCACGCTAAACGCAAACGCGCGGTCGCTCTTGCCCATCGGCCCGTCAAAAAGCGCGCTACCCCTATCAACGGGGCCAAAACCCCGGCAAATTCCGCTAACAGCGCGCAAACCACCACCGCCACCACTAAGCCCGCATTCACCCCCGCCACCAGCGCAAAGGGCAAATACAAAACCACATCCGAGATTTGATCGCAGATTTCATTGAGCAAGGCACCCAAGGCGGTCTTTTGCCCAGTCGCATTGGCGAGCATACCGTCGATGGCATTCAAGGCCATGCGCAGCAGCAGAAATAGCGGCATGCCCCCCCACAGCCAACGGCTGCTGGCGCAAAAAAACAAGCCCGCACCATACGCCAACGCCAAGCCCAAGGTAAACAGCGTTACTTGATTGGGCGTAATGCCCAAACGCATTAAACCCTGCAACAGCGGCCGTAATAATTGCTGGAATTTGGGTTTGAGTTGGTAGATTGAAATAGCCATGGCAGATTGTTGGGACTTTCTAATAGTAATGAAAAAAATGTCAATGAAATAATCATAAAATCAGCAGTAGGCAAACCCACCCCTATTGCGCAAAAAGAAACACGGTTTGCCAAATCAACAGTCGTCTGGCACCTTGCCAGCGGCTCGCCATGCTGCGCGGCGGCCCACTTTACTCCCCAAAAACGCCGCTAGCGCAATATCAAACTGGTCGATTTCCCGGCTCGTTTGCGCCGCCGCCAGCACGGCAAACAATTCTGCATCCAAGGCCACGCGCCAGGCAAGGTATTTTTCGGCCAATGCGGTTGCAATTAGGCAAGCCCAAACCCAGCCGCCGAAGCGGCCTGCTCCATGCCACGCCAGCCAAGCACCCGTCAGCAACAAACCGAGCGACGCCGCATGATCGAGCAGGCGGCCTGATCTTAAAAACGCCACCATCACGCCCAAGGCCATGGCGTTGCCGTGCTGGTCTGTGTCGTCCGCCTTCATGCCGCCTCCACGCGCTGGGCAACCACGTCCAACAACGCCAAACTGCTGGGCGGCAGCACAATGCCGGGCCGCACCGCCTTGAGTTGCGCCACCGCCTGCGCCACATCGTGCGCCAAACCGCGCTGCATCAGCCACGCCGCCAGCACCAGCGCACTGCGCGAGTAGCCGAGCGCGCAATGCACCAGCACCGGCCCGCCCGCCGCGCCCTCGTGAGTGTGAGCGTGCGCATGCGCATGCAAGCGCGTCAGCGCAGCCAGCGCGGCCAGCGCGGCCAGCGCCTGCGCTACCTGCGCATGCGTCGGCGCGAGCAAATCGAGCATCGGCACGTTTTCATGCAACACCCCCAAGCGCCAGCGTGCGCTGTTGAATTCCGCCGTCAAATCCAACACCGCCGCAGGCTGCCACCCGGCCCAGTCGCGCCGCCCCGGCGCACGCCCCAGCCACAAGCCCGGCACCACTTCCACCCGCGCCGCGTCATGCCGCGAAAACCAGCGCGAGGCACACCACGCGCCCAAGCGATACGGTGCCAACACCCCCTGCGCCGCCCCGCTTTGCCGAGTGCCGCGCTTTTGGAATACCGCCGTGCCAAAACCAGCGTAGGCCAAAGCCACCATCAACAAGGCAAAACCCGGCCACAAACCCAACCAAGCCCAACCACCCCAAACATAGGCTGGCAGGCAGCACAACACGCCCGCAGCCGCATAACGCCGCGCCAATTGCCGCTGGCGCGGCGCATCAAGCGGATTCAAACCAGTCGAATGCAAACGCGCAGCATGCAAACTAGGATCAGGAAAAAGATACCAACACAATACCCCCACCGCCACCCCAGCCACGCCATCAATCACATGATGCTGATAGGTGGTAAAAATTGAGACGCCAATCAGAAAAAACCAGCCGCCCAGCAACCACAAGGCCACGCCGCGCCAGTGCTGGGCATATTTCAACCACAGTAGCAGCAACAGGCTGACATGCAATGACGGCGCTTGGTTGAAGGGCTTGTCGAAGCCAGTCAAGACATCAAACAACATGCCGTTGAAACCACCCGTGGCGGGCCGGACAAAAGAAAATTCCAGCGGAAACAGCAAAAAGCCGGTCACCGAGATCAGCGTGGCGCACAGCAGGCGCTTGGCGTGGCTGTCCAGTTCTTGCCGACTGCGGCATATAAACAGCGACAAGCCATAAAACGCGTCAATCGACATATAGGGCAAAATCGTCCAATCCAAAAAAGGAATCTGCCGCCCCCAGTCAAACGCCAACGCCGGCACATGCCCCAGCCGCGCCGCCCAGTTATTCGCAAAGCCATAACTGAGGAAGAAAAACGGCCCCAGAAACGCCAGCCACAGCGCAGCGCAGCGCGCAGCAACAGGCGTGGCGCTGACAAGGGAAACAAGCGCGCCAAAGCACGCGGAAACAAGCGCGCCCCCATAAACTAACGCCGACGCGCCAGTGAAACGCTGAAAATGCCCCACTCGTCACTCAGTTGATCCACCTTTTCAAAGCCCGCCTCGGCCACCAATTGATCCATTTCCGCCTGCGTGCGCCGCCGCATGACCCACGCCTTGCCCTCGCGGTGACTGGTGAGCGAGCGCGCGATCATTTCCAATTGCGGGTGCCATGGCTGGTTGGTATAGATTAGGTAACCATCCGTCGCCATTGCACTAGCCAGACCGGCCAACGATTGTTGAATCAGCGCGTTGTCGCCAAACAGCTCGTACAGGCCGGACACCACCGCCAGCGTCGGGCGTGGGGCCAGCTTGGACAAGGCTTGCTGATCAAAAGCATCGCCCAACTCGAAACGGGCGCAGTGCGCTAGCAGCCTGTCGGAGATAAGGCAAAAAAAGACTCAAAAATCATATACTTGAGCGACAAAATACTGTATAATATTGCTTATAGATATTATAGATCACTTTTGCCAT
>JBKJLF010000412.1:0-8547 GCA_046597185.1 Burkholderiaceae bacterium | reverse complement strand
CCTTGATTTGTTATTACGGCACAGGTAGGTTGTGGCATAAAAATCCCTTGGTTCCCAGTGCGGCACCGTATGCTGTTGAAAAACGGTATGTCTTGAATCAGATGACGAAGTTATATCAAGTTGGGGATGTTTTAGTGCCAACAGGCGATCCCGCCAAAGCATTCGCCTCACGTTTGGCAGGCTACCGCAATAGCATTAGTCCAACTTGTAGTTCCGATGAATTACTCAACTGGCTCAAATTCGAGCAACAACTCGCGATTCAGGAAGGTCGCGAATCGACTCAGTTTATCATCGTCAAAGAAGCCATCAAACAGGCCATTGAAGGCTGTACCAAAGTTGAATACCATTTGCGCCTGGGCCTGTTGCTCGACATCGAAGGCCAGCCGCGCCTGCCTTTTGGTGCCTTGAGCGACGGCCAGCGCAATATGCTCGCCATGATAGGCGACATCGCCTGGAAAGCCGCGCAATTGAATCCGCATCTGGGCAAAGAAGTCTTGCAAAAAACGCCTGGCATCGTCCTGATCGACGAATTGGATTTGCACTTGCACCCAAAATGGCAGCGCCATGTCATTGAAGATTTGCGCCGTTTGTTTCCAGAAATCCAGTTCATCGCCACCACGCATTCCCCCTTCATTATCCAAACTGCCAGAGAAGGCGAATTGATCAAGCTCGATGGTGAAGTTGGCATCGACCCCGGCGGCAAGACGCTGGAAGAAATTGCGCGCCTGATCATGGACGTAACCGACTCCGACCGCAGCCCGCGCTACCGGGCCAAACTGGATGTGGCACGCGCCTACATGGCCCTGGTGGCCGAATCCAACACCGCGACACCCGAACGGCGTGCAGAAATTCAGCAGGAACTGGTCGCCAAACTGGCACCGTTCAGCGACAACCCGGCCTATACCGCGCTGTTGGAGCGTAAAGGCGTGATTCAAGGCGATGCCTGACATGCGCCCGCTCGACCGTGGGCCAGCGCCCAATGCCTACACCGCCTACAAAGCCGCCAAGCAAGATCTGGTGAATCGATTTGGCACTTATTGCTGCTATTGCGAACGGCGCATTGCCACCTGTTTGGCGGTGGAACATATCCAGCCGCAATCTCGATTCGCGGATTTGAAAAACGATTGGCACAACTTTTTGCTGGCCTGCGTCAATTGCAATTCAGCCAAGCTGGCGCAAGCGTTGGCTTTCGATCAAGTGTTGCTGCCGGATCGGGACAATACCTTTGCTGCCTTCAGCTATGCAGAAAACGACATGGATCGCCACGGCCTGCCAATGGTTTGGCGCATGCTGCGGCACTGCCGTATTTCAGTGTTTATCAATGCATGGTAGTCGTATTCGCCCCACAGCACTTCTTATACTTCTTTCCGCTACCGCAAGGACAAGCATCGTTACGGCCAATCTTGGGCAGCTCTCGCTGGATCGGTTGCCGGGTGTTGGTGCTGCCCAGCGGAAGGATGTGGAAACTTCGGTCAGGCTCCCGGGTAACACGCCGATTCATCCAGAAAGCATAAATCGCTGCCAGCGAAGGCACGATGGCATTGACGACTTCTCCCGCACTGTCGGGATTGATATCAAGTTGTGCGATTCCTTCGTCAGTGCCCATTAATGCAAATGGTTCGAGTAACTCAGGATGGGCTGCCCAGAGCGTGGCCCAAGCCGCCTTGCTGAAACTCGTGCCAAATAAGAAGCCTTCACACCATTCGCTCACGCCCCATTCGTCGCCGAAATCGAAGAGCGGCGTGAACCCTTCTGGGTCATCGATAAATTGACCGAGTATGTCATTGTAGTGGCGCATTAACAGGTTGATTATCTGGTCGGCCTGATCCATATCTTCAAACTCGGGGTTGATTTTGCCTTCGTGCATGTCCCAAACCCAAGGCAGCCACTGGGCTGGCATAACCAGTTCCGGGCCGATGGTCACTGCGGTCAGAAATCCCTCGACGGTAGCCAGATCCATCGCGCGTTCTTCCAATAGCGCCGAGTTGAGAAAATCATTAAGAATAGCGCGTTCTTCGTCTGACAGGTCGCTAACTAATCCTGTTTGCATTGTCGTGTTCATTTGTGATGTCGTTCCGATAGGTTTTGCGGCTGATTGGGTACGCCGTTGTGAATTGTACCGTATTGGCTTGTTGAAAGTGGCCATCGCCGGAGCAGGGTTGCCAAAAACATGGGCTAACAAGATGAGTACGATAGCCAATGTCGCTGACAGGAACAGGCTTTGCTGATTAAAAATGAATTGCGGCGTAGTGAAATGAGTCATACTGTGGACGCGTTTGGCAGCGGCAGCATGACTATTAAAAGCATTGTTGTACAAAGGGCGGATCTGAAAAACATGCCCGCAGATGCGGACATTCGCCCGGTTTTAGTCATCGGCAAAGGGCGGCGATTTCTCCCGGTTATTGCCTTGTTTGACCCCAACCCGGTTAGCCGCGAGTTGGAGCAAGAATTGAATCCGCCTTTGCCATGTAGTGTCGTGCCAACAAGGGCTATTTCATTTGATGATTTGGCCAGTATCTGGGATGAAATTGGCTTAACACCCGACAAGGCCATTGTCGCCGAAGCCTTGAGAATGGTTGCGCCAGAGTTTTTGGACTTGATGTTTGTTGAAAATCGGGAAAGGGCGGCTGGTGAGCAATTAAGCCGGATTGCCATGGTCGCCTTGCAAAATTTCCCGGTGCCTGTGCCACTGAACAGCATGGGGGACGGTATGTTGCGGGTATTGCAACTGGTTTTGAAATTGTTTCCTGCCAAGGGTGGTTTCTTGCTGATTGATGAGTTTGAAAATGGCTTGCATTACCAGCGTGCAGGAAAAAGTATGGAACCTGGTTTTTGATTTTGCCAAAAAATTGGATATTCAAGTTTTTGCCACCACCCACAGTTGGGATTGCATTGATAGTTTTGCCCATGTAGCACGACAACGCGAGGCTTCGGAGGGGTTGCTGCTACGCGTCGGGCGGAGTGTGCGTACCAGCGAGAAAGGCAGAATTGGTGCTACCGTATTCAATCATGAGCAATTGTTTGATTTGACTCAGGCTAAAGTTGAGGTGAGGTAGTTGGATGAAAAAATATCCTAAAATGTTGTTGGTTGAGGGCGAAAACGACAAGTCATTTTTTACTGCCTGTTGCCGCAAAATTGGTTTGGAAGATAAAATCTGGGTCGGGCCGCCCAATGGTTTGGGTGATTTCAATAACTGCAAGGGCAATGCCATTAAGCTTTTGTCGAATTTGATTGACTTGGCATCAAGAGATGAAAGTGACGAACGGATTGAGGCGATTGGTTTGGTGGTGGACGCAGATACACCTGCTGCTGGTGGCTTGGGTTTTGCAAAAACATGAGCGCAAATCAGCGAAATTCTTCGTAGACATACGTCGGGCAGTTCAACCTTGCCGAGATTGGCCCGGTCATATTTGGCACGTGCGCCTTCACCCAAGGCTTGCTTTCGGTGTTTGCCTGGGACGACTTTGAAAACTACGGTATTTCCGAGGTGGCGATATTCTTGTTTCCTGATGTGAGCAACCTGCGCCGGGTAAAGCATCCGGTGCTCAATGAAGCCAATCAACGCCGCCCTTGCCATCGCGTCAGCCTTGAGTATTGTTTGACGATGCCTGAAGCATACGATGGGCCATGGTCAGCGCAAATGGCGGTAGCTGAGGGCGATGGCGACGGCCCGGACGATGATTTTCCTCACAGCGCCATTGTTTGGGAGTGCGGCATCAGTCGCTTCGGGCTGTTTGGCCACTTGCAGGCCGCGTCTGGTGGCGACCCGACACCGGACGCCAATTGGCAACGGTTGTTGTGCGTGCCTGGGGGCGAGGATCGCTTCGTTTGACATCATATTGCAATTCGCCGTGAGGACTTGGTTGCCGGGAACAGCGCAGGCTGTCGCTCGGTGTTGGTAAGCATGGATGACTAGCTTTTAACTTGGGTGCCATAGCGAACCAAAAGGGCACCCAGCTTGCAAGTATGGGTGTTCATTTAGCATTTCTAGCGGGTGTGACGCCCGGCAGGCAAGGTTTGATGCCTGTGGATTGATTACACCGACCCACCTGTTTGCGCTGCCCTTGCCAGCGCCACGGCATCCCGGATATTGCACAGCAACATGGCTTGATTGCCGATATACCCCACCAGCGCGCTATTGGCACGTTCTTCAATCGCCTCGGCCGTGGTCAGGCCGCGTTGTACCAATTGCACAATATCATCACGGTCGTTGTCAGCCAAGCGGGCAATTTTACTCACCACCAAATCGAGTGGCGAAAGCACAAAAAGCTGCAAATATTCCAAACCCAAATCAACGGCAATCGCGTCATCCTGATAATTTTCATGCATCAAGGCAAAAGTGGAATTATAGTTGGTGTCCAAATACACTAATTGACGCTTGCCGTCCTCTAATGTGACTTCCACCGCCAAATCGTTGGGCAGCAATACACGGGCACCAAATTCAGCGTCAACATCGGTCGTTACCCGGCTACCCGTATACAAATGCACGGCCATGCCACCCGCCAGCCAGACCGCCAGTGGACGGTTTAGGCCAAGCTGCTGTTCCAGTTGTTGAAACAAGCCCTGCAAGCCTTGTGCCAGTGCGGTGTGGGTATAAAATTGCGGATTGATTTTCATCTGCGCCTAACCTTGCTGCAACTGGCGGTCTAACATGTCGCGCAGGCGCGGAAAGCTAAAAATCCAGCCTTTGCGCACTACCTCGGAGGCGTGCAATTGTTGCGCCGGGTGTTGGGTAAAATAGTTTGTTCCGGCCTGCATTAATCTGGCTGCCTCTTGCGGCCAACGGGGCACGATGATCATTGCCGCTACCCGAAATACATTCGCTTCACATTGATCTTCCGCCGCCAGCGCATCCAGCGCACGGGCAACGGCGACGCAGCGTGTTAATAACCTGCTTTCAAATTCGCGTGCGCTCATGGCAATACTCCGGGCCGGGGAAAGACTTCAGTGTAAGCCATTGCTGCCATAAATCCAATGCTTTTCCACGCAGCCCGGTCGCATCGCCAGCGAAGCGGGCAGTGGTTTTGTTGGATGTGCAAATTTCGTAAGGCCAAGTATGTTGCGGTGTTTGGTATTGGCGAATGCTACTTGCCAACCAGTCGAGGTTGCTTGCTGCCTTTTTATTGCAATGAGTGCAATCACCTTTGCAGCAGGTGAGTTGACTCAATAAAATTTCGGGCGACTGCCATCCGCAAAGGGGGGGCATATGAATTTTGATTTCATTATCGATATGGGATTTTTATCCTAGATTCCTCAGTTGAAATTGGCAGTCCATAAGAATGGCTTCATTTTTCTCGTTTTCCCCATAGAATTTGATGCAAAATTGACGTTTTAGTGGGTTTTTCACGAAATGGGGAGATCACCAAATGGGTGAGCCAAAAGGCAAGGTACACAAGATCGCCGTGCGGGCAGCGTCGTTACGCTCATATTGCAGGTTTCCGTGGTGATGCGGTTGCGCCACAGATATGAGGAATGAACCGGATCGTCGGCGATGAAAGCCTGCGCCGTGGACTGGCGCAAGTCGCACCCGCACCCGCACCCGCACCCGCACCCGCACCCAAGGCAGAACACAACGAAACCGAACGCGAGCAACAGGAAAAACAAGTAAGCCGTGCCGAACAATGGATGAAGCAAGCGCTGTTTGAAAGCGTGCGAGGACAGCTTGAAATTGACTGGCTGGACGCAGAAGCGGCGTGTCATCGTAATGCGTCGCGCAGTTCGCGGCGAGGTACTCGCTGAGGTGCCCAAAGGCAAGCGTGGTGGCAAGCGCGCGAAAAATGGCACGCAGGAACCGAACCAGTTATGCCTTGCGTTCGTTGACCCGAACACCCCCGCCAAACTGTGGGAATACGCCGTGGCCAGAACATATGATGCGCTTCATCGCCCTCCGAACACCCCCGCCAAACTGTGGGAATACGCCGTGCTTGTCACCAACGCCGACTACAAGGTCGAGCACATTGGGCAACTATACCGCGACCGCGCCGATTGTGAAAACGGCTTTGACGAGTTGAAAAACCAATGGGGATGGGGCGGCTACAGCACCCAGGACATTGAGCGCTGCAACCTCTTCCGCACGGGCCGTAGCGCGGGTCTACAATTGGTGGAGTTGGTATGTCCGGTCCAGCTTTGGCGGCGGGTTAACAGAGGAATTTAGGTTCATCGTCACCATACATAGCCCGCAAGTGCTAACCACGGTTAAACCGGAATCGATACGCGGCCTTAAAAACATCGATGGCAAAATTGAGGTGCGTGCCGATTCAAAGCGGCGATTAAATGACTGACCCACGTCGATACCATGCATACGCCAAGCCTCCCAGCAAAGCACCACTCACCACATCCAACACATGGTGCTGATGCACCAGCAGCACCGCCAGCACAATCAACACCCACCACGCCAGCAACAAGGCTTTGCGCCATGCCGCACCATCAGCGCATGCCAGCAGCACCAGGGTAGAGAGCGCAATATGCAGCGAGGGCGCGGTATTATGCGGGTGGTCTAGCTGGTGCAGGCGGGCAAAAATCCACGCCAGTAGCGCATCGTGCGGCAGTTCCGGCCCCACAAAGCCGGTTGTCGCAGGCCAGAGCATAAAACACGCACCCGCCACCAGCATGCACAGCGCCGCAGCCTTACCCAGCCGCCGCATGCGCGGCGCATCCAGCACCAGCAACGGTAGCCAAAACAGCAGGCCGATGGAAAAATACACATAAATCATGCCCGGCACAAAGGGGAGCGTGCGTTCCCATTGCCAATAAAAATGGTAATGCGTCGCCTGCCGAGCTGCCCAATCATTGCTGCCGCCATACACCACGGCAAACAGCAAATATAGCCCACTCATTATTTTCAGATACAGCCAAACCAAAGCGCCGCTCAACGGCGGCTTGTTCATCGGCTTATCCATCATCGCGCCCCTTATTTGGCCGCTGCGGGTGGCGCAGGCCATTGGGTGCGGGTGCGCAACAGATCACGCTCCAGATGCCTGTCCAACCAGCGGTTGGCAACATCAAACCCGCGCGCCAGCCATGGGTGACTACTTGCCGCCTGCTGCTGAAAATCCAGCAAAGCTTCGCGCTGGGCCGCCTCAAAACCCAGCATGCCCGCATAAAACAAGGGCGCATTGAGGGCGATTTGGTTTTGCATCAAACGCTGATTAAAATGGCGCACGTGGTTGCCCACATCCAGCGAGGACATGGTGTTATGCTCCCAATACGGGGCCACGGTGTTGGGGTTGCTGTCGGTGCGCAAACCAAACCGCTGGCGATTGGCCGGGTTCAAAATCGGCACCCCTGCCACCCGCGTGCTAAAGGTCGCCAGAAAATAAAAGTCCGGCGGGGTGGTTTCGAGAAAGCGATACGTGGTTTCCAGCGTTTGCACGGTCTCACCGGGGAAGCCAACAATAAGCGAAATAACGCTGGTCAAGCCGATTTGGCGGCAATTGGCCAGCGCCTGGTGGTTGGCTTCTACCGTGCATTGCTTGTCCATATTATCCAACTGGCGCTGGTCGCCCGATTCAATGCCGATTTGCACCTGATGCGCGCCCGCCTCCTGCATCATTTGGGCAATCTCCAATTTGGACAAATCATCGGCACGGGCATAGCAAATCCACTTCAGATTGATGCGGCGCTTTACCAATTCATTGCATAACGCGCTTAAGCGGCTGCGCGGCATGGTGAACAGCGAATCGAGGCAGGTGATGTAGTTGGCCCCGGTGGTTTCGCTGTAGCGTTGCCAGTCATCGGCGATTTTTTGCGCGCTTTTATAGCGGAAACGGGTATCGTCGAACAAATAAGGGTAGTTGCAGAAGTTGCAGCGATACGGGCAGCCGCGCACGCTTTCGTAGTAAATCATGCCAAAGCGGCGGCCATAGTCGCGCTCGGCCTGGGCCCAGTCTGGCGTGGGTAAAAAGTCCAGATCGCGCCCTTCCGGTACGCCACTGCGCAGCACCCCTGCGCGCAAGCTGGCGCGCGCCTCAATGCGCCCACCCGCTGGCGGCAGCAATTGGGTAAAACCGGAGCGAATATAGCGCACCAAGGCCGGCAGCAGTAATTCGCCATAACCCACGGCCAGCACATCCACCTCCGGGCAGCCCGGCCAATCGTCGGCCAGTAAATTGGCCAGCGCGCCGCCCAAAATAATGCGGTTGTGCGCTCGCTTGAGCAGGCGCAATAGCGGCAGCACTTCGCTCAAATCGCGTAGCAGCGTCGCCGACAACATCACGCAATTGCATTCATTCAGATGGCGCGTAAAGCTGGCGCTGCCGTCAAACACATCATCCACCGAGGCGGTGGCATAGTCCATGCCTTCCTGGCGCAGCAGGGTGGTGAGTACCACTTCGGTCAACTCCGGCGTGGACATCGATTCTTTGCGGGCAAAATAATCATGCACCACGGGCGAAACGCTGCGCGCGGCGAATTTTTTGTGGAGTTGGCCTTGCAGCATCGGTTCGGTCATTACCAGCTTGATCTTCAGATCCAGCCAGGCCGATTGGGCCGAGCGCCACTGCAACATTTGCTTGCGCGCAGCACGTAGTAGCGAGGTTTCTTTCTCG
>JBKJLF010000250.1:0-7157 GCA_046597185.1 Burkholderiaceae bacterium | reverse complement strand
TGTTGCGCAAGAGAATGCCAAAGCTAGGTACGACGCTCGATAGCATCCATGATTTGAATGGAGTGGTTTCTATGTTGGAAGAAAATTTTGATAACATTGTGCGAGAGCATGAAGAGAAGGCCTTGCAACGAGGTTTGGATCAAGGTTTGCAACGAGGCTTGGATAAGGGGTTAAGGCAAGGCTTACAAGCCAGCATGACAATGCTCAAAGCGATGCTCGCAGGGCGTTTTGGCCCTTTGCCCATTTGGGCGATAGAAAAAATCGATGCGGGAACGCCAGAATTGTTAGAACAATGGTGTTTTCGCTGCTTAAGCGCACCTAGCTTAGAAGCGTTGTTTGACATTTGATCAGGCTTGGGCAGAGGTGGGCAGAGGTGGGCAGATCTGGGCAACAAAGTCGCCTCGTGGGTGCGTGCGCACAAGCTGCCTCCACCCAACTAGTTTTCATGCAGAAAACCACCATCGCCACTTTTTGGTACAGAATTTAAGCATAGCGTTCAAAAATCGGTTATTGTTTTGATTGTTGTTACCGATCAAGGCAAGTCATGTCAAAACCTCTCAGCATTTTCATTTCCTACGCCCATGCCGATGAGTCGTTTAAAGACCGTTTGTTGTCGCATTTGACGATTTTGCAGCGGCAAAAGCTGGTTCATAACTGGGAAGACCGCCAGATTGACGGCGGCAGCGACTGGCGCGCCGACATTATGGCGGCGATGGACGGCTGTGATTTAGCCTTGCTGTTGATCAGCGATGCGTTTTTGGCGTCGGAATTTATTCAATCGGTGGAGATGACGCACTTGCTGGCGCGTAGGGCGAGTGCGGGTATCCGCGTGGTGCCGATTAATCGGCAAAAGCTCGCTGCTGCAAACGTGGCAAATTTTACACGTGTGCGCTTGGCTGGTTCCCGTATCCCTTTACTGAAAAGGAAAATGCATGTGTATTGCCTCTTCGAAAAGTAAATGAGACCCGCCATTTGTGCGATTTGCGCAATACCCTGTGTCAAAGAGCCGCCACCAAGGGGCGGGGATTGGCTTGAATTCGCTGATTATGTTGACGAAGGGCTTGCGCTCACGCACCCTGAGGGCTTGGCGTATTTTTGCAGCAAACATGTGGCGGCGGCGCGCTTACTCACCGTCAAAACATTGCCAGCGGCGTTGGCGGATTTGAAGGCGCAGTTTGCCGATTGCCCACCATACCAGGAAGAACCAACGCCATCATTGTGGCAGCGCTTATTTTTCAAAGCGAAGAATGACTGAATAGGCTAACTTTTCATGCCACTTGCCTTGCACGAAAAGCCGTGCAAACCACGAGCCAGTTTAAGCGCACAAAGTTTGCTTGCATTGTGTTACAGTTACTGCTAATTTTTCATTTCAGCGTACTTGCGCAAAAACAGCGCAAGCTGTTGAATTCACTCGTTATGCGCTATGGGGTTTGCCCGGAACGGAGGATATGACAAATGAACCAAGCTTTGAAAATGTCGGCGATTATGAAGAACCTGGCGCTGTTGATTTTTCGCGATCCAACCCGCGTGCCATCTTCCGAAGCTGCGCACGCGGCACTCTTGTTGGCCCATGTCGCGTGGAACAGGGCATTGGGCCTCGACCCGAAAGACTACAACAAGCTGTTAATGGTTTTCTCACGCGATAATCCCGACTTCTGGTCGGAATTTCGGTCACAGGATGCTGAGGCGCTAATCGAAACAGTGCGGCAAGCAAAGGCGGAACGCTATCCAATGGATCGACGGGTCATCATGGTCTGTGGCATGCGAGAGGGAAATGTTCACGTCGAGTGGCGCGAGGAGTAGGAGACTACCCTCGTGAAGCAGAACTTGCCAAACAGCGCCTTGACTCGGCGAGGCAACATTATTTATCAAGGTAAAAAATGAATCTGGAATTTGAAGCAAAGTCCGTAAGCTACGAAGAGGCACTTGATGGTGACATTGTTCAAGTTCACTTTGAGGAAAATCCAGATGATGATCCACTCAATCCAACGTCATGTTCACTTTGTCTTTCGATAAACTATGAATTTCCACCGACCAGTATAGGCTGTAAATGGTGCGATGGAAATGATTATGATGGTGGCGCTGAAGCGATTAAATATTCGATCAGTCATCGTGAATTTGTCGTCTGGCTAAATAATGGCATGAGAATAAAAGTAAATTTCGCTACTGATACGTCGTGCATTAAAAAAATTGAGCTTTTATTACGTAAAGAGTTGGGTGAGCCGGTCAATGCATAACTGGGCAATGATATCTATTCAAAATCGCCCCAAGCCACCCGTTGAACAAACGCCACAAATCGTACCTTTCGCTGCCTTTCTACCAATTGTGTTGCAAAATACTGCTATTTGCAGGCGTAATTCCCCATCGACTGTTATACAATCCCCTGTCTGCCGCCGCTTGCCGGCGGTTAAGTTTAACCTGGTTTATTTGTTTCAATTGCTGCGCGGCTCGCGTTTGCGTTTGCGTTTGCTTTTGCGTTTGCTTTTGCGTTTGGCGGGCGGCAGATAAATCCTATTCCTTAGGCGTCATACAGCAATGGTCAACCACACAACAGTGTCGCGTCCGGCTTCCTCATCCACCGGTTTGGCATTCGTCGCCGCTTGCGGTGCCGGCGTGCTGTGGGGCACGGGTGCCCTGGTTGTCAGCGTTCTGGTTGAACGACATGGCTTTACACCTGGTAACATCTCATTCTGGCGTTTCGTCGTGGGTGCAGTTGTGCTCCTGGCTGTCTTTGGCCGGCGCATCTCCTGGGCGCGACTACGGCCATTGGTCGGAACCGTGCTCCTGGCCGGCGTGGCCATGGCCGGCTACGTTATGCTGTGGTTCCTCGGCATCGAACAGATGGGGGCAGCGATACCGACCTTGATTGCCTTGTGCCTGCCACCCGTAATCGTTACGGCATTGGCTCTCGCCAGGCGACAAGAACGCGCCGATTCTGGGCTTTTACTGGTGCTCACAGGGGCCATCGTCGGAACGGTGCTCATGGTCGCACAATACGGTGCCAATAGCGCCAACGGCAGTTCGGGTAACACGCTGCTCGGTATTGCCTTCTCAATTGGTTCGGCGCTTCTCTACGCCAATTTTTCCATGGTCAGCGGTCGAATATCCATCGCGCTCGGCGCTGGCCCCGCCACTGCTTGCCTGACCGTGGTAGCGGCCGCGACAATGGGGCTGTTTGGCTTGTATCGCCCACTTTCATGGCCAGCCGCTATTTTCAGCATGGCCCACATGACGCCCAACCCCTCGCAATGGTAGACCCCATGAACAACAACCCCACCAAATCCACCGCGCCGGGCACGAGCGAGATCGCGGCCCTGCTTCCGGGCGCGTACTTTCACGACGCCTGGGCGATACGCGCAGCACAGCCGAATCTGGACGCGCTTGGTCAGTTTCTGCGCGTGGCAAGAAAAACACCGCGCTGGGTCGAGCGACTCATGGCCATGCGCAATTTCGTGGTATCCATGTTCGGCTTGAAAAACTTGGGTGGCATGTCGCAAATTGATGCAGACAAGAGCGAAGCCGACTACGGGCCGGGCGACCGGGTAGGCATCTTCACGATCATCTCCCGCGCTGCCGACGAAGTGCTACTTGGGGACCAAGACAAACACCTCAACGTCGTGGTTTCGGTTCACAAACGAGTGGAAGGTGAGGGCGGTGCTACCGTGGTGACGGTCACAACCGTGGTACATGTGAAGAACTGGCTTGGCCGCCTGTACATGCTTCCGGTTGCGCCATCACATCGAATCATTGTCCGCGCCATGGTTCGCTCTGTCGGCAATGCGCTCTAATCCTTCAATCGAGAGGCAAACCTCGGCATACAGCCCAAGCGCAAGCAAGCTGAGACTTGGGCATGACGCTTGAATCAGCGCAAATTTTCCGCGCCGGTAAGGCTATACAAAATAAGCATTTTGTACAAGTATATATTTACATCGTTGTGCTGGCGACCTTAACTGAAGACATCTAACCGCCACAAACCACCTGTTGAACAAACACCACAAATCGCGCCTTGCGCCGCATTCTTACCAATTGTGTTGCGAAATACTGCTATTTGCAGGCGCTTGTTTCCTCGGCTGTTATACAATCCCCTGTCTGCCGTCGCTTTTGCGTTTGCGTTTGCGTTTGCGTTTTCGTTTGCGTTTTCGTTTTCGTTTCTGATGCGGCAGATAAACGCTATTCCTTAGGCCTGTTAGCACATCCTTATCCAGGAGATCCAATGTTCCAGCGTATCTTTCTCAATGTGGGCAATGCACGTGTCGTTGGCAATCTCTATCGCCCTGCAGGCGCGGCTCCTTTTCCCGCAGTGGTCGTGGGTGGGCCAATGACCAGTGTTAAAGAACAAGTTACAGGGGTTTATGCGTCGGCTTTGGCGCAGCGCGGTATTGCCGCGACCCGGATGCCATGCGTCACAGCGACCTCGCCGGGTTCCAGGCCAAAATAGACCAAGGTATTCAAGCCAGACTGCATTACGAAGCCACGGGCGAAGTCATCACCGTGCCGGCGGCCGCGCGTGAGGGCGACGCAGCGATGACAACAGAGGACGCCGCAAACTACTATGGCACAGCCCGTGCGGCAGTGCCGAATTATCGCAATGCCTTCGCTGTCATGTCCCGCGAGCATTTTCTGCCTTTTGATGTGCAAGCTGCGGCGTCACGCATCGTGGTTCCCATGCTCATGGTGCACGCCGAAAATGCTTTGTCCCCTGCATGGGCGCGTAAGTTCTTTGCCAACCTCGGCGGGCCAAAGTCCGAGCTATGGCTGACAGCAAAGTCTCAAACCGAGTTTTACGATTCGCCAGAGTTGGTTAGCACCGCAACCGATGCGCTGGCAGCGCATTTTCATGCCCATTTATAGCCATCGGCCCAACCATCGGCATACAGCCCAAGCCCAATCCCAAGCAAGCTGAGACTTGGGCATGACGCTTGAATCAGCGCAAATTTCCCGACCCGCAGTGCGCGACCCTGCGCCACGCTTGGCGCGCCGCATCAGGTTCAAGAAAACAGTTCAATCCCGTTTTGGATCACCCCAATCACCCCGGCCTGATTTTCCGTCGATTCGGAAAACGACACCAGCGTATCGATTTTGCTGATGCGGTTTTGGTCGAGCACTTCGAGCCAATATTGGTAGCCACCGGCATCGGGTGCGCGGTGCAGCACATTGCTGTACAGCCGGGTGACAAACTGCGCATTGGTGGGATTGCTGCCGTATAGCGATTGAAACTCGGCACTGTTGATGAATCCGCTGGCCACGTCATGCAGGCTGGCCCCATGGTCCATCGTGTCAATCCAGTATTTCAGGCCGTTATTGTCCGGCGTGCGATTGAAGGCGGCCTGATATACCCGATAGGCTTGCCCGGCATTGCCGTCGATATCCAGCGCCAGCGTGCTGTTGGAAAATGCGATGCGTTCAATATGGCTGAGGGTTTCAAGGCCATCGTACCTGGAACTGAGTTGCCAGCCGCTATCGGTGCGTACCACGGTGGCGTTGGCACGGCTTGCGCTGCTGAGCAACGTATCGATTCCGCCACCGCCATCAATGCTGTCATTGCCATCGCCCGTGTCGAAAATTTCGTTCTTGTCAGTGCCGCTGATGCGGGAATCGCCGGGCAGGGCAGTGCTCAGGTTCTCATACACCGCCACGCCATGGTATGGGTAAAAGTCGTTTTGCTGCCAGCCCGCATTGACGTAATAGGTGCCGCTGTACGGGGCATGCCATTCGGTGATGGAATCCCGCGCATAGACGCCGCCATCATTGAGCTGAATATTCTGGGGGTCATCCTCTTCCGTATTGAGCACAATGGGGCTGCCTTTGTTGTCATACACGGTCAGTTGCTGTGGGTCCTGCTGGCTGATCGACCAAAAATCATAGGTGGCACCAGCAACTGCTTCAAACCGGACGATGGCGTGGGTATTGGCATCGACTTCGTTGCCTTCGCTGACAGCGATATTGTCCGCAGGTTGATCCGGCTGGAAGTAGGCGGAAAAACTCAGTGGCACGGCCTGCGCCAACTGATCCGCGCTCAGGCCAGCCACCCCATCTGTTGTCAGGTAGTCGGTGCTGCCGGGGGCATGCGTTACCACTCTGGCTATTAGCCGGTAAGCACCCGTGCCATCGCCATAATCCATCGCACCCAGATAAAAGGTGCCGCTCAGTGCTGCCTTATAGATGATTTGGGAATGGCTACCGCTACCGTTGTCGTCGGATTTGATCAGTTCCAGCTTGTTGCCATACAGTTGCAATTGCGGGTCAAGCATACTGCCACGATCGCGGATCAGGTCAAAGGTGTAGGTGGTACCCGCTTCCAGCTTGACCGCGAACATGTCTTTGTCATTCACCGAATTGATGGCACCCATCGCGTTGGCACCATTGACCTGGATGGTGCCGTTGGTGTCGGTATTTGCTGAAAAGTCGTCCGGTGTGCTGGCATTAACCACGCTGAAATGCCAGGCACCGCTGTTGCCACTGAGGCCATTGAGTCCGGCAAAGGCGTTGCCCGCCAGATCCCGAATCGCGCTGTTGCCAATTTCAATGTGGTATTCCTTGCCTGCACGTAGCGGGTGCGTGGGCGTCAGCGTGATCACATTGTCGGCAAACTGCACCTGGCTGCGATCGTTGATGTCAATCTGGCGCGCGATGTTGCCATCTTGCGTGTAAATGGTGATATTGCCGCTGCCGGCCCGCACGGCTTCGGATAATTGCAGTACCAAGTGGGCGTTCGGTGATACTGCGCCATTGGCGTTGGCTGGCGAGACTGACTGCAGTAGGGGGGCGGTGGCATCGAGTGCGGCAGGCGAGGTCAGGGGCCTGAGCTGGTCGCCAAACTGCAGGAATTCGACGCCGTTCAGGATGTCGCTACCCTCCGCCGCGCTGGTCACGCTCCAACTGCCGTTTGCCGCATTGAAGCTGACGCTGTAATTGGCAGCGTTACCTGGATACAGTGCCACGTCGCTACCGTCGCCGCCATACAGCACGTCGTTGCCGCTGCCGCCTTGCAATACATCGTTGCCGTCGCCACCGCTTAGCGTATCGTTGCCACTGCCACCTTCGAGCCGATTGTTGGCGGCATTCCCGCTCAGGAAGTCATTGCCGCCACCACCGATGGCATTTTCGATGACGGTATTCCAGGCAATTACCAGATTGTTGCGCATCTGGTTGCAAGA
>JBKJLF010000191.1:0-5839 GCA_046597185.1 Burkholderiaceae bacterium | reverse complement strand
CTTAGCTTTCCCTGCTTTTTTGGCAAACACTTCGTTCATCATCGCTTTGGCTTCCGTTTCAATTCTGCCGCTCATCATACCCAGCATGAAACCCAGCTTGATATCGATGGTTGCCTCTTTGGTGGTGACCGACAAATGTCCGTCAACCCCGCTGCGTTTGAAATGCAGCACATCGCCCTCCCAATTGCTTTTCATCTCAAACTTGGCCGCCAATTTATCGGTGACTTCTTGCGCCGCTTTTTTGGCATCCGCGAGCGGCATGGTGTGTGCTTGTTTGATCCGAATATGCGCCATGTTGTTATTTCCTTTCTGTTTGCAGGGTGATTAAACAGACTGCGGGTTAAGGCAATCGGGTGGAATGCCAGTGAGCGCGGCGATTAAATTGTCCACTGCGCGTTGTGCCATTTTACGCCGGGTTGGGACCGATGCGCTGGCAATATGTGGAGTCAATACCACGTTTGGGCAAGTAAGAAAGGCCGGATCAAACGCGGGTTCGTTTTCAAACACATCCAGCCCGGCACCGGCAATTTGTTTGGCCTGCAGTGCTTTGATTAAAGCCGCATCATCCACAATGCCGCCACGCGCCAAATTGATCAGGGTCGCGCTGGATTTCATCAGCGCCAGTTCCGGCGCACCAATAATATAGTGAACCGCCTTTGAATACGGTAAGATCAAGATCAAATGATCGGACTGGCGCAGTAATTGTTCCAGGCTGAGCCACTGCGCACCGAGTTCCTGTTCAGGAGCCAACTGCTTACGATTATGATAAATAATCTCCATGCCAAAGCCGCGCGCGCGCCGCGCAATGGCTTGGCCAATGCGGCCCATGCCCAAAATACCCAGCGTGCTGCCATGCACATCACAACCCAAAAATCGGTCAAAGCGCCAATCCTGCCAATGCCCTGCACGCAACCATTGCTCGGCCTCGGTAACGCGGCGTGCAGTGGCCAGCAGCAAGGCAAAGCCAAAGTCGGCGGTGGTTTCGGTTAATACGTCCGGGGTATTGCTGACCATGACGCCGCATTCGCTGGCGACTGCCAAATCGACATTGTTATACCCGACGCCCATTAAACCGATCATGCGCAAGCTTGGGCAGGCGCGCAATACGTCGGCATTGAATGGTTCAATCACGGTGGAAAATACCGCTTGCTTGCCCTGCAGTGCGGCGATCAGTTCAGCTTGGGTCAGAGCAAGCTCGCCATGGTGAGTAGTCACGTCATAATGCGACTCCAATTGCGCCAAAATATCTGGAAAGACCGAGCGCACTACCAAACACTTAGGCCGCATACCAACCTCCACCCAAATGTTGCGAAGCCGAATTGGTGGGCATGGTCGGCAAGCCGTCATGAAAAGCGGTGCGGCACGGGTTAAAACCGATGGCATAGGCCAAATCGGCCGGGCGCGCAATATCCCACAAAGCCAGGTCAGCGCGCATGCCCACGGCCAGCGTGCCCACTTGCGCCTGCAAGCCCAGCGCTTTGGCGGCGTTTTTGGTGACGCCAGCCAATGCTTCTTGCGGCGTCAGACGAAATAAAGTACAAGCCATATTCATACTGGTGAGTAAAGAAGTTAAGGGGGAGGTGCCAGGGTTGCAATCGGTAGCCACCGCCATGGCCACGCCTGCGCTACGCAAGCTGGCAATGGGCGGCAGTTGGGTTTCGCGTAAAAAATAAAACGCGCCAGGCAGCAATACCGCCACCGTGCCATGGGCGGCCATGGCGGCAATATCGTGCTCGGATAAATATTCGAGATGATCCGCCGACAAGCCTTGGTAACGCGCCACCAGGCCACTACCGCCAGAATCGGATAATTGTTCAGCATGCAGCTTGACAGGTAAGGTTAATTTTTGCGCCGCTGCAAATACGCGCTCAGTTTGCGCCAGACTAAAGCCGATGCGCTCGCAAAAAGCATCCACCGCATCCACCAGCCTCTGCGCCACCAGTTCTGGCAGCATTTGGCAGACTTGTTCGATATAGGCGTCAGCTTGCCCGGCATATTCTGGCGGCAGCGCGTGTGCGCCCAAAAAGGTGGTGCGCACGGTGAGCGGCAAGTCTTGCCCGATACGGCGTGCCACGCGCAGCATTTTGGCTTCGTGCTCCAAGCTTAAACCATAGCCGGACTTGATTTCCATGGTGGTGACGCCTTCGGCCATCAAGGCTTTGACGCGCGGCAGGCTTTGGCGATATAACTCGTCTTCCGAGGCGGCGCGGGTAGCACGCACGGTTGCGGCGATACCGCCGCCTTGGCGCGCGATGTCTTCATAGCTAACACCCTTCAGCCGCGCTTCGAATTCATCGCTGCGGTTGCCAGCGTAGACGATATGGCTATGGCAATCGATCAAACCGGGCGTCAGCCAAGCAGCGCCGCCGTCTAATTCGTAGTTTGCGGGGGCGTGCGCTGGCAGTTGACTGCGCGGCCCTAACCAGGCAATTTTGCCATTGGTGATGGCGATTGCGGCATCGCGGATTTCGCCATAGCCAGTATCACCCGGTTGCGGCTGCATCGTCGCCAAATGGACGTTGGTAATCAAGCTATCCCAGTTCATCGCGTACTCCCAGTCAGTTCTACTTGCAATAGCGTCATATGTTGGCATGGCTTGCCGGAACGCTCGGTCTTTGGCGCACTACGCCACAGCGTGGCATCGGACTCATCCAGCAGCAGCGCATCATATCGGCGCAATTTGAACGTGTTGAACGTGTTGAACGTGCTTGAATTGGCCTGGTCAATATCATCGACCGCAGCACTCACCTGACAGTGGGCATGATCATCCAAAGCGGCCACAAATAAAAGCGTCCACGCACTTTGCCGCCGAATCCCCGCTTGCCCACCATCGGCCACCACGTGGCGCAACACCTGATGCTGGCAACGGCTGCGCCGGGTCATGACATTAAAATCAATCGTCACACCATCCAACAAGCGCGCAAAAATCGATAATTCGCCGGCAAAGGCCCAGTCAGGCTGATCAGGGCACAAGGTGACGATCTGCTTATTGGCTGACTCATTGGCCTGGCCTGATGTCACACTCAAAGCCATACCCGCCCCACTTAACAGCGTGAGGGTGCGGTCGATTCCGGAAAAAACCGAAAACGGCCCGTCAACTGCCACGGTTGCCACACTGATGCGCCAATCGATACTATCAAACCCCGCGCCATGCGGCCACACCGCGATTTCGGTGGTACTGCCGCAGCCATTTTTCCACGCTTGGGCGAGCAATTGATTGAACTGGATGTGCTGCGCCATGTTAGCCGCCTTGCGCTTGCGCTTTTACTGGCACCTGCGCTTGTGCCCGTGCCCGTTCAGCATCCAATTCCATCTGGCGTAACTGGCGCATGGTGGCCTTATAATTTTCGGCAATCGCGTCTTGCTGCAAATGGCGGCCATCCCGCACGCGCCACTGGCCGCCCACCATCACATCGCGCACCAGATTGTCGTTGCCGCAAAACAGCCAGCGCGATAAAATTTCTTCCTTGGTCGCATCGAACAGATTTGGGTGATCACTGTCGAGCACCAATAAATCGGCCCGTTTGCCCGGCATCAAAGCACCAACGCTACGACCACTGGCTTGCGCCCCACCCTGCAAGACTTGCTGCCAGATAAAGTCGGCCACTTTTTTCTCGGGCGAGTGAAACACCATATTGCGGCGCTGGAATGAGAGCCGCTGGCCATATTCCAGCCAGCGCATTTCTTCCACCGGGCTGGTGGAAACATGGCTGTCACTACCAATGCCAAAGCGCCCGCCTTGTGCCACATACTGCGGCAAGGCAAACAAGCCATCGCCCAAATTGGCTTCGGTGGTGGGGCACAAGCCTGCCACCGCGCCGCTTTCGGCCAAAATTTGCACTTCATCGCGGGTTAAATGGGTGGCATGAATCAAGCACCAGCGCTCATTTAACGCCACTTTTTCCGCCAGCAATTCCAGCGGACGTTTGCCGCTCCACACCAGGCAATCGTTGACTTCTTTGATTTGTTCCGAAATATGCATATGCACGGGCCGACCCGCTGGCATATCTTCCAATAGCGCCTGAATTTGTTCGATGGAAGCCGCGCGTAAAGAATGCGGTGCCGCGCCGATTTCAACCTGAGGGCTGCGTAGCGGTTCCAGATTAGCCAGTAATTGCAAAATATCATCCACGTCAGTGCTGAAGCGGTATTGTTCTTCGCGCAGTGGCACTTCGCCAAAATTGGCCCAGTTATACAACACTGGTAACATGGTGATGCCGATACCCGCTTCATAGGCCGCATCGATAATGCGTTCGGCAGTTTGCGCCTTGCGCGGATACCAGGCACCATCCGGCTGGCGATGGATATAATGAAATTCGCAAATCGAGGTATAGCCGTGGCGCAAACATTCGGCAAACAGTTGCGCCGCAATCGCCTGCATGTTTTCCGGGGTAATCTGGCGCGCAAAGCGGTACATTAAATCGCGCCAGGTCCAAAAACTGTCCGGCCCATCGCCCGCTTTTTCGGTCAAGCCACCCATGGCGCGCTGAAAGCTGTGCGAATGCAAATTAATCATGCCGGGCAAAACGATGTCGCACACCTGCTCGTCATCCAGCGGACTCACATTGGGCTGCACCGCCTGCAAGTTGCCGCTGTCATCCCATTCCAGCCGCACATTGTCTTGCCAGCCATTCGGCAACCACGCTTTATGGGCGAACAAGCTATTGATCATGCGCCGCTCCCTGAGGTACTCAATTGACGAATGCTGGTCAGCACGGCCTGAATCATGTCTTGCAACAATGGCTGCACCTGCTGTGCCAAATCTGGCCGATAGCCAAATGGATAGCTTTCATCCATATAGGTCGATTGGCACATTTCCAGCTGCAAGGCATGGACTTTGCTCCCCGAGCCAGCAGTTTCGCCAGCCTGCCCAGCTTGCCCATATTGCCGCGTAATGTAGCCGCCCTTAAAGCGCCCATTCACGGCCAGGGTATAAGTTTGTTGGTTTTGCACGACTTGCTCTACCGCCTGCAACAGGCTGGCGGAGCAACTGCTGCCATCGGCACTGCCCAAATTCAAGTCCGGCAATTTGCCAGCAAAAAAACGCGGCACCTGCGATGCAATCGAATGCGCATCCCATAACACCACCAGCGGATGAATTTGGCACAGCCGCGCCAGCTCGGCTTGCAATTGCTGGTGGTAAGGTTGCCAATAACGCGCCAGCCTTTGTTCCACTTCGGCCCGATCCGGCTCTTGCCCTGCCAAATACAGCGGCGCTTTGGTGAAGGTATCGAGCGGACACAAGCCCGTGGTGTCTTGCCCCGGATAGAGATTGCTGTCGTTGGGTGGGCGATTCAAATCCACCACATAGCGCGACCAATGCGCAGACAGGCGCGATACGCCAAGCTGATCCAAAAAGTTGTACAGGCGCGGCAAATGCCAGTCGGTATCGGGCGTCTTTAAGGCTTGCGCCGTCATCCGATTGGCGATATGGTCGGGGATATCCACCCCCACGTGTGGCATGGAGACCAATAACGGCAGATTGCCGACATGAAAATCAAAATGAAGCATATCCCCTCCTGGCTCAATTCAATCTAGGCATAAATTGGCGCAAACAAGGGGTGGCAATTGGCACTGAGTTCACCTTGCAACACCATTTGCTTGGCCGCTTCGATATCGGGCGCGAAAAAACGATCCGCATCGAAAAACGCTACTTTATCACGCAACTGGCGGTGTACGTGTTCCAAATAGGTGGAAGTTTTTAAGGGGCGATGAAAATCGATGCCCTGCGCCCCGGCCAGCAGTTCAATCCCGAGTATGGTGGCGGTATTGTGTGCCATTTCATTCAAGCGGCGTGCGGCAAAGGTGGCCATGCTGACGTGATCTTCCTGGTTGGCGG
>JBKJLF010000148.1:0-2953 GCA_046597185.1 Burkholderiaceae bacterium | reverse complement strand
CGGCAAATACGGCTAAACATGATATTTCTCCAAATAAAAGACAATATGATAACAAAATAACCGAGGTTTTGGCAAGAGAGTATAACTCAAAGCCTTCCAAAATTTCTATTTGGAAATGATCTTTGTCGTATATTCGGGTAGCCGCAGCGTTAATACCAAGCCACCACCCTGCCGATTTTGCGCCGTAATGGTGGCACCATGCACTTGCAGCGCGCGCCGCGCAATTGCCAGCCCCAAACCTACCCCCGCAATACCTTGCGCTGATTGGGCGCGCTCAAATGGTTCAAAAATCTGCTGCAACGCTTCTTCTTTCACACCCGGCCCACGATCCGCAACTTGTACCAGTAAATGCGCTTGTTGGCGCTGTGCACTCACTTCCACGGTGCTGCCCGGTGCGGTAAATTTTAACGCATTGCGGATCACGTTTTCAAAGGCGCGCGAAATTAATTCTGCCTCAACTTCGGCCACAAAATGCGCATCATGTGTGATGAGCAGCTCGCGCCCGTTGGCCTCTGCTTCAAAACGGGCATCATCGGCAATGGCAATTAATAAATCGATTAAATCCACCCGCTCGCGCTGCCCTGCGCCCGCGCCGGATTCCAGCCGCGCCAGCGTCAGCAATTCGCCCACCAGGGCGTTTAAACGCTCGGCTTCGCGTTCTATCCGCTCCAGCATCGGCTCCGACACGGTGAGGGCCTGCCGTGCCAGACCCACCGCCGCTTGCAGGCGCGCCAGCGGCGAGCGTAATTCGTGTGATACATCGTGCAACAGGCGCTGTTGCGCCCCCATCAACGATTCGATTTGCTGCGCCATGCGGTTAAAATCGTGGCCCAAATCGGCAATTTCATCTTGCCGCTGCAGCATATTGGGCTCGATGCGGGTATAGAGGCGGCCACTGCCCAGCGTGGCCAGGGCGTTGCGCAGATGGCGAATCGGACGCGTCAGGTAGCCCGCCAGTAAGGCGCTAAACAACAGGCTGACCAAAATACCAACACTGACCGGCACAATGGCTGGCGGGTGGTCTTGCGGCGGCGGTGCCCAGCCTAGCAGATGCAAAATAATGATGACACCGCCAATGCCGCTGGTAATGGCCAGAAAAAAAACGATAAAAAACTTCCAGAACAAGCGTCCCATGATATTAATCCTGTATTAGTCATGTTAACTGGTAGCCCATGCCACGCACGGTTTGTATCCAGCTGGTGCCATCGGCGCGCTCGCCCAGCTTTTGCCGGATCGCACTCACATGTACATCAATACTGCGGTCAAAATGCGCCACCAGCTTACGCGGGGTGCAGGGTTTGGGTACGTAATCATCGGCCCCCAGTTCCAGCCCGACAATGCGGGCGATATCGTCACCGCGCGCGGTCAACATCAATACTGGCACCTGGCTGGTGGGCGCGCCGCTGCTGCGGATTTGGCACAAGACTTCGACCCCGTTTTTGCGCGGCAGCATTACGTCTAGTACCAAAATATTAAATTCACCCGTCAACGCGGCTTGCGCGCCGCTTTCGCCGTCATGCGCCATCTGTACGCTAAAACTTTCTTGCGTCAGATATTGCGCCAGCATCGTGGCGAGGTCAACATCGTCATCAATGAGTAAAACGCGCGGCTGTGTCGTCATCTGTGTCGTCATTTTGGTATCGTGGTTTGGTTTGGCCCGGGTGCGATAGTCCAAGTGTAATCCGGTTTGCCGGCTTTGGTTGGTATTTGTTGGGATTTACCTTTCTTTACATTCGCTTGACAGTGCTTAACCAACAGCTCGGGCATGATTGGGCTGCTGGAAAACCGTATCCGCATCCGAATTCAATTGCCTTAACCTGAGAAAGGCTTTACATGAATCTGACCCTGCACAAACGCTTGCCCCGCTGGATTTTGCCCACAAGCTTGATTATGGCATGCGCGATTGCCGGCATCAGCTTCTTGCCCGCTGCGCAATTGATGGCCGCGCAAAGCAAAAAATCACGCCCATTGCGCCAGCATCGATCAAGGCGACTAGCCATGCAGCCGCGCTGACGGTGTTGGCAGCTGGCCCGGAACAGCGTCACGCCAGTGGAAGAACATTATCGCGGTTCCATGCATTTGCTGCTGGAAGGCGCGCTGTTGGCAATTTTGGTGGTGTGGTGGTTTTTACGCGATTGGCGCGCCACCCTGGTGTCGGCGGCGGCGCTGCCATTGTCGGTGATTCTCACCTTTGCGCCATTTGCGCATGGGTAAAAGCCCAATGCCGGCGGCCCGGGAAGCGGCGGATGAAATCGGTCTGGCGGTCATCGCCACCACCTTCACCTTGATCGCGGTATTTTGCCAACCGCATTCATGGGCGGGATACCCGGCCAGTTTTTCAGGCAATTTGGCATTACGGCTGCCGCAGCGGTATTCTTTTCGCTGGTGGTGGCGCTGGTGATACCCGTGGTGTTTGCCCTGGTGGATGAGGTGCTGGTCTGGTTGCGGCGTGGGCAGGCGCAGGATGCCAGGCTGGTGGCGGGTTTGCCGTAATCAGTCTGGCTTGATCAGTCTGGCTTGTAGAGCAGCAAGCGCTCGGCATCGACTTCATCCAGGTATTTTTTGTAAATCGCCTTGAGTGTGCCGTCAGATCGCATCTGGGCGATGATGGCGCGCCATTTTGGCATCTCCGATGCCGGGAAAAACTTCTTCGAGAAGGCCATGCCGTGCGCAATGGGCGGATCTTCTGGAAACCAGTCTTCGATACGAACACGGGAAGTAAGGTTCAACTCCTTGATATATTTGGCGTACCCGGTTGGCGGTGCCAATATGGCCGAGGTACGGTTGGGTGTGGCGAAGCGGCGAAACAAGGCTTTTTGGTCGGCTTCTTCAATTACACGTGAATCTTGGCGCATCTTTTCCAAAAAAGCATCGATCTTCTCGCTGTGTTTGTAAGAACGTACCGCCCCCCAAAGCAGCCCCGGTTTGGCGGCAAACTGCGCCGCCGTCCTGA
>JBKJLF010000025.1:0-10801 GCA_046597185.1 Burkholderiaceae bacterium | reverse complement strand
CCCGAAGTTTCAGGGAAACGAATCTTGGTAACGCCCATTTCTTTGGTCAGAAAGTCGATCAACTTCTTGACATTGTCCGAACCTGCGGCCCATTCAATACCCGCGTAAATATCTTCTGAATTTTCGCGGAAGATCACCATATCGGTTTTTTCCGGTTCACGCACAGGCGAAGGCACGCCCGTGAAGTAGCGCACCGGGCGCAAACAGACATATAAATCAAGCTGTTGGCGCAATGCCACGTTCAAAGAACGAATCCCGCCACCCACTGGCGTGGTGAGTGGGCCTTTGATGGAGACCACATAGTCCTTTAAAACAGTCAGGGTTTCATCGGGCAACCAAACATCCGGGCCGTATACTTTGGTGGACTTTTCACCGGCGTAAATTTCCATCCAACTGATTTTGCGCTTACCGCCATAGCACTTGGCCACAGCCGCATCGACGACTTTAATCATGACCGGGCTGATATCAACCCCTGTACCATCACCCTCAATATAAGGAATGATCGGATTATCTGCTACATTCAATGAAAAATCGTTATTGACGGTGATTTTGGTGCCGTCAGTGGGTATTTTAATGTGTTGGTACATCGTAATCTCCGAAGTAGGGGGCGGAAAAAAGACGCCGATTGCGCCTCTCAAATTTGCCATGCCGCGCTAGTATACTACTTCTATCTACGTTCTAGGGCATTACACAAAGATTTACTCTTCTATAAGACATAAGAGATGCTTGGCACAGCACCAATACAAACCACTGCCGACCCACCATCAACCCGAATTCATTCTTATTTAAAATTTATCATGACCCTAATTCTATTCAACAAGCCATGTCAAGTCATGTGCCAATTCTCAACTCACCCAAACCGCCCAACCTTGGCTGATCACATAAAAATCGCCAATATTTATCCCGCAGGGCGGCTTGATGCCGATAGCGAAGGCTTACTGCTCTTGACCGATGACGGGCAATTGCAACACCGCATCAGCCACCCCGACAAAAAACAGGACAAAACCTATTTGGTTCAGATCGAAGGCGTGGTCAGCGCAGAGCATTTGCAACGCTTACAACAACCACTCAATCTTGGCGACTTCATCACACTACCCTGCCGCGCAGTGCAAATCATGCCACCCGACTGGCTGTGGCCACGCGATCCGCCGATACGTCATCGGGCCGAACTTGCCACCAGTTGGCTGGCAATCACCTTGGCCGAGGGCAAAAATCGACAGGTGCGGCGCATGACAGCAGCAGTGGGGCTGCCAACCTTGCGCCTGGTGCGCAGCGCAATTGGCCCATTTTCGCTGGCTAGCCACCCTTTATGGCCGGGCGAGTGGTGCGAAGTCAATCCCGACTCATTGATCTGAACATTGACCTGAAAACCGGATAGAAAAATTCGATTTTTTCGATTTTTTTGTGTTTACTGTCAACCACATTTGTTGCTCCTCGTTATTGGATACAGATTCAAGTGAATCAGCAATTTCTAAACCAACCAAGGAAATAAAATGAGTAAATTATTCGCCGTTTTGATCGCCAGCATGTTCGCAACTTCCGCATTTGCCGCTTCGGCAATGGCTTCTGGCGATGCAAAAGCAGCACCTGCTTCGGCAATGGCAGCTCCAGCAGCATCCGCAATGGCTTCTGGCGACGCATCGGCCAAGCCAGCTAAAAAAGCTAAAAAAGCTAAAAAAGCTAAAGCTTCTGCAGCAGCAATGGCTTCTGGCGAAGCTTCGATGTCCAAGTAATTGGCCATCCGCTCAATACGAGCAAATGAAAAAGGCAGGATATCCTGCCTTTTTTTACGCCCTTTGTTTACGCTCTTTTGGATTGACGCGATTTTTATCCAATGATTCGATTTTTTTACCATGGTTTGGCGCACCCAAAACAAAAACCCTGCGAGCTGAGCTAACAGGGTTTTTATACGTGCAACAACCTCGGTTGCTACACTACAGCAAAGAAAGCGGAAGGGAAAGCGCCAGCAAATTACAGCAATAAGCTACAACTAAGCTGCCGCAACACCTGCGGCCGCACCCATTGCCTTCAATGCAGCAGACAAGCGGCTCTTATGACGAGCTGCTTTGTTTTTGTGTACGATCTTTTTATCAGCGATACGATCAATCGTGGACACAGAGTTTTGGAAGACGAGCGTTGCTGCTGCTTTATCCCCAGCCTGAATCGCCTTACGAACAGCTTTGATTGCTGTGCGCAGGGTGGAACGTTGACTGGAATTGTGAGCATTCAGTTTGACTGCTTGACGAGCGCGTTTGCGCGCTTGCGCGGTATTTGCCATGGAGGTTCCTAAGTACAGTAGAAAGTCCGCAAACCTCATTGCTTGCGCGACTGAATTTTGTAAAACCACAGATTATAGCGACTTTTCCCCAATCCGGCAAGTACAGACTTAAATTTATCTGCAAATTGTGACTTATTTATCACTCGCATGCGGCTTGGGCTTATAATCTGGCCCCATGAACTTACTCAAAACCTTAGCCTCCATCTCCGGCATGACCATGTTGTCACGCATCACGGGCCTTTTGCGTGAAAGCCTGTTTGCCCATGCCGTCGGTGCCTCGGCGTATAGCGATGCGTTTATTGTCGCCTTCCGCATTCCCAATCTGTTGCGCCGCCTGTTTGCCGAAGGCGCGTTTGCGCAAGCGTTTGTACCGATTTTGTCGGAATACAAAAACAAGTATGGGCACGATGATACCAAAACTCTGGTTGATCATGTCGCCAATATGCTGGTGTGGGCGACCTTACTCACCAGCCTGATAGGCATCGCCGCAACGCCGCTGTTTGTCGGCTTGATTGCAGACGGCCTGAGCAAGAAACCCGATGCATTTCAGGCTGCGGTGGTCATGACGCGCATCATGTTTCCCTATATTTGCTGCATGAGCTTTGTGGCGATGGCAGGCGGCATACTCAATACCTGGGGTGAGTATAAAATCCCGGCGTTCACCCCGGTGCTGTTAAACCTCTCGTTTATCGCCGCCTCGTGGTTGGTGGCACCCTATTTCCAGCAACCGGTGTATGTGATGGCAGGCGCAGTGATGGTGGGTGGCTTGCTACAGGTCGGCATCCAGATTCCAGCCTTGATGAAAATCGGCATGCTGCCCAGACTCACGCTCACGCCCTTAACCAGCCTGGCCTGGCCTGGCGTGCGCCAGGTGCTCAAAAAAATGGGGCCAGCCTTGTTTGCGGTGTCAGTCGCGCAAATCAGCTTGATGATTAATACCAGCATCGCATCCCACTTGGTCAGTGGCAGTATTTCTGCCTTGTCGTATGCCGACCGCCTGATGGAATTTCCGACCGCCTTGCTGGGTGTCGCGCTGGGCACGATTTTATTGCCCAGCCTTTCCAAAGCCAGCGTGAATGGTGACACGGTAGAATATTCCTCGCTGCTCGATTGGGGTTTGCGCCTGAACTTTTTGCTGGCCCTGCCCGCCGCCGTGGGTTTGGCGGTGATGGCGGAACCCTTGATCAGCACGCTATTTCACTACGGCAAATTTGATGCGCATGCAGTGCAAATGGCGAAACAGCCGCTGATTGCGTATAGCGTCGGTTTGATCGGGATTATTTTGGTGAAAACGCTGGCCCCGGCGTTTTATGCGCGGCAAGACATTCGCACCCCAGTCAAAATTGCGGTTGGGGTATTATGCGCCACCCAGTTGATGAATCTGGCCTTCGTGCCTTGGTTGCAAGTGGCGGGTCTGGCACTCTCGATCGGGGTGGCGGCGTGCCTGAATGCGGCTTTACTGTATATTGGCTTACGGCGGCGCAAAATTTACCACCCTTGCCAAGGCTGGTTTTTCTTCTATGTCAAACTGGCGGGTGCCTTGTGTTTAATGGCAGGCACCACCTCGGTCGCGACTGATACCGTCAATTGGATCGAACTGGGCCACCACCACGCGATGCTCAGGGCTGCCGCCCTGCTGGCGGTGGTGGCGGTGGGCGCGTTCACGTATTTTACTGCGCTGTGGGTGATGGGTTTTCGCATCAACGATTTTAAGCGCAGCACCAAGTAAGCTGCGCCATCTGCCGCAATGCAGTTGCTTACCCACGCGCCTCAATCGTTTCCCAACGCTCCAGTGCCTCCATCAATAATTGATCGATTTCGCTGTTGCGCTGGTTCAGCCGCTTCACTTCTGCCACCTTTTCTTTGTAAATATTCGGGTCGGCCAGAATCGCGGCAATCGCCGATTGCTCATCTTCCAACTTGGCGATCAGCTTGGGTAATTCATCCAATTCGCGCTGTTCTTTATTGCTGAGCTTACGCTTGGCGGGGGCTGCAGCCGCAGGCACGAGTACAGGCGTAGGCACGACCACAGCCTTCACTGGTAGCGCCTCCTTACCCGGCTTGGCTACGCTGGCACGGGTACGCTCCCAGTCGCTATAGCCGCCGACGTATTCACGCCACACGCCATCACCTTCCGCCACAATCACTTGCGTGACCACGTTATCGAGGAAGATACGGTCATGACTGACCAAAAACACCGTACCTTCATATTCTTCCAGCAACTCTTCCAGCAATTCCAGCGTATCGATGTCCAAATCATTGGTCGGTTCATCCAGCACCAGCACATTGGCCGGTTTGGCGAACAGGCGCGCCAGCAGCAAGCGATTGCGCTCGCCGCCCGAAAGTGACTTCACGGGCGAACGCGCGCGCTCGGGCGCGAACAAAAAGTCGCCCAAATACGTCATCACATGTTTGCGCTGGCCGTTGATTTCAACCCAATCACTCCCCGGCGCAATGGTATCGAGCAAACTGGCTTCTTCGTTCAATTGCTCGCGCATTTGATCAAAATACGCCACTTGCAATTTGGTGCCCAGCTTGATGCTGCCGCTGTCGGCTTCGTGTTCGCCCAAAATTAATTTCAGCAAGGTGGTTTTACCGGCCCCGTTGGCACCGATCAAACCAACTTTATCGCCCCGGATGATGATATCGCTAAAGTCTTTGACCACCACTTTATCGCCATAGCGTTTGCAGACATTTTCCAACTCGGCCACGATTTTACCGGAACGCTCGCCCGCTGCCAGCTCCAGATTAACCCGACCCTGACGATCACGCCGCTCGGCACGCCGATCACGCAGCGCTTCCAAACGCCGTACCCGGCCTTCGTCGCGGGTGCGGCGCGCTTGCACGCCTTTGCGGATGCAGACTTCTTCTTGCGCCAGAAATTTATCAAATTTGGCATTTTCCACCGCTTCGTTTTCCAGCAATTCCTGTTTGCGCGCCTGATAGGTGGTGAAATTACCAGGGAAGGACAACAAACGACCACGATCCAGTTCAATGATGCGGGTGGCCACCTGATCCAAAAAGCGGCGATCATGGGTAATAAACAAGACACTGCCGCGATATTCGCGCATCAATTCTTCCAACCAAATTATCGAGCTAAAGTCCAAATGATTGGTCGGCTCATCCAGCAATAGCACATCGGGCGCACTCACCAGAGCGCAGGCCAGCGCGACCCGTTTTTTCATCCCGCCGGACAAACTCCCCATCAGCGAAGTACCGCGCAAATTCAGGCGGTTCAGGGTGTTTTCAACTTTATGCGTCAATTGCCAGGCGTCGGCGGCGTCAAGCCGCACTTGAATTTCGTGCATCTGTTCTAGCAAGGCAGCATCGTCATCGCCGCCAAACTGCCCGGAGAGCGCTTCGTATTGCGCCGCCAAGCCAGGCAAATCACCCAGACCCGAGGCAACCGCATCAAACACCGTCATATCCGGGTCAAAACTGGGTTCTTGCTCCACATAGGCAATTTTCAAGCCCGATTGCATGACCAGCAAGCCATCGTCGAGCTTCATCTTGCCGGAGATAATTTTCAGCAGCGATGATTTGCCTGTGCCATTACGCCCAATCAAGCCAACCCGCTCGCCGGTTTCGAAAGAAAATTCCGCGTGATCGAGTAACGCGACATGTCCGAACGCCAATTGCGCCGAAGAAAGAGAAATCACTGCCATAATCTGAGATTGTCGCCGCCTTTAAACGCAGCGCGTCCATAAATGAAATAAAGTTAGCATTGTACCGATAGATCGCCGATTCGCTAACAAGTATTATCGCCAATCTCAGCTATAATGTGCAGCCGGAAGGCTCCCCGTAGCACAATGGATAGTGCACATGCCTCCTAAGCGTGGGATACAAGTTCGATTCTTGTCGGGGAGACCAAACAGACGCGCAGCCTGTTTTACCAGTAATTATAAGAAATTATTAATCGCGATGAAGATGCTGTGATAAATACAAGCTAATGGCTTGCATCAGGTTATTCTTTTCCGAACTGGTGTTTTCTGGCGCATCGTGGCCCGTTGTGGTAGAGGCTAACATGGGTTCAACGATACCATCCCAAGCGATAACGTGGCCGCTGCCATTGGGCGGACTAATCGGATCTTGATCTTGCAACATGATTTACCCTCCTGTCAAATCAGCACTAAAACAGCAAACGCAGCAAACACAATACAGAAATTCAAATGCGAGGAAATAGCCAACCAATGCCAATGGTTCGACTATAAGAAGGTTGCCCGGTCAAAGCCAACACAGTCGATGACAGGCAATAACATCCGATGACAAAAAGTGCATTTGGTCACGGTGATTATACATGATTGCACGGAGATTACCCGTTTATAGTATGTTTATAATTCATAGCCGTTGCTGCGTATCAGCGTTTTTATTTTTTCTGATTGCAAATACCGCAGCAAAGCGCTCGCCGCCGGGTTATTTTTACCGGGCTTGAGCAATACCGCATCTTGCTTGAGCGGATGGTAAAGCGACGCTGGCACGATCCAGGCCGACCCCGGCACCTGCTTGCCATCCTTGATTAGGTAAGAAAGCGCCACAAAGCCGAGTTGGGCATTGCCGGTTGCAACAAATTGCCAGGCTTGCGCCACATTCTCAGCCTGTACGATTTTGCCAGCCCAGGCTTGGCTCTGCCCACGCGCGCGCAATACCTCCATGGCCGGCGCGCCATAGGGCGCGGTTTTGGGGTTGGCGATCGCCAGATGCGTAAATTTGCCGATTTCCAACACCCGACCAGCCTCATCCACGAGGCCCGGCTGGCTGCTCCATAACACCAGTTTGCCTGTTGCATAAGTGAAACGGGTTCCTGCCACGGCGGCCCCTTCCGCCTCCAGCCGGGCCGGAATCGCTGTGTCCGCCGACAAAAGCACCTCAAACGGTGCACCATTTTTGATTTGGGCATAAAATTTCCCGCTGGCCCCGACAGCCAACAAGGCATGGTGGCCCGTGTCTTTTTCAAATTCGGCGGCAATCAATTGCATGGGTGCAGCAAAATTGGCCGCCACTGCCACTTGTACTTGCGCCGCTTGGGCTGGCTGAGCATTGGCCAGAACAACCATTCCCAAAACAATGGCAATTAACATACGCAACATCATTTGATTCCTTCGTGATTGAAATAAGCAGGCGTTTTTACTGCGATGCAGTTTCTTTCGCTACTGCAATTATTTATTCACTACTTCCTCGTCCCGATCATCTTTTAAACCATCGACAGAACATTCCACCACGGCCCTGCCCCGCGACCCCATTTGAATAAAATGCGTAAATACCCGTGAAGCGCGCCACATCACATCCGCTTGCTTCAACTCGTCCACTTGCTTGCCGGTATGCTGAAGCATATTAAGCATCGCGAACCCAAGCGCCTGCTGTGGCGGCGTCAACTGGTTCAAGACATGCAGCAATTCACGCAACGGTTCTGATTCGGCAGGCAACCTGTATTCGCCATGAAACAGGTAGTTCATATCTACCCCGACATCAACCAGCTTCAACAAGTAACCAGAACTTGGCTCGGTTGTACCCTCTTCGTAATAGATCTGCGCGTTTTTGGTAACGCCAGCCAGCTCACTCAATTCTGCTTGCGTTTTATTCAGGCGTTTGCGTTCAATTTTTAAACGATCTGCAAATGAAGTCATGTTGTTTTACCAAAGAGTGAATGAAACGGCCATTCTACCGCAACAGGTTAGCAAACACGAAGAAACCCAAGTGGCCGTATCAAACGGTGTGGCAAGACTTTGCCAAGGCATTTGGCGGATAACGAGTAAGCGGGTCATTCAATCGCCAACGCATTAATGGCGGGTGCCAGCGCAGCACCTTGGTGCAACAATGCCTGCGCCGCCTGGTCGCTTTCAACTAATTGCGAAGTGGGTTGGCTGAGGGGGAGATTAGTCTATGGTTGGCCTAATTTGTATGCTTCTGAAATCGCACCCATTAAATAATCATGAATCTTTTGTGAAAATGGACTTTCTTCTATGAGCGTAGGCAAAACCAGCGTGTATTCCCATATATCAGCCAGAAACAATTTTGAATCATACGGGTCCATCCCCTTTACGTCATCGGGCGAAGTGATATTAAATGTTGTTACATCGCATTGAAGGAATGAAAATTGTCTAGCACAAAGCATAAAACATCCCTGCCCCTCTTCATTCAAAACAAAGCCATTTTCATCTTGAAAATGACTCATTTCTACATCTTTGCCGAAAAAAAGCTCCAGGTGGTCGCTTGTCCTATCAAATACGTCAATAAATGGCGTTATCCAAAGCTCTGTAACCTTCTTTGAGAATAGAAGCTCCACTTGCGCCGGTGCGATATTTGCCAAATAAGTGTAATCCGATCCTGTTATATCCATATCAACATCTCCCTGGTGTCTTTCCGTGTCTTGACACGTCACTTCGTTGAACTTTCGTGTCCTCTGGAAAAAAGGCTACAAATTTATTTCGATCACCTTTAATTTTTTTCAGTTTCGCCGGATCAACATTCTTAATTTCAAAAAAATGTGATGACTTTTCGCCAGTCAAGCCCAATTTCTTGTAGCCATTCGGTGTTTTCGCTAATTCTTCTGGTGACTTTGTCGTCACATAGACCCCTGTTGGGTGCCCTTTTCCTGGCGTAGATGCTCTAAAATCAAACGGTTTCTGAGATGAAATTGCGTTATAACCCGATTGGCCTGTGTAATGATACACAGTAATCCACCCCAACGGATCAATCCATGAAACCGGATTCGGCGCATACTGATACAAATTCATCCCACCCGTCAACCCAATCGGGTCTTGCGAAATAAACCTGCCAATATCCGGGTCATAAAACCGAAACGTATTGTAATGCAACCCGGTGCTGTCATCCGCATATTGCCCTGCATAGCGTAAATTTTGCTTGATACGCTTTTGCATCAGCGGTGCCGCTTCCGGGTGTTGCCAACTGACTTTGCCCCAGGTGCTGTAATCCCCTGCCCACACCAGCGAACCATCTTCCTGCGTCATTTCCAGTGGCGTGCCGATTTGGTCGGTGTGGAAGTAGTACAGCGTGGGGCTGATGTCGTCGTTAATGCTGCCGTCGGCATTCAGCTTGTGATCCAGCCGCGCCAGAGGTGAATATTCGGCGTCAGGGTCATAAACATAGGTGCTAATTTGATCAGCCTGAATTTCCTGCGCCATGCGCATGCCTTGCCAGATGAAGCGGGTTGCTTCGATGCTTTCTGGCCGTAAATTACCGGGCTGGATCACTTGCTTGGCAATGCGCCGGCCCAAGGCATCGTAATGGAAGCGGGTGGTGGATTGGCCATGTTCCGTGTTGCCGATTATTTGCAGCAAACGGTTGTCGGCATCATAGGTAAAATACTGCTCTTGCCAGTTGCCTTTGAGCTTGGTTTGTACGTTGCCAAAAGCATCGTAACTGTAGCGGATGTCTTGCCATACCATGAGGCGGTTATTTTTCAGCGCACCGTTGCTGACGTAGCCTTGATAACGCGTTTGCAGATTGTCGGCATCGTCCCAGCCGAATTGCTCGTGCCTTTGGTCTGCGGTGGAGCCCTCCAGTAGCCGCCCTTCGGGGTCGTATTGGTAGGCTGTCGTGCCGCGCAACTGATCGCCCTTGTTGCGCAATTCGTTTTGCAGGCCGTAGCTGTAATTGCGCGCCAGTTGGGTTTGGTTTTGACCATTTTGGCAGACATTTTGCCAGGTGCGGCGGCCTCTGGCGTCAAAACCGAAACGTGCGGTCAGGCGGCCTTGGGTGCGCATTATCTCGCGATGTAAATCGTCACGTTCGATATCGCAAATCACCTTGTCGCCCAAGCGAATTTGGTGCGTGTGGCCGCTGCCGTAGCGCAAAAAGCCCATGCTTTGGCCATGCGGCAGGGCCATTTGGCTTACATTGCCCAGTTCATCCAGTTCATAACTGATTGTGCCATGCGCGCCTTCTTCTTTGATCAGTTGGCCAGCCTTGTCATAGGTAAAATTGAGCGTGTCCGGTGCAATGCCTTGCGCTACGCCCGTAGGTGTGGGCTGGCGCGTGGCGCATAGCAGCCGATCCACCGGGTCATATTGGTAGAAAGTGCTGGCGCTTTGGTTGTGGCGTGCGAGCAGGCGGCCTGCGTTGTCGTGTTCAAGCTTGGTGATGCGTTGTTCGACCTGGCCTGTGATGCTGGTGCCGGTAACAACAATTTGCGCCAACTCGCCACGCAGGTCAAAACCGTATTCGGTTTGAATGTCATCCACATTGGTTTGCCGCTGCACCCGGTCTGCCGCATCATATTCAAAGCGGTACGCCGCGCCGTTGCCGTTGAGCAGTTCCAGCAGGCGGCCATGCGCGTCATAGCGGCATTGCTGGCTACGCTGGGCAAAATTTACCTCGTGCGTAACCTGCCCGCGTGCGTTACGCGCCCACGTGCGGGTTTGCCCGCGCGCGTTGGTGTGCGTGCGTAGCAAACCCAGCGCATCATAGGTGAATTGTTCTTGCTCGCCATCGGGTTCGGTGATGCTGCTTTGTTCGCCCGTTGCGGTATAGGTGAAGCGAGTTTGTTGGCCCAGCGCATCGGTG
>JBKJLF010000016.1:0-9587 GCA_046597185.1 Burkholderiaceae bacterium | reverse complement strand
GGCCGATGTCGGCGTCGAAATTGCGTCGGGCGAAGCGGAACTGGTGCGCATTGTGCGGCAGCAAGCGCTGGAAGTGAACGAGGGCGCGCTGGTAGTGAGTCTGAGCACCAATGACTTTACCCGAGGTGCCAGCGGCAAGCTCAAGCTGAGCATTGAAAACACCAGCGAAGTCGAACTCGAACTGCTCACCGCCACCAGCAATGGTGCGGGCGATTCGAGCGAACTGCGCTTCAAACTGCTCGACAGCGACGGCAACGTATTGTCTACGCAACCCTACAAACAAGCGCTGGGCGCGAATGTGGTGACGCTGGCAAACGGCCTGACCGTGGCCCGGATTGCCCCTGGCAGCAACTATGTGTCGGATGAATTCAGCCTGCATGTGCCCGCCGCCAGCCCCAACAACATCCGCGTGCGGCTAGAAGTGGACAAGCTGCGCTACCACAGCGGCCAAGACGACGAAGTGCAAATCACCGGGCGCGGTTCGGAGCGTGCGGTGTCGCTGCTCGACACCGCCTATTATGGTGAAGTCAACAACGTCGAACCGACCAGCTCGTTTGGCGATGTCGATGTCATCATTAGCGGTCGCGCGCTGGAGCGCCTGAGCGCCACACCCTTACCCAACACGCGCCTAAAGCTCATCCTCAACCAGCAAGGCTTCGAGCGTAATTTAAGCGTCGTCAGCGACAGTAGCGGCAACTTCAACTACCGCTTCAAGCCCACTTTGCAAGATAGCGGCAACTATCGCGTCAGTGCGGTACACCCCGACATTACCGACCGGCCAGAGCAGAAAGGCTTCATCATCAACCGCGTTACGGTTGGCCCGACGCCGTATAAGCTTGATCTGCCCAAAAACGTGCCGTTCACCATTCCGTTGGTAGCGCAGGCCGGGGTAGGTACTGCCGCCAGCAACCTGCGCCTGAGCTTGAACGACGCCAGCCAGTTGGGTGGGCATGTCCCGGCAGGCATTAGCCTTGATTTGCCATCGCCGGTTACCTTGGCGTCGCGGCAAAGCGTTGCGGTGCCGGTGGTATTTCATTCTAGCAACGACGCTTTACCGTCCGGCAGCCTGATTCTGGACATCACTAGCGACGAGCATGCCATCACCCCCTTGGGGCAGGTGCGCATCAACTACAGCCTGTCGGACGCCAGCCCGTATCTGGTCAGTTCGCCCAATATAGTGGAAACGGGTTTGGCGATTGGTAGTAGCCAGATTGAAACGGTCAGCTTCAAAAACAATGGTTTGAAGGAAGCGTTGAATCTGGAATTTACCCTCACCAAGGCCAACGGCAGCCCGGCCCCAAGTTGGGCCAGCATTGCCAGCCAAGCCAACGGCACCTTGGCGGTAGGAGCTGCCCGCTCAGTGGACTTATCCTTCGCGCCGCCCGAGGGCGTGCAGGAAGGCGTGGTCGAGCTGAAACTCAACGTGCGCGGCGACAACGTGCCTAGCCAAAGCGTGAACGTGTACGCCAGCGTCACCCAAAGCGGGCAGGGCAGCGTGCTGTTTAAGGCGTCCGATATTTACACCGCTAGGCCCGACAAGAATGGCGGCCTGATTCCCGGCTTGGCGAACGCCAACATTACCGTGCAAAATGAAGAAGTGGCGACCGTCAGTCAAGAGCTAAACACCGATGCCTTCGGTGAAGCGTTGTTCCAAAACTTGCCCGCCGGGCGCTACAAGTTCCGCGCTAAGGCCAGCAACCATCAAGAAATTGGTGGCCGCCTCATCATCAAGCCGGGCGTGAGTATAAACCAGCCCATATTCTTGGATTACAACCTCATCACCGTGGAATGGAGCGTGCGCGAGGTGACAATTCAAGACCGCTATGAAATCACCCTCAACGCCACCTTTGAAACCGATGTGCCAGCGGCGGTGGTGGTCATGCAACCGGCCAGCGTCAACCTGCCTAAGATGAATGTGGGCGATGTGTATTATGGCGAATTGGTACTGACCAACCACGGTTTGATCCGGGCTGACAAGGTGAAACAGCGCTTGCCCACGAATGACGCCTTCTTCCGCTTTGAATATTTGGTGGAAGTGCCCGGCACGTTAGCCGCCAAGCAGCGGGTGACCATACCGTATCGGGTAGTGGCCTTGCAATCGTTGGAGGGCAGCAGCGGCAATTCTTCCGGTGGCGGATGTTATAGCTACAGCAACCGCTTTGCTGTGGATTGCGAATATTCTTGCGCTAATGGCAATATCACCACCTGCGGTACGTCCACCTCGTATTTTTCACGCAGCAATAGTAGTTGTGGCGGCGGCGGCAGCGGCGGTGCAGGCGGCGGTGGCGGTGGTGGCTTTGGTGGCGGTGGGGGCGGCATCGGTGGTGCAGCACCGAGCACCACGGTTCGCTTGCCGGGCGAGAAATGCGTGTACATTCCCAAAGGCGAATGCAAAACATGTCAACCCCAACAATGAAAACGACTATGACCAATTTTTTATCGGTGGTATTTATGCATAAAATGCGCTCCCAGTTTCGTCTGCATCGGTTCGGCTGGCAGGTTTTGTTTGGCCTCATGTTTGCGCTTGGGGCGCAGGCCCAGAGCGTGCGCGACAGCGTGCAAGTCTGGCTGCCGAACGGCTACATCACCGTCAGGCAAGAAGACATGATGGTGCAAACCACCGCAGGCCCGGTGCGCTGGGCGCGCACGTGGGACGGGCAGGAGTGGACCTTTAATTCGCAGTGGGAAAGCTTGTCGCAAAGCTGGAAAAACCTAACGGGCAGCCAAAGCGCAGATACCACCAGCGGCGGCAGTGCTGGCGGCATAAGTGCTTCCAGCGGCAGTGGCGGCACCGATTCTGGCTGTTGGGTGTTGGTGGATGAAGATTGGCAGCCGTCAACCGGGTCTGCTGTGATTGATGGCGTTCCCGACGCTGGGCCGATGTTAGCGGCCCGCACCACACCTTTTAATCGGGTGATGGGCGAAGCCAGTGCCGACTATCCGCCGGCGGTCAGGGTGAATGTGGATTATGCCACCCTGTGTGCGGGCAATAGTCGTGGCGGCGGCAGTGTGCAAGAAACCGAAGGTTTGCGCCGCATCAATGAACTGTATTTGGGTGACGAAGGGCGTTACAGCTTCAATAACCGCACCATCTTGGAAAAGCGTGCGGTGCAGCAATTGCCGCCAGTCAGCAACACAGCGGCCTATGCCAACTTAAGCACGGGCAAGGCCAGTTTGGCCTCGCAAACCAATGCCAAAGGCTTTCGCTGGCAAGATCGCAACGGCGACTGGGTTGAGTACAACACCCAGGGCCAGATGGTGGCTAGGGGTGACCGAAATAACAACACCATCTGGCTGGTGCGCGATACCGATGGCATGTTGCGCAGCGTGGTCGATAGCAATGGCCGAGTCTTATTTACGCTGCACTATACCGGTGCGCTGTTGACCGAAGTGCGGGATTACCCGATTGCCGGGCTAACGCAAGACTTGCCAGCGCGCTCGGTCAAATATGCCTATGACGACAGAAACCGCTTGACGCAAGTGACCGATGTGCGTGGTTACGTTACGAAATATGAGTACGACGTGGGCAACCACATCACCAAAATCACCGATCAGGAAGCGCATGAAACCAAGCTGGCGTACAACCACGGCATTGTAAAGCAGCGCATTGCAGCCGATGGCGGCGTAACCGATTACGTGTTTGATTATGACGATGTTAATAAGCAATTTATCAGCAAAATTACCGGGCCAGTGACGGCGGCGGGGCGGCGGGTGGAAGACTATACGCATAACCGGGTGTCTAAGTTGGTACGGCGGATTGTGAATGGGCGGATAGAAGAAGAGGTGAAGTACGACACTGGGGCGCGGGTCACGACCAGCACCAATGCACGCGGGTTTGCGACCAAGACCACGCGCAATGAATTTGATCAGGCGGTGGCGGTTAACAAGGCAGACAGCACGGTACAACGCTTCGCCTATTCGACCTTGCATTTGCAGATGACGGAAGCGATTGATGAAATTGGTGTTAAGACGCAGTACCAATACGATACCAAGGGCAATTTGCTGAAAATGGTTGAAGCGTTTGAGCTGCCGGAGCAGCGTGTAACGGAATATGAGCGCAATAGCTTGGGGCAGTTGACCAAGGTAACGCGCAAGGGCCGCACGGAAGTGAATGGCACCGTGACGCCAGATGCGGTGGTTAGCATGGAATACGATGCGCAGGGGCAAGTGAATCATCTGGTTGATGCAGAAAATTTTGATTGGCGTGTGCAGTATGACCGGGCGGGCAATATGGTTAGCATGACTGATCCGTTGAACCACACCACGCGCTATATCTTGGATGCGGCTGGGAATTTGTTGAGCATGACCGATGCGTTGAACCATAAGCGTAGTTATACGTATGACAAGGTGGGCAATCGCAGTGGTGCGACGGATGCGCGTAGCAAGACGATGGCTTATCGGTATGACGCGATGAATCGGCGTAAAGACACCACCAATGCGGTGACTGGCGTGTACAAGATGGAATACAACGCGGAAGGGTTGTTGGTTAATTCCACCGATGAAGACGGGCGTAGGCAAGATTTTGAGTATGACAATTTTCTGGAAATTACCAAGCAGGCAGATGCACTTAGCAATACTACGCAACACAGTTATCGCGTTCCTGATGGGACTAGCACTGGTGCGCTGGGGTCTTTGTATTCGCCTACTGAAACGGTTTATCCAACTTATACCCAGCGCAACCGCTACGACCAATTGGAACGCTTGACTAGTACGACCTTGGTGAAACCGGATCAAACCACGCAAAACACAAGCATGACGTATGACCCACGCGGCTTGATGAAGAATGAAGTTGATGGTTACGGAAAGACTACTAGCGTCGCCTATAATTCTTTGCGCCAAAGAAGCGTCATCTCAGATCGTTTAAACAATAAAACCAAGCTGGATTACGATGCACGCGGTAATTTACTGCAAGTGACGGATGCCAATAACCATACTCATCGCTATGAATATGACCGCAATAATCGGGCAACTAAAGAAGTGCGGCCACTTGGGCAAGCCATTGTTTCAAATTATGATGCAGCAGGACGATTGGCTAGCCAAACCGACCCAAATGGCAACAAAGGCGTGTTCACCTACGATGATGCAAATCGCCTGACCCAAATCAAGCAATATTCTGCGGCCAATACATTGGTGCGCACCGTGAGCTATTCCCTAGATGATGCTGGTAATTTAGTCGCATGGAGTGATACCGATCATACGCGTAGCCAAAGCAGTAGTGCTGTCTTGGCTTATGACGAAGCAAATCGCAAGACGGGTGAAACGGTTACCTACCCGGCAGGTAACACGATGAGCTATGGTTATGGCTATAGCCTAGCTGGCAAGAAAACCAGCCTATTATGGCCGGATAATACCAAAATTGATTACAGCTATACCAATCATGGCGAATTGGAAACGGTCACCATTCCGGGTGAGGGCACAATAAGCGTTAACCAATTTCAATGGTTGACGCCGCTAAAAACGACCTTGCCGGGCGGTAGCACGAAAGAGACGACTTACGACGGCTTATTTAACCTCAGCAGCTTGAAGGTAAAAAGCCCTAGTCAGCAAACGGTGCTGACGCTTGCCAATACCTATGGCAAGGTGCAAGAACTCAAGCAAAGCCAACGCAATGATGTGGCCCTAAACAGCAGCAGTGCCAGCAATTACACCTATGACGATGAAATACGTTTAACCAAAGCGGCGGTTGATAGCGGTGGCGGGGTCGATACCGAAACCTTCACTTTGGATGGTGTTGCCAACCGCACTAACCATAGCCGCGTGAATGGGGATTGGATTTATGATGAAAACAACCGTTTGAAGCAAAGGGGTAGCGGGCAGGATGCGACAACCTACGATTACGATGACACGGGTAATTTGATCAAAAAGACGGAACCGGGCAATAAGGTTACGCAATTCATCCATGATATTCAAAATCGCTTGAGTGAAGTCAAGGATGGTAGCGGCAATTTAATTGCGCGGTATGGTTACGATCTGATGGATAGGCGGATTTGGAAGGAGCAATACCGGGGCATGAATGGTACGCCACTTGCTCAAGCCAAGCGTATGACGTATCTTTATGCCGATGAAGGTTTGATTGCGGAAAGTCAGCAGAATATTACGCTTAATTCTGATCAAACTGTCACGGTCAATGGGCTTCCGCAGATAACCTCGCAATATGGTGTGAGGCCTAATGCAGCATTTACAACGGGGGTTTTGTTCATTAAAACCAAGAATAGCAATGAACAAGATGTGGTGGCATATTACCATTATGATAATCTCAATACACCGTTGGAAGCGACGGATAAGGCGGGGAACGTAGTCTGGAGTGCTAGTTATAATGCATTTGGAAATGCGACAATTATGACACCGACGGCTACGACTATTAATCCGACTATCAGTTCATATTTGAGATTGCCGGGGCAAGTTGAAGATGAGGAGACAGGCCTGCATTACAACTGGCATCGGTATTATGATCGCCAGACGGGGCGGTATTTACAATCTGATCCTATTGGGCTAAAAGGCGGGGTTAATACCTACGCCTATGTTGGCGGAAATCCGATCTCTTTTGCGGACCCGACTGGCAAGTTAGTTTTTGTAGTTTGGTACGGCGGACTCGCACTGGCCACAGGCGGCGTGGCTTGGTGGTATGCTACGCACCCGGTAGAGTTGCCAAAACCTTTGCCCAATTGGTTAGTGGATAAAATTATTGAAATATGTACTGTAAAAGTTAGCGCAAAAGCGTGCCTAGCCGCTTGGGAAAAGGAGTACGAGGCATGCGACCAATATTGGAATCTGGGGGAGCGAGCGGTGAAACAATGTCAGGGCCGGGCGAATGATAGGCATACACATTGTATGAAGAAAAATAAGCCCGGGGATCCTCCACCAGTTTGGACGCCTGACGAGTTGCCAGGGTGAACCTATGAAACAGAATTTTTACGAAAAAATGCGGCAGTTTGATCTAAATCTTCCCATTGCTTACCGCCGAAAAAAATTTGAAGCGGTTGAAACCGAGTTACGTAATATGCTTGAAATTGCGGAAGACTTGGCTCAAAAATATCTTGTATTAGGCATGATGGTGAATCACTATCATTTTATTGGAAAACTGCCGCTTGCTGAAGATGCAATACGTAAGCGAATTACACTTAACCAAGAGCAAGTAGACGGATGGCTTGGCCTGGCAGAACACTTTCATTATCATGATGAAGATTTCGACCGGGCTGCACAATATATTGAAGTGGCGCTCCAGAAGGCACTTGCCACAAGAGAATTGGTCAGGCAAGTATTAGGCGTTCGTATACGCATTGCACTCGCCCAAAAGAACTATAGAATTGTGAATGATTCACTTTTGATGTTGGCCGATTACCGGCCCCCAAAGGGTGGATTTGATGTGGCGATTGAGAGTGACTTTATTCTGCAAATTCCAGCAAATTCGGTAGACGAGGATGTTCTAAGTCGGTACAAAGCGTTGGTTAGCAAGTAAGCAAAAAGGAACAATAGCTAAGAACGCAGATTTATAGCCAATATTTTTTAGGGGACGCACCACGTTTTTCGCGCCCAAGCGTGGAGTGGGTAATAGGGGAACTGTACCGAAAGCCCACGAGGGCACGAAAGCGCAAGGTGTCACGGCCTCCATGCCAACGTGTTGAACAAATGGTGAAAAATCACATGGCAGATGCAGCGAGAGAAATATTTGTAATTTTAGGCACTAAGTAATAAACAATCAGGATGTAATTATACTTTTATGACAATAAACCCGGCTAAAAGAACCTTCTCCGAAGTGGAAACCCGCTATCGTCAATTGCGTGGTTTGGTGTATACCATTACTCAGCGAGCTTTTCCCGCAAGCCCTGTCACGTTTAGGGAAACTACTTATAACGATGCGGTTCGGGCTGATCAATGGCAAAACCAATGGGAAGCCAAGCATAAGCGTCCGATTTGGTCGTGGGTTGATATGGTCAACCGCTACCATCAGTACAATTTGCTGAAGCGTTTTGATATCGCACTGGTTTCCAGCGGTGAACTTGTCGCATTGTGTTATGGCTTACCATCCAAGAATAAGGTCATTCTGAAAATCCATACCATCGCAAGAAAGCCAAATGAAAATCCATTAAGTGGAAATGTGTTAAACATGTTATTTTATGCTGCAACAGCCTACGCCAGTTTGCTCGGAAGCCACGAAATTTGGCTGGTCGAACCAATGAATATCACGCTGATCGAGAAATATCAACAAATGGGCTATACACCACAACGAAATAAAGCGGGAAAAGTGACCCATCTATCAATTATGGTGAATTATGAAAAATAAAACCCCACTCATGACCGAAGAAGAGGCAGCGGAACTCATCGCAAAAGCCATGCAGACACTGGCGAAGCGCGGTGTTGTCTACAATAAACCGGAAGGCGCAACAGAAGACTTCACGGATGGCGAAACCAAGCTATTTGGCCCGCAGACCGAACTGGACTACCGCCGCTTATTAAAAGAACTTAAGGAGGCAGGCGATGATGGAGAAGAATGATCAAAATTTACAGCAAAGCGATGAAGTTACCAGTATAGAAGCGGCATTGGTGCGTTTGGAAAAAAATGAAAAAGTTTTTAGGCAGGCAGCACATGAGCTAGCACTCAAAGTTTTGCATCAAAGCGATAAAAGTTGAACCCAAGCGGGGGTACTTTGCAGTTTTTCGTTAATTGAATAATAGAAAAGTGAATATGCGGGCCATAAGTGAAAAAAATCTATCGATAGTCATCCCACTCCTATCGCATAAAATTCGTGAAATGGATGAAGAATTGCGGCATATGGGTTCAAATGATGAGGAGCGTTGTGATTTGCAGCAATGCGTGGAATTATATACGAATGCCTTAGCTACGCTTCGTGATGAATATTTACATGCGTTGGCCGCCGGATTTAATTTGCCGTCCTACGAGAAATTAGTCGGTAGTGACCGTTAGCGGTGAAGCTGTGGTGAGAAGGAAATGGTGAAATCGGGATCATGTTCAACACGACGACTTGTAATGTAAATAGGGGCAGTACCGTTCGCAGGGCAGGCGGATTGGTGGAAAATGGCAATTTGTCGGCTGATGATATTTGTGTAGTGTAACTTGTAATGAGAAAATTTATCAAACTAAATTGGCGGGTGAATATATGATAAGCAATGAGACCAAGTTTCCGAATCCAGGAACTGTCCTTTGGGCGCTCGAAGTGGATTTGGCAATAGATACCTTTCGCAGCGGTGCGGCCCAGAAACCGGGTGTGGATTATCTTCGGTATGCTGATTTAAAAATAAAAAATATGCCGGGCCGCATCGAAGAACCGCAAACCACCGATTTCGTGGTGCAACCCGGCCAAGGCATTTCCTTATTCTTGGAAAAGCAATTACCCGCTGGATTAGTGCGGGTAGACGATACGATGCGCAATCTCATTGATAAAAGCAAACAGAAAAAATTGCACTGGTGGGGAATTGATCAGGGTCATCCAATTCCGAACGGTTTGGTTTTGGCATACGACGGTGACCCGCCGGGGCATTGTACGCTAACAGTTGTGCGAACCATGACAGTCAAAGCGTTTCTGGAGCTTGTGGCCTTGGTGCCATTTAGCCCACGCGGCTACGAT
>JBKJLF010000803.1:0-11176 GCA_046597185.1 Burkholderiaceae bacterium | reverse complement strand
ATACTACCGCTCCGGGTGGGCACAAAAGTGGCAGCGCTGGCCCTGTCCACCCTGCTGATTCAAATCGACACTGAGATACCATGTAGTTGGATTGGGAGGCGAATGTCTAAACTTGAGGGTCGGTAATAAAACTACGCCCAATTCACTCGATGCCGCAGCTAATGTGTTGCGGCAAAAAAGCCACGGCGGCAGACCCGGCCCAGCGGGCACACCCTTGCAATTAACTTCTTGCCCATGGTGCGGTAGCGAGATACGCGAGCAACATGTGCAGGTGTACGATGCGCCCAAAGACATAGGCCGCTGCGTTACCTATTGCGGCGACAGCTTAGGCCAATGCGAATTTTCTGCCGCCAAATCACCGCGTGAAGGCGTGCCCGTGATGTTGGTGGATGAAGAAATCTACCGCCGCCCGCCTTCGCTATTAATTGCCACCGTCGATAAATTTGCCCAATTACCGTGGAAGGGCGAAACCCAAATGTTGTTTGGCAAAGTCAATGGCGAATGCCCGCGCCACGGCTTTCTCTCGCCTGAAATCGACGACGCCCAAACCCACCCGGCACGCGGCGGCATGCCTGCCAGCAAAAACCGTGCGCATGGCCCTTTGCGCCCGCCTGATTTGATTATTCAAGATGAGTTGCATTTGATTAGCGGCCCGTTAGGTTCGATGGTGGGGCTGTATGAGGCGGCGATTGATGAACTCTGCGGCTGGGAGGTCGATGGGCAATGGGTACGGCCCAAGGTGATTGCCTCCACCGCAACCATCCGCCGGGCGCAAGACCAAGTACAAAAGTTGTTTGTGCGCAAGCTGGAAGTGTTTCCACCGCAAGGCAGCAGCATTGAAGACAGCTTTTTTGCGCTGCAACGCCCCATCACCCCACAAACGCCGGGGCGGCGCTATCTGGGTATCTGCGCCTTTGGCAGGCGCTATCCGTTTGCACTGATCCGTGGCTATGTGGCGCACATGGGCGCGGCGCAATTGCTGTATCAAAAATATGACCGCTTGGCTGACCCGTGGATGACGGTGACCGGTTATTTCAATTCGATACGGGAACTGGCAGGAACGCGCCGCTTGGTGGATGACGATATTTCGGCGCGGCTGCGCGATGTCGATCAACGCGGTTTAGCCAAGCGGCGCAATCTGGTGCTGGAAGAATTGACTTCACGTAAATCCGGCACCGACATTCCACGCATTTTAGAACGGCTGGAAGTGGTGTTTGACCATTCCCATGAGGCGCAACGGGCAGAAGAGCGTAAAAAAGGCGAGCGCCCCAGCCCCAAGCCCTACGATGTGGTGCTGGCGACGAATATGATTTCAGTCGGTGTCGATATCGAACGCTTGGGCTTGATGTTGGTTGCCACCTACTTTTTGATACGTAATGCAAATTGCACCTTGTTCTCCGAACAAGATGATTTGCCCTTATCCAGCATCCAATAAGATATGCGGCCCTCGCCAAGCATCAACGGTGGCACCACTAATCCCGTTTCGGCAACGGTTTTTGCAGGAATTGGAAACCTAATTTCCGCTTCGGCCATCTGCCCAGGCTTAAGAAGTTTATCCTCTCCCAGATTAACCGCTTTTTTAGTACTGCCCATGCCGATGGTTCCTTGAGCAAAATCGAACGTAAGAGTTAAGTTTTCCGATACGGGATTGATGAGGTCGAAGCAAATGATGTACATCCCATGAATGGTAAGATTGCAAAGCTGGAATCGCACCATATATTCGTTTTCAATTGGTCGGCTATCAAGAATTTGTACGCTGAGTGGCCCTTCCTTATCAATCCATTCGCGTACCCTTTCCGCACCTTTACATGCCCACTCCACCCCTTTGATCATCGCAGGCACCTCCCAAGTCGGAACCCAGTTTGTCGGTTCCGTACCTGAAGATCGCATTTCCTCAATAGTACCTTGATGAGAATTTTCTTTGTCAGTCATAATTTTTTCCCACGAAAATATTAAATTAAAAGCAAATTTATCGCCACACTCATCTCAGCCCTATGAGAGACAAGGGTTGTAACAAAAACAAGATCAAATAAATTACTGAAAATCAGCTCAGCCGCTAGCGCCACATGTAATCTAGCATAAATTTTGAATAGTTACAATTCTATTCGAGAGCGGTGAGAGCGGTGAGAGCTGCGCTACTTGCGCAAGTGGTCGCAAGCCTTAATCCCACTATTTAGCGCTTGGGAGGATGCGGCGATTTGGCAGGCGATTCAAGCCAAACGCGCAGGCAGCGGTGCGCCTGCTGCACTCGATTTGAAGTTGCCGGAATGGCTGGCCTTTTCGCAACCTGATGCCAGCAAAGAAAACGATGATTTTAAATTGCGCCAAATTGCCGCACCAAAAGGCTTTGAATCGTTTTTTGAAGATACCATTTTGGTCGAGCGCATCCGCGAAGTACGTGCGCTGATGGGCTTTACCCGGATCGAATCGAATGCCGATTTTGCCGATGCCACGCAAATCGAGCAAATCCGCATGACCCGTATCAAGCGCGACAGCCCGACCTGGTTGCCCGCCTCCGATTTGATCGATGATGCGTTCAACCGGAATTTGGAGCTGGGCTTCTACTGGAGGACGATGCGTTAGCGCATAAGGTGGTGACGTAGTTGGATGGGTTGATCGAGGGGCGAGCAATACAACGGTAGTTAAAATAAGTTGCCGGCAGGAAATTTCCAGCACTTTCGCAAAAAAATATTTGCCAACTCAAACTTGTTCACCTATACTGATCCTTACTTTTACAATCAACAAAGTCAACATGCTCAATTTCATACACAAGGTTGTTAACTGGTGGTAAAGAAAGAGGCTGAATATGGCGCATCAAGAATTAAGTATTAATAAGCTTTCCGCTGATTCCCAAACGGGCTTCGTAGGTGATGTCGTCTTCATTCATGGCTTGGGTGGCGATGCCCGTAACACTTGGACAAATAAAGACAAGGAATTCTGGCCTTTGTGGCTGGCGGCAGATATTCCCAAAGTGTGCGTTTGGACACTAGGTTATCCGGCGGCGGCTACTCACTGGTGGGGGAAAGGGGCAAGCTTTGGATTATCAGAACGTGCAGTTTCGCTTCTGGATTACCTTGTATCAAATAGGCTAGGGGAACGCCCAATCATTTTCATAGGGCATTCGTTGGGCGGCTTGATGATCAAAAAATTATTGCAACATGCTGCCACTAAGGAACAAAAAAATTGGGCTGGTGTAGACCGCAATGTGCGCGGCGTGATTTTTTTTGCTACCCCGCATAACGGCGCTTCGCTAGATAAATCGATAAGAATGTTTCGCGGTCGCGGTGCAAGCGAGATGACAAAAGCTTTAAATTTTAATAACGCAGAGTTACAGGATCTGGGCAACTGGTATAGAGCACATGTCAACGACCGCGAGTTTGCAACCCATGCGTACTATGAGAAAGAAGGGATACCTCTTATCGGGCTTATAGTCGATGAATCAAGCGCAAACCCCGGTGTCCAAGGCTGTGTTCCAGTTGCATTGGATGGCAACCATGTTGAAGTTTGCAAACCCTTGGCAAGAACCAGTCCGGCCTACGCTGGTTCTCGCCATTTCGTTTGCAAGTACATTATAGGAATTCCGCCAACCGCACAATCAGCACAAGATTTCGTACTAGAGCCTACTGCGAACACAAATCATGTTTTCTTAGGCCCGGCCAAAGAAGAAAATGGCGCAAGCTTTTCGTTCCGCGCAGCCTTTTTCCTGCATGTGGGCAATGCCCAAATAATAATCAAAAAATTCAATGCTATGTATGTCGCTTTTGGTTGCTACGCATCACCAGGCACCGTGAAAATTTCTATCGATAAAAAAGAAATTGAGACAAATGCCGATTGCGGTACCTTTTTAAAACCAGTTCCAATTAATGCAAAAGATAGTGTTTACCTGGAATATTCAGCAAGGGAAGTCCTCACGCCGTTAGCAAGCCGCGCACCTTGCGACTGCGATTATGGCGATCTGGAAGTCACCATTGAATACATGGTGGGTGAATTCGCCGAAAAAAAAGATATCATCAAATGTTATCGCTTCGAGGTAGGTGGCACGCTAACATCGATCTCAAGCATCAGGCCCGTCCCACGCTTTTCTGATGAGCATCTTACGCGGCTCCTCGATACTGGTTTTCTCGATCAAACCCAATTTGCTGATCTGATGAAAATTTTACCGCGTCATCGCTATTTGGCAGCCCATAGCACCGTTACATCAGATGATTATCTTAATGTCTCAAACGAACTTCGTTTGTTATTGAAACGCTTTCTTGTAACTGCACCACATGAATAGCCGGCAATTCATGAAAATGATTGACTTAACCAAACCAAAGTATCATCTTGTTCTTGCTCTTTGAATTTTTTACTGACATATAATTAATTCAACCTACAGTTAATTTTAGGCAGCATTATTAACCATAGAAACGATATTGGAAATCACATGAACATTTCAACACTAATCACCCGCGCCCAGTCTGGATTGGGCAAAGAAACCGGCTATAAAAGCCCAGGCAAGATGCCCTCTTTTGATGCCCCTTCTTGGCCTGCCAAAGCGCAAAACGATTGCAGTGGTTATATCGATTGGTGTTTGCGTTTTAGTGCCAACCGCAAGGTGGATCACCCCTTATATAAAAAGGTTAATGGCGGGTGGTTTGAATGCACTGGCATTCATTCGGATGGCTTAGCCAACACTGGCTTTTTTACGCAGCTAGAAAGTGCAAGGCCAGGCGCGATGTTGGTCTACCCTGATTTCATAGGCAGCGATGGTAAAAGTCACGATGGGCATATTGGAATTGTTTTGGCGGCAAACGGCAAGGGTGTAAAAGGTGTTTCCAAAATAATCCATTGCTCATTAGGGAATTGGTCTAAATTTGGGGATGCCATTCAGGTGACCGGATCGGAACCTTGGCAAGCCCACGCCAACGCAATTATTGTCTGGTTTGATGGCTTGGTCGAGTGAGCCGGAAGCATAAGCCGCACCTTTTAAAACTGGGCCAGCCCTTTAATAAATTTACGGAGGATATATGTTGGCATGGGGAACAAAAGTTACACAAGAGTTTCGTGACAAGATACGCAAGATTGCGGCTGATCTTGGAACTGATCCCAATTTTTTAATGGCTTGCATCGCCTTTGAGTCTGGTCAAACTTTTAGCCCTGCCATTCGGAATAAAGCGGGTAGTGGTGCGGTTGGGCTGATCCAATTTATGCCACAAACGGCGCAAGGCTTAGGAACCAACACTGAGAAGTTGGCTGCTATGACAGCGGTCGCACAACTTGATTTTGTTGCCAAATATTTCAAACCAAGCAAAGGTAAGCTTCATACGCTGACAGATGTCTATATGGCCATCCTCTGGCCCGTAGCCGTTGGCAAGCCAGCGGATTTTGTATTATTCTCGAAAAATGATCTAGATCACCCCAAGCGCTACCTGCAAAATGCCGGACTCGATTTTAATCATGATGGATTGGTTATCAAAGCAGAAGCCAGTGCGAAAGTGCAGGCCATGCTGCAAGAGGGGTTGAAGGTTGGCAATGCTGCCGACTGATTTTTTTCAATCGACAACACCCACAAGCTTGCTTGAGGATCGTTGACGCGAATTGAAAGATGTAGAAGACTAGGGAGATCTGTGCTTTTTGCACCAACATCCGCAAAAACTAAAAGGTTTGATCCAATTGTTCAGCGCATCAAAGAAGACGCCTTAATGGCGTGGCAAGCCAAACCGCAAGTGTAGCGCCTGCAACAAGAGTTTTTGGCTGCACACTGCGCGTGGCGGCAAACCCGCAATCAATTGCCGCCTGAAGAACATTTTCCCGGTATCCGGCTGGTGTTGATGCATTCGCTCTCGCACGCGCTGATGCGCCAGATCGCGCTCGAATGCGGCTATAACGCGGCCAGTGCGCGCGAGCGCCTGTATTCACGTGCACCCGACGAAGCCGGCGGCCCAATGGCCGGGATTTTGCTCTACACCGCCGTACCCGACAGCGAAGGCACGCTGGGCGGCTTGGTCGATTTGGGCGACCCGCTCACATTAGGGCGGCATATGCAACAAGCGCTGGAGAGCATGCGCCTGTGCGGCTCTGACCCGCTATGCGCCGACCATCGCCCGGAAATGAACGGGCGCGGCATTCATAGGGCATGCTGCCACGCCTGCCAATTTGCGCCAGAAACCGCGTGCGAGTTGGGCAACCGCTACTTGGATCGCTCGGTGTTGGTAGATACCTTCGCCGAACGCGCTACCGCGTTTTTTGATTGAGCCACGCTATGTTTACGCCCGCGCTATTGCATACGCTTGATGCCTTGCTCAAGCGCACGCCTTTAGAGTGGCTGTTGGAAGTGTGCCAGGTACTGCGCGACATGCACCCCAGCGCCAAGGTGGAATTCATCATACAACAGGTACCGCTAACGGTGAATGGTGACAATGTGGCGCTGCTGCGTGAGATTTTGCAGCAATGCGGCGCGCAGATGACATGGGACGCGATTTCTTGGATGCTGGAAGCGAGTTTTCACACCCATACCCGCCAAGCCAACGCGCACAAGGTGGAATTACTGTGGAGCGGCCCGGCCCCTGAGTTGCACATTCCGGCGCGGCGCATCGATCAGGTTTTATACGATTTGCTGGCCGAAGCCCGGCACGAAGTTTTGATACTAACCTTTGCCGCGCACAAGGTGCCGCGCCTGAACCTGGCCTTGTGCGCCGCGCTCAGGCGTGGCGTGCGGCTGCGCATGGTGCTGGAATTTGAAGATAGCTCGCAAGGTCAACTGTCAATCGACGCGCTACGCGCATTTCCGGCGCAAGTGCGGCATCAGGCCGAGATATATTATTGGCCGACCGAACAACGCGAAACCAATCCCGCAGGTAGACCTGGCAAATTGCACGCCAAGGTGGCGGTGGTGGATGATAAGGCGCTGATTTCCAGCGCAAACCTGACCGATGATGCCTTTAACCGAAATTGGGAGTTGGGCGTGCTGCTGGCGGGGGATGAGGTGGCAAGTAAGGTGGTGACGTATGTGGCGGGGTTGGTGGAGGCACAGGTTTTGCTGCGTTGTGATACCTAGAAATAAATTGTATTGCACTAATTATTATCGAACAGAAATCTTACGGCTTGCTTCTTTTGGGCACGACCTTGCAACTAAGCATCCAAGTTGGGCGTGCCCGAACAAAACCAGCCTGTAACTTCTGCACTAGCCCACAACCTGGGAACGCCAACGTGTTACTGAATTCAACTGCACCTTAGTTGTCATCAGCCTAGCGCCGGAAGGCATGGGTGGGTGTGAACCTTTGATGGCGGCGTAATCATCACGGTAGTAGATAAATCCGACACTGCTTGGATTTGACCAGCATGCATCGCCTGCGTTATAATAGCGGGTTATTAAAATTCTACACTGCCATGCGCCAAAAATTAATTGTCGGTAACTGGAAAATGAACGGTAGCCTAGCCGCCAATGGCGCGCTGCTAACCGCCCTGAAAACGGGCCTTGCAGCCCACGCTGTGGTTGCCGCTTCAGTCGCACGCTGCCAAGTCGCAGTCTGTGCGCCTGCACCGTATTTGGCGCAGTGCCAGCAGATGCTCAATCAAAGCCCTATCGCGTGGGGCGCGCAAGACGTGTCAGCGCAGGCGGAAGGCGCGTATACGGGCGAGGTGGCGGCGGGCATGTTGCAAGATTTTGCTTGCCGCTACGTAATTGTGGGTCACTCTGAGCGCCGTGGCTATCATGCTGAAAGTAGTGCTTTGGTGGCGCGCAAGGCGGTGCAGGCGTTGGCTGCGGGCTTGGTGCCTATCGTTTGTGTGGGTGAAACTTTGGCCGAACGCGAGGCCGGGCAGACCCAAAGTGTGGTAAGTGAACAACTCGCGGCCTTGTTGGCGGCCTTGGCTTCTGACGAATTGTCGAATGTGGTGTTGGCTTACGAGCCAGTTTGGGCCATCGGCACCGGTAAAACCGCGACGCCCGAGATGGCGCAGGAAGTGCATCATATGTTGCGCGCCCAAATGGCGCAATTCAATGCCGAGGCAGCGGCACAGGTGGCGATTTTATATGGCGGCAGCATGAAGCCCGATAATGCACAGCAATTATTGGCGATGCCGGATATTGACGGCGGTTTGATTGGTGGTGCGTCGCTCAAGGCGGCGGACTTTTTGGCAATTATTGCAGCAACAGAATTCAAGTAAGCCTGTTTTGTAATGGTTTTACATATTTTTTTATTTATTTTTTAGTGGACTGGAATTTAGGCAATGAACTCATTATATTCGATCATTGTAGTGCTTCAAGTGGTGTCTTCCCTCGCTATTATTGGCCTCGTGTTGTTGCAGCATGGTAAGGGGGCTGATATGGGGGCGGCGTTTGGTTCGGGTGCTTCCGGTAGTTTGTTTGGTGCGACAGGGTCTTCCAGTTTTCTGTCCAAGGCCACGGCTGTGGCGGCAGCGGTTTTTATGTCCTGTACTTTGGCGCTGGCGTATATTGCGACCAATCGCCATAGCACAGGCGGTGTATTGGATAGCGTGACGTTGCCAGCCAAAGCCAGTGCTTCTGCGTCAGCCAAGGCGGGTAGTGTGCCTGCTGCCAGCGCCTCTGCCGCTGTCAGTGCGGCTGCCAGCGCCGTGGCCAGTACTGCTGCGGCATCTGCTTCCGCTGCGCCAGCCCCGGCACCCGCGCCTGTGAATCAGGTGCCCAAATAAGTCGTTCGCCGGGTTTGTGCGTTTTATGCAAAAGTTTTCCTCGAATAACAGGGTTGGATTTGTGTTGCAGCGCTAAATCAGGGTAAAATACAGCCCTTATGCCGACGTGGTGAAATTGGTAGACACGCCATCTTGAGGGGGTGGTGGCGAAAGCTGTGCGAGTTCGACTCTCGCCGTCGGCACCAAGATTTTAGTAGAAGCCAGCAATATTGAGCGCTGGCTTTTTTATGGGGAAAAATAGTCGTTGATAATCGCGTTTTTAATTGTGTCATTAATCGCATTTTTAGTCGCGCAGTTAATACATTATCAGAGGCTATTTGAATTATTGGTGGAATCAAGTCCGTTATTGATTCTTGACTCGTTTAACTTACCAAACTCCAATCGTGAACCTCGAAAATTATTTTCCCGTTCTTTTATTTCTTCTGGTCGGCATCGTGGTCGGTGTCTTGCCGCAAGTGTTGGGGCGTGTCATCGCTCCGCATAAACCTGACGCCGCCAAGGTCTCGCCTTACGAGTGCGGCTTTGAAGCCTTCGAAGATGCGCGCATGAAGTTTGACGTGCGTTATTATCTGGTGGCAATATTATTTATTTTGTTTGATCTGGAAACCGCATTCTTCTTCCCATGGGCAGTAGCAATGCGCGACTTGGGTTGGGCCGGATTTATCACCATGCTGGTGTTCATTATTGAATTCGCCGTCGGCTTTTGGTATATCTGGAAAAAAGGAGCCCTGGATTGGGAGTGAACCATGTCAATTGAAGGCATTTTAAACGAAGGTTTTATCACCACCACAGCCGACAAGCTGATCAACTGGACACGTACCGGCTCCTTATGGCCGATGTCGTTTGGTTTGGCTTGTTGCGCCGTGGAAATGATGCAGGCAGGTGCCTCGCGTTACGATCTGGATCGCTTTGGCGTGGTATTTCGCCCCTCACCCCGGCAGTCGGACGTGATGATTGTGGCTGGCACGCTGTGCAACAAGATGGCACCCGCTTTGCGCAAGGTGTACGACCAAATGTCCGAGCCGCGCTGGGTGATTTCGATGGGGTCTTGCGCCAATGGCGGTGGCTATTATCATTATTCCTACTCGGTGGTGCGCGGCTGTGATCGTATCGTTCCGGTCGATATCTATGTGCCCGGTTGCCCGCCGACTGCTGAAGCCCTGATTTACGGTATTTTGCAATTGCAAAATAAAATCCGCCGTACCAATACCATTGCGCGCTAACGGGGGTTATCTATGACAACAAAAATGGAAACCCTGCAAGCGGCACTGCATCACGCACTGGGCGATATGGTGCATAGCCTGGAATTGGCGTTTGGCGAGCTCAATTTGGTGGTCAAGCACGACCACTACCTGCGCGCCATGCGTGTCTTGCACGATACCTCCACCCTGGGCTTTGAAGAATTGATCGATTTATGTGGTGTCGATTACTCAACTTATGGCGAAGGTAGTTACGACGGCCCACGCTTCGCAGCCGTTTCTCAATTATTATCGATACAACATAATTGGCGTTTGCGCGTGCGCGTATTCGCGCCTGATGACGAGATGCCGATGGTTGCCTCCGTCACCGATATTTGGCCTTCAGCCAACTGGTACGAACGTGAAGCCTTTGATGTGATGGGTATTTTGTTTGATGGCCACAACGACTTGCGTCGCATTCTGACCGATTACGGTTTTATCGGCCATCCTTTCCGCAAAGACTTCCCGGTTTCCGGCTATGTCGAAATGCGTTACGATGCTGATCAAAAACGTGTCGTCTATCAACCCGTCACCATCGACCCGCGTGAAAATGTGCCGCGTGTGATTCGCGAACCATCTTACGGGGTGAATTAATATGGCTGAAATTAAAAACTATACCCTCAATTTTGGGCCACAACACCCTGCTGCGCATGGTGTGTTGCGTCTGGTGCTGGAGCTGGACGGCGAAGTCGTGCAGCGTGCTGATCCGCATATTGGCCTGTTGCACCGCGCCACGGAAAAACTGGCCGAGCAAAAAACCTATCTGCAATCGGTGCCGTATATGGATCGGCTTGATTATGTTTCCATGATGAGTAACGAGCATGCCTACGTGATGGCAATCGAGCGCATGCTGGGCGTCGAAGTGCCGCTGCGGGCGCAATACATTCGCGTGCTGTTCGACGAAATCACCCGCATCCTGAATCACCTGATGTGGATTGGCGCGCATGCGCTGGACGTGGGCGCGATGACGGTGTTTTTATACGCCTTCCGCGAACGTGAAGATTTAATGGATTGCTACGAAGCCGTGTCGGGCGCGCGCATGCATGCGGCCTATTATCGGCCCGGTGGCGTGTACCGCGATTTACCCGAGCAAATGCCGCAACATCGCCCGTCCATCGTGCGTAGCGACAAGGCGATTGCCGAACTCAATGCCAGCCGCCAAGGCTCTTTGCTCGACTTTATTGAAGACTTTTGCAATCGTTTTCCCACCTATGTCGATGAATATGAAACTCTGCTCACCGACAACCGCATCTGGAAGCAACGCCTGGTAGGTATTGGCGTGG
>JBKJLF010000658.1:0-3333 GCA_046597185.1 Burkholderiaceae bacterium | reverse complement strand
TTTTGCCAAGCGCAGCCTGAGCAGTGCCACGGCATTTTTGCCGATTAGATCTTGCTCTGCTGATTTACTTAATTACCGTTGAGCGTGGTTTGAAACTGCAAATGCATGCTCAACATTGTTTAGATTTAATTTTGCGCTATGCCAAGGTAAATCAATAATGTTGCTCCTGCCGCTGTTGCGTTTCACCATAAAAATGGTTTGAATTTGCAAGTTGGGCAATACAAAACTATTTCGCTTTTACAACCATCGAAGACGAGTGAGCCATTTTGGCTTTCCCGAATGCCCCAATGTGCAGTTTTGCCATCGGCAAAGCGCATTGTTCCACTGGCATAACAAGGTAGCCAGGTTAGCTTATGGTGGGCCTCCGATTCGTTCTTTATTTGCCATGCCTTGTTGAAATAACGCCGCACGGTGCTGTTTGTGAGTTTGAAACGGGTGCAATTGGTTTGGGTATCTTCTGCGGCTGACCGGGCAGCATTCTCGTCAATGGTTATCTCGGTGATGCGGGGCAACTTGATTTGGCATAGTGCAGGTTGGAATTCGCTTGGTTTAGTGCATTTGTCTTGTGCAAAACAAATGCCTGCCAGGGGAAGCAACAGCAGGGGCAGTAGGGCGTAGCCAAATAAAGGTACTATTTTTCCCATTTTGCGGTACTCGCTTCGGATTTGTTTTTGTACGAGACGGTTGGGTGGCGGAATATCTCAGTCGCAGGGATGTTTAGTGTGATCTTAAGTTGTGAAATAAGCCACTGTAAAGAATTGTTTTGCTCAGGTGTTACTGTTTCATAGATCGAGTCTATCGACTTTTTTGAATCGCTCTTTACTGCTGCGGCCACCAATTCAATGCCGATACTATCTTGATTTGATGGAAATGTGTCGGGGACAGATTTTACTTTTTCGCGATTATGCTCTTTAAGGGCATTGAATTTTGCGTTCAGCTTTGCTTCAGCAGGCGAACATCTTAATTCCAGCATGCAACGGCTTCTAAGCTTGCCCACGTGTGTGGTTTGGCGGTAGACTGAAGCGGTCTGATAAATCGTACCATCTTTGTCGATCAGAAAATGCGCGCCGTCGGCGTGCGCGATTTTATAACTCTCGAATGTTGATTTTGCTGTTGCTGCGCCAGTTTGATGGACAATAATCCCACATACCGTCTTCATCACGCCATTCTCTATCATTGGACTGATTGCTTTTTCAATGTTGTCGTCAATGATAATGCCTTCTTTATCTATGTGAAGCATATTGGTTCCTTTGAAATTTTTTCTTAATGCAATATTAAGTCGCGGTATTTACAAAAACCGATGTGTGAAAAACATGTTCTCAGCAATCGGAATGTGCCAATCACTTTGGGCAATTGCCGCGTGCCCCTTGAGAAGCGCATTCATGTGCTTGGTTGCCCCTACCATTGTTTGGCCTGATTTTTGTTTGCCTCACCCCGCCTCAGCCTGCGCCTCAGGCACCGCCCTGGCAAATTCCGGCAAAGCCAAACAGGCCGCATTAATGCGCAAAATAGTCGGCATGCCCGACAAATCCGACTTCAACCGCAAGGCGTTATACACCTGCGGCACCAAACAGCAATCGGCCATAGTGGGCGTGTCGCCATAGCAAAACGTGCCCACCCGCTTATCACTGGCCAAAGTCTTTTCCAGCGCCCCCAAGCCTTGCTCGCACCAATGCCGATACCAAGCGTTCTTGTCTTCCTCCGCCACCTTCAAATCATGGGTCAAATAGCGCAAGACGCGCAAATTGTTGAGCGGGTGGATGTCGCAGGCAATTTGCAGCGCAAGCGCGCGTACATACGCGCGATCCAGCGCATTGGCGGGCAGCAGCGGCGGGGTGGGGTGGGTTTCATCCAGATATTCAATAATCGCTAGCGACTGGTTCACAATATGTTGCTCATTTGCGTCACCTTCCGCTTCGCCTTCCACCAGGGCGGGCACCAAACCATCCGGGTTAATGGCGCGGTAGGCCGCTTGCAATTGCTCGCCGCCTTCCTTAATCAAATGAATTTGCACCAATTCGTGCGGGAGGTTTTTCAGATTCAGGGCGATGCGTACCCGGTATGATGCCGAGCTGCGGAAATAGTGGTAAACCTTCATGGGAATCCTTCAATTGGGTAATTTTTTTAAGCCATGATTTACGCCAAAATCCGGCGCAGCCAGGCGGCAATATCCTGGATTTCATCATCACTCACCGAATGATCCATCGAATATTCATGCCACTCAACCTGGTAGCCCAAAGTTTGCAGCAAATCGCGCGAGTGTTGGGCGCGGCTGATCGGGATCACGCCATCGTATTGGCCATGCACCATAAAAATCGGCGTGGCGTGATTGGCGGCATGCTTCTCTGCTGCCAGCGTGTGGCTGATCGGTACATAGCCCGATAAACACATCAGCCCCGCCAGCGGCTCAGGATGGCGCAAGCCAGTATGTAAGGTCATGGCGCAGCCTTGCGAAAAACCCGCCAGTACAATGCGGCTACTTGCCACACCACGCGCTCGCTCTTGCGCAATAATGGCTTCGATTTTCTCTTGCGAAGCGCGCACGCCCGCTTCATCTTCACGCCGTACCAAATCCAGTTCCATGATGTCGTACCAGGAGCGCATCATGTAACCATTGTTGATCGTCACCGGCATCACCGGCGCATGCGGAAAAATGAAACGGATTGGGCCAATATCGCCCAATTCCAACTCGCTCGCCAGTGGCGCAAAATCGTTGCCATCCGCGCCCAGGCCATGCAGCCAAATCACCGAGGCAGTGGGGTTGGGGCCAGTATCAAAGGTAATTGCTTGCAATTGACTCATGTTGTCCTCATCGGAAAAATCATCAAAAATTGGGGCCGCACGGCTGTGCGAATTGTTGGCTGTCGTACTCCGCGCTGGCACTGGATTCCCGCCTGCGCGGGAATGACGGTGGCTGGGTCTCGTTTCTCAAATTGATTACAATCCGGACACTTGGTGGGCAGGCCGCTGCGCCGATTTGGGACGAAACGCCGCACATACCGTTGGCTCGGTTTCAATATACGGGCCGCCAATCAAATCAATGCAATACGGCACCGCCGCAAAAATGCCGGGCACCAGTTGCTTGCCATCCGCATCTTTCAAACCTTCCAGCGTTTCTTTAATCGCCTTGGGTTGGCCCGGCAAATTTAAAATCAGCGCGGCGTGGCCTTCAATTTCACGCAACACCCCCAGTTGGCGCGACAAAATCGCCGTTGGCACAAATTTCAGGCTGATTTGCCGCATTTGCTCGCCAAAACCCGGCATCTCCCGCGTGGCCACCGCTTGCGTGGCCTCGGGCGTGACATCGCGCCGCGCCGGGCCGGTGCCACCCGT
>JBKJLF010000555.1:0-4101 GCA_046597185.1 Burkholderiaceae bacterium | reverse complement strand
CGCAGCGCAATGTCTTATTATCCTCGCCGTTTTCCAAGACCGTCACCTCGGCCATGTCGGCGGGCTATATCATGGCGGGTAAGCATTCGCATCAGATGATTTATCTCAAGGCCTTGGCCAGCGGCCAGGCCAGCCACTATAACCAGGCGGTGTTGGCGAATCTGATTGACGGCTCCCAATACACGACGCATTTGCGCATGATCCGGCGCACCATGTCGCAGCGCATTGCCCAGGTGTCGGATGCGGTGACGCGCTACTTTCCGCACAGTTGCTCGATTTCTGAACCACAAGGCGGTTTTGTGATTTGGGTGCAATTGCCCTACCCAAGCTGCACCTTTGATTTGCATGCCAAGGCCTTGAAAGAAGGGATTGCGTTTATGCCGGGGGCATTGTTTTCGGCATCCGGCAAGTTTGGTAATTATTTGCGAATTAACTGCGGTAATCCGTGGGATGAAAGGATTGAAAAAGGCTTGCGCCGCCTGGGCGAGTTGGCGCATGAGCGCTTGGATGAGGCGGTTTAGTGCCAGGCTTACGCTGGCAACACTGCCGTCACCTCAATTTCCACCCGGGCGCGGTCTTCCACCAGCCCTGCCACTTGTACTGCCGTCATCGCCGGGAAATGCGTGCCAATGGTGGCGCGGTAGGCTTGGCCCACTTGTTTGTAGGCCGCGACGTATTCTTTTTTATCGATCACATACCAGGTCATGCGCACAATGTGTTCTGGCCCCGCGCCCGCTTCGGCCAGCACCGCCACCACATTTTTTAAGGCTTGGCGCGCTTGGCCAGCAAAATCATCGGTGTGGAACACACAATCGCCATCCCAGCCTATCATGCCGCTGACAAAGATGGTGCGGCCGCTGGCTGCAACGCCGTTGGAATAACCGTGTGGGCGTGCCCAGCCGGGGGGGTGTAAGATATCCATATGCTTTCCTTGTTCGTCAACTTATTAATCAATATACTTCATCATTTTTGCGCGCAATTCATCTGGCAGCGGCAGGGCACAGTGCTTTTGTAAATCCATCCAAACCAAGACTTGTTTGATTTTTATGCGCAGATCGGGCTGTGAGTCTTGCGTCGAACTTTGCGCCGAACTTTGCGGTGAAATTTTCTTTGCGCCGACCAGGCTGACCGCCAGTTCGACTGAACTGGAGCCCAGCCGCACTACGCGCAATTGTGCCTCCAGCATATCACCCAATTGGCTCACTTGCACAAAATCGGTTTCCAAATGGACGGTCGGCAAACCCAATTGTCGCACCACGTGCATTTCGCGAAAGTCCATGCCTAAACCCTGGGCGCACCAGTCTTCCACCACGCTGTTTAACATCTCAAAATAACGCGGATAAAAGACAATGCCGGCCGGGTCGCAATGGGCAAAGCGGATCAGGATGGGGGCGCGGAAGATCATGCATCATCCTTCGCTGCGCTCGCCGCTGCCACCATTGTAGAATTGCTTGTTGCCGCCGCTTTCAATAATTCGCGCGCAATAATCAATTGCTGCACTTCGCTCGCGCCTTCATAAATGCGCAGGGAGCGAATTTCGCGGTACAGCCGTTCCACCGGTACTTCACTCATCACGCCCATGCCACCAAACATCTGCAAGGCCGCATCGATGATTTGTTGCGCGTTCTCAGTGGCGGTCAGCTTGGCCATGGCCGCTTCCTTGGTGACGTTTTTACCCTGGTCACGCATCCACGCGGCGCGGTAGGTGAGTAGCGCGGCGCTGTCGATGCCGGTGGCCATTTGCGCCAGCTTGGCTTGCGTGAGTTGAAAGTCGGCCAGGGTTTGGCCAAACATTTTGCGGCTCATGGCGCGGGCCATGGCTTGGTCCATGGCGCAGCGCGCAAAGCCCAGCGCTGCCGCTGCCACCGAGGTGCGAAACACGTCCAGCGTGGCCATGGCCACTTTAAACCCTTGCCCGGCTGCGCCTATGCGCGCGCTCACGGGTACGTGACACTCGCGCAAGCGCAGGCGCGCCAGCGGGTGCGGGGCGATTACCTGGATATGCTCGGCCACGCAAAAGCCCGGTGTATCCGCATCCACAATAAAGGCCGAAATGCCACGCGCGCCCGGCGCTTCACCGGTGCGCGCAAACAGCACGTAAAAGTGTGCGATGCCGCCATTCGAAATCCAGGTTTTTTCCCCATTTAACACATAATGCTCACCGTCCAGCGTGGCGCTGCATTGCATGGCCGCCACATCGGACCCCGCTTCCGGCTCCGACAAGGCAAAGGCGGCAATTAATTCACCATTGGCTACCAGCGGTAAATAGGCGTCGCGCTGGGCAACGGAACCAAATAAACTGATCGCGCCCGAACCCAAACCCTGCATGGCAAAGGCAAAGTCAGCCAAGCCGGAATGGCGCGCCAGGGTTTCGCGGATCAAACACAGCTTGCGCGTATCAATGGTATTGGCATGGCCGCCATATTCCACCCCCGCAATCGCGTAGCGTAAAAAACCGGTTGCGCCCAGCCTTTGCACCAGGTCGATGCAGGTGTTACCCACATCCAGTTCATGCGCGGGCCAAACCTGTGAGCTGGCCCAATCATCCACACTTTTACGCAGGGTGCGGTGCTGATCGGCAAAAAACGGCCATTCGAGATAACTGTGGTCGGCCATCTTAATTTCCTTCAAATTCGGGTTTTTGTTTGGCCACAAAAGCATGATAGGCGCGATGGAAATCATTACTCATCATGCAAATGGCTTGGGCCTGGGCTTCGGATTCGAGCGCTTCATCCACGCCCATATTCCATTCCTGATGCAGCATGCGTTTGGTCATGCTGTGCGCGAAGGTGGGGCCGTTGGCCAGCATTTGGGCATAGGCCGTGGCTTCGGATTCGAGCGCTTCGGGGCTACTCAAACGATTAAAAAAGCCCCAGCGTTCACCTTCTTCACCACTCATGCTGCGGCTGGAATAGAGTAAGTCTGAAGCGCGTCCCTGGCCGATGATGCGCGGCAAAATGGTGCAAGCCCCCATGTCGCAGCCCGCCAGACCTACCCGGGTGAACAGGAAGGCGGTTTTGCTGCGTGCCGTGCCATAGCGAATGTCGGACGCCATTGCCATGATGGCACCGGCACCAGCGCACACGCCATCCACCGCTGCCACAATCGGTTGCGGGCAGGCGCGCATGGCTTTCACCAAATCGCCCGTCATGCGGGTAAAGCTGAGCAGGCTGGGCATATCCAGTTTGGTCAGCGGGCCGATAATTTCATGCACATCGCCGCCGGAACAAAAGTTCTCGCCCGCGCCCGTGAGCACAATTGCATGCACATCACGCGCATACACCATGGCGCGAAACAATTCGCGTAGTTCGGCATAGGATTCAAAAGTGAGCGGGTTTTTGCGCTCCGGGCGGTTCAGGCAAATGGTGGCCACGCCCTGGCTGGCGCTATAGCTGAAGTGGCGCGCGTTATAGTCGGCCAGCGGTTCATTGTTGCCGGGTAATTCGTGGCTGACGCCGGGAAGGTAGTTCATGACAGGCTCCGTAGTGGGTTGAGTGCGGCCTGCATAGGTGCGGCCGGCTTAGGTGCGGCCTGCTGAGGTGCGGCCGGCTTAGGTGCGGCCAGCTTAGGTGCGGCCAGCTTAGGTGCGGCCGGCTTAGGTGCGGCCGGCTTAGGCGCGGTTTTGGGATCAAGCTTGGCCTGCTGCCCACTTTGCTTGAGCGCGGCTAGCAAATCATATAGCTGCGATGTTTGTTCGCCCGAGAGACCGCCAAACAGTTCGGTGACCCAGGTTTCATGTTGTGCGGCCATGGCGCTAAAACTGGCACGACCATGGGGCGTGAGTTTGACTGAATACACGCGTCGGTCCGTGTTGTCGGCAATCCGTTGCACCAGGTTTTCTTGTTCCAGTTGGTCGGTAATGCCGGTGATATTGGCACCGGTTACCATCATCCGTTTCGACAACTCGCCCATGCGTAAGCCCTCCGGGTGGCGTTCGAGTTGGGCCATTAAGTCGAAACGCGGTAGCGTGGTGTCAAACTCGCTGCGCAGGCGCGCGCGGATTTCGGTTTCGATCAGGGTGGTACACGAGAGTAAGCGCAACCACAGGCGTAACGATTGAAGGTTCGTACCGCCAAGGTTGCCGTTTGGGTTGTCGCGAGG
>JBKJLF010000321.1:0-14168 GCA_046597185.1 Burkholderiaceae bacterium | reverse complement strand
TCGTTGCAATAATCGATAACAAAACGCTCGCGCACGGCCTGTTCTGCAAAGGCGCTGGCATCGGCTTGCAGCCAGCGCGCCAGGCTGGCTTCATCGGTGGCGCATGCGGTGGCGCGTTGATAGTCGCAGCGGCCACAACTAATGACGGGCTTGCCAAACAGCAGGGCCTCGAACCCGGTGCCAGAGTTACAGGTGACCACCAGATCGGCCAGCGCAAATAGTGAATAAATCGAACCATCGCTAATCATGACGCCATCTTCCTGTGCAATTTCCGCCAAAAACCGGGCAGTTCGGTCAGAATTGTCGAGTGGGTGTTTTTTCACAATCAGCAAATCGCGCTTGCGTTTGTGGCGCAGGCAATATTGCACCATTTGCAGACTGTCAAAATACGCCAGCCGCATCACCCGATCAGTGCTAATTTGCATGGTGGCAAAAATAACGCGCGCATAGTGTTGTGTCGCTGGCAGCGCACATGTATTTTGCTTTAGCTTGGGCATGGTTGCGCTGGCATAGGCAGCGCGCAAATTGCTGGCCTCAATTGCAATCGTGGTGCCGGATTGATCGTTGGAACCAAGGTGGCGCCGGAAGATGCCATCTTGTGCTAGTTGCGAAAAACCGGCATAGCCATGCTGGTCCACCTGCATGAAGCGGGAAATATGCGTCTGTTTGAAGTGCCAGCGATTCGGTGCCGCTGCACCATGAGTATGCTGGGTTAAATACCATCGCGCATCGGAATGCTTGGGAGCGGGGGAGAAAATATGTTTGTGCAGGGGGATTACGCTGTGGCCCTTGCTGGTAAAGAATTTGATGAAGTCCGTGATGGCCAAACTGGCAGTGGCATTCCAACTATCAAGCCGGGTTAGCAAGGCGAAATAATTGACTTCGATTTCGACGCAGTGGCGCATATCGCCTACTGCCCGAATCTGCCATTGGTCGGGGTACTTGCTTTGGCTTAAGCCAAACTTGGCCTGACTGCTGCGGTTGAGAATGCTCAGGTCATGAATCAGGGCCAGCAAGCGCAAATTGGTGGATGAATGCAACTGGTGTAGCTCAGGGTGCTGTTGCTCCAGGGCATAAATCGGCAGCCAATCGGGAAAATCAGGCAGACCAGTTTGGCCGGTATGGAACATCCCGTATTGGATCGCGCATTGCCGTGCATCTTGCGCCACCAAGGTTAAAAACAGGCGATTAAAAACCGGGGCCAAGCGCTCGTCGCGTGCATCCTCGGCTTGCTGCAACAGGCTAAGCCATAAAAATTCAAGGGTCGTATTGTCTTGCATGGCGTCTTGACAAAATTCGTCATGCAGGGTCAGGGTTAGTGCTTCAAAACCGCTGGCGTCACATTGCACAAAGTGGCGCAACAACAGATCAAAACCAACTTGTGCGCCTTTGCTTTGCAATAGCTGATGCGCCGCTTGCCATTTGCCTTGCTCCATCAGGGCCAGGTATTCGAGTCTGGTCGCAGCAGATGTCGGGGCGGGGATGAGGTTTGGCATCAGTTTTTGTATTGCGGGTCAATGAATGGGCTGATCCTGTAAAGTAGCACAGTTGCCTGGTTGTAGCCAATATTTTTTGAATTTGATACCTGAGCGATGCATTTTGCGACACACCTAATGCAAAAAAGGTTGGACTATCAATTCGGAATGTTGTAGATTGCGGGTAGATGTGGTGAAACACTTGAGGTACTTGTCATCTGGCAAGACTCGTTGTGCTACAGGTAGGGGAGGAAGGGATGTCCATGGTCTTGTCGAATGCATTACCAGCACCTGTCAGGGAGCGGCAACCTGACCCTGTCCGGCTTGGCTTGCCGGGGCCACAACTGGCGGCGCAACTCGGTTATTCCGGCTGTTCTCTGCGGGTCGCCAAATTTGGCGCACAAGTGTGTGTGGAAAAACGTGCCGGCGGGGCGAGTGCAGCACGCCTGCAAAGCCAGATGCAAAAACAGGAGCTGGCACGGTGCCACAACCAACTGGGCTTTATCCGTATTCCCGAACTGTATGAACAGGGCTGGTGCGACGATGGCGTTTATCTGGTGCGTATGGAATATTTGTCGTTTTCCAGTTGCCTTGATTTTTTTGCGAGCGCCTCGCGTCCGGAGATTGATCAAACCATGGCCCTGTTGATTGCTTACATCAACGCCAATCTGGCCAATTCACCGTTGCAGTTGGTGCCCACCACCCATTTCACCACCAAGCTCGATGCGATTGAGTGTGCACTCTCGGCCCAGGGCCAACTGGGGCGCTATCGTGCTTCGTTGCAGCGGGTACGCCAGCGCTTGCAAGCACCCCTGCTGTTGCCAGTGGGCCAGGCGCACGGTGACCTGACCCTGTCCAATCTGATGGTGGCATTTGATGCAAGCCAGATCGCGCTGTTTGATTTCCTCGATGGCTACCTGGAGTCGCCCCTGCTCGATATTGCCAAGCTGCGCCAGGATACCCGTTTTCATTGGTCCTTGTGCCTGAGCGAGGCGTCGTTTGAGCGCGCGCGGCTGGAACCGGTGCTGGCGTATATGGATCGCTTTCTGCTGACCCATTTCAGGCATCATGACTGGATGTGCCAGCTTGACCTGATCGAAGCCATTAATTTGCTGCGCATCGTACCCTATGTCAGTGCTGAAGCGGTAGTGTCTCAGCGCTCACAACGGGTGCACCACTTGCTAACCCACGCCCTGGCGACCCTGGGCTTTTAAAAGTTATAAAGACCACCGATGCATCTACTCCTTCCTATTGCTGGCCGTTCCAGCCGTTTTCCCGGTATGCAACCCAAATGGATGCTGACCCATCCGCGTGGCGACATGATGCTGGTGGAAGCGGTCAAGGGTTTGCCGCTGGCGCAGTTTGACCACATCACGATTATTGCCTTACTGGAGCACGAGCAGCGCTTTGGCATGTGCCAGGCTTTGCGCGCCCAGTTTGAGGCACTGGGTGTGGCCGATAAACTGGCATTTGTCTTGCTGGAGCAGCCCACTTGTAACCAGGCTGAAACCATCGCCCGGGCGATAGAAATTGCCCATATTGACGGGCCGATTTATTGCAAAGACTCGGACAACTATTTTGCCGACAGTGTCACGCCGGAGAACGTGGTGTCCTGCTTTGATTTGCATCAGATGGAACAAGTCAATGCGCGCAATAAAAGCTATGTCGAAATCAATGGTGACGGCCATTTGATCAATATCGTCGAGAAGCGCATCATCAACAGCACCTTTTGTGCCGGTGGCTATAGCTTTGACAATGCGCAGCGTTTTCTGGCTTATTTCAAGCGCCTGCAGCATCACACTGATCTGTATATTTCCCATTTGATTTACGCCATGTTGCTGGACGGGGTGGTGTTTCGCCGACGTTTTGTCACCGACTACCTGGATTGGGGCACGCTGCGCGAGTGGGATCACTACAAACGCCAGTATTCAACCCTGTTTGTCGATCTTGATGGTACGCTGGTAGTCAACTCGGGTCGGTATACTCGGCCAGGCTGGGGTGAGACTGAAGGCATTGCCGAAAACATCGCCGCCCTGAATGCGCTGTATGACACGGGCAAGGTGCAAATTGTGATTATCACTGCGCGCACGCCCAACTACCGGGATATCACCATCGCCCAACTGGAGCGGGTGGGCGTCAAGTATCACCAGTTGATCGATGCTCTGGTGCATGGGCGGCGCATTATCGTCAATGATTATGCCCGCAGCAACCCCTACCGCAGTTGTGACGCCATCAACATTGCGCGTGACAGCAGCGATTTGCATGCCATGCTGGAAGCGGCCCTGGGTTTGCCGATTGGTTTGCCGCCAATGAGCACGCCAATGAGCACGCCAGACAATTCACTCATTTGAAGAGGAAGTTGCAGCCATGAAAATTGCCTTATGCCTGTGCGGTGTGGTCGGCAATGCCTACACCAATAAAGATGACCGGATCTGGACGCATGACGTGGATTACCGACTGGGGCTGGAGTATTACCAAAAGCGCTTATTTGCGGCCAATCAGGGCGCGCAGTTTGATGTGTTTATCCACTCCTGGAGCATTGATTACGAGGCGGCGATCCGGCGCGACTATCAGCCCAAAGCCTGTTTGTTTGAACCCCAGATCGACTTTGGCAAACACGACATTGTGCGGCACTTTAACCGCAGTCGCTGGTATTCTACCCGGGCCAGCGTGGAATTAAAGCGTGCCTGGGAGCAGGAACACGGTTTTGTGTACGACTGGGTGATATTGGCACGCTTTGACATTGCATTTTTTAAAGACTTGATCTTGTCCAATTACGACCCGGATTATTTCTATGCAGGCTATCATAAATGGCAAGCCGAAACCCTTTTTGTACAGGAAGAACCTAAATTTTGTGACATGTTCTATTATGCGGCATCGGCCAAAATTGACGCATTCAGTTTGCTCTACGACGATCTGGTGGCCATCAAAAACGAAGACCCCCATTGGCAATCGCTGATACAGGCCAAGCGTCTCGATTTCAAGCTGCGCTCAGACTTCAGGCATGTGGATGAATACGAACTGGTGCGCTATGTATATCAGGATTGCCATTACCGGGGTGATGACTACCCCGGTGAAGCCGGCTTTGCGCGCCAGCCAAAGTATCCGCTGACGCGCCTTCCCCACCTTGATTCTGATTAGGCAAAACCTTTATTTATGTGCGCCATGGCCACCATGCGCACCGCTCGAAGGTTGGCCGTTTTCGTCGGGCAGTACCACCTGCACGTATTGCATCATGCCCTGGTCTTCGTGGGACAAAATATGGCAATGTAATACGAATTGGCCGATGTAACGCTGATAGCGGGTACGAACTTCAATATCCACATCCGGTGTTACCATCACGGTATCGCGCCAGGTGCCTTCCATGCCAGCATATTGCGGATCGGGCGCTGCGCCATTTTTATAGGTGATTTTGACGATTTCAAACGGATTGACATGAATATGGAATGGATGGCTACCATTCACCGACGATAGTTTCCAGGTCTGTGCCTTGCCCAGTATCATGGTTTGATTAATCACATTCGGATCAAACGATTGATTATTGATTTGCGGCAGCGACGTAAAATTAAATTTGATAGGGATCACCGGTTGTGCTGATGCCGCAATTTCGGCGTCGCTGATCGGGCGGTGTGGCACAAACTTGTTAAGCTGAATCGGATTGGTGTTGCCAACATTTAAATCCGCGATAACCTGGGTTTGTACCGTTCCTGCCGGGTACACTTGCAAGGCGGCGTTTTTCAACTGGGTCTTGACACAGACGGTTTGCCCATTCTTGCCATCCATGCAGCCTTCGACGATGGATTTGGCCGGGGTGGCGTTGGCAACACCGAGTAAGGTAACGGGTTGCGCGACGCCACTAACCGGGGCAGCTTGGCTATACACACAGTAAAGCCCAGACTCGGGTAAGGTAAATAAAATGTCGCTGCGGTAGCCAGGCTGCAAGTAGTTGCTGGTTTTGGCGATGGCCTGGGCGTGGGTCAAACCGTCGCTCGCCACTTCAAATTGGGTGACATCGAAGCCGGCACTCCCGGTGCAAGCGGCATTGAGGTCAATTGCCGTGGCCGGGGTATTGCGGTTGATATAGTTGGCCAGTGCCTCCTGATTATTGGCTTTGCCGATCCGAAACACGATGGTTGCACCAAAGCCGGCACCAATCAAACGCCAGCGATGTACCGCATTTGCCTGGAGCTCGAAAGTGGGTAACACTTGCCCATTGACCGAGGTAAAACGGCCTGATTTGGGCCAACCGTTGGTTTGATTGAAATTTTCCACCACGCCGACTTTGTTGGTCGCAGTCTGGCAATTCCAGTTGACTGGCGTGCCACCCGATGCGCCCGATGTGGATGTTACATCGCAGGCATACGGAATTTGCTGGAACATCAAAACTTCATCCACCGCAGTCGCTTTCGGGCTCATCGGTTTGAGCAAGGTGTCGAGGTCGCCGTTGATGGTGTCCGTCGGGGCGCGCTCGCCATACACGATCAATGCGCCCGTCATGCCACTGGCCACCTGCATGGCTGTTGAGCCGTGTACGTGCGGGTGATACCAGAACGTGCCAGCCGGATGGGTAACCGGCACATTATATTCATATTCAAAATTTACCGAAGGATTGATCGACAGCAGCACGTTGTCGCTGTTGCCAGTCGGTGAGACCCATAGCCCATGCGAGTGCAGATTGGTTATATTAAAACATTGAAAATAACCGGGTGCGTTGGGCAAGGTGGGGTCACAGAAAACCGATGGCAAAAGCGCAGGCGGGGTCAGGCTGGTGGGCACCTGGATTGGCAATTGGTTATGTAACTTGAAGCGCACGGTCTGGCCCGGTTCCATCACCACAGCCGGCGCGGCAAATGCGCCTGACCCGTCGGACTTGGCTTGCTTGGCGTCCCAGCCTTTATCGGTCTTTTGCTGATAGGCCCGCAGCTTTACCTGGTCATATTGTTTGGTGGTGGGGTTATAAATGGTGCCATCCGTATAGCGAATATACAGGTCATAAGCAACCTCGTAGGCGTCGCGTGGCGAGGCAATATGGCCTGGTGCCAGTGCGTTCTTTTGCAACTGCCGCAGAGGTTTGAACTTTTGTTGGGTCAGTGCCGCTTGCGCTGGTTTGGATAGTTCTGCACTGCTTGCCATAACAGGCAGGCAAGACAATGCCGCCAGACAAAGCGCGCTTGCCGTAAACAGGCCGGGGATGGGGCCGTGGATGCGAGATGCCATAAAATTCTCCTTGGTGAGGTTTGCTTCAGGTTGGGTCAAACTAAGGGTTGAAGGGTGTTACATTGGAAAACTGGTGTCGATGACTTTGACCAGCACCGTATCGCCCGGGTCTAGTAATACATGGGCACTACAGTTCATACAGGGATCAAAACTTTGAATGGCACGTTGAATGTCGATGGCGCTAAAGTCCTGGGCATGGTTAAATTGGCTTTCCAGGATGGGCGTATTGAGCAGCGCCTTTTCCAGTGGCCCCAATTCACCTGTGGGCGTGCTGGTACCCACATTCACGCGGGAAGGGATCGCAATCTGGTAGTTATCAATCACTTGATCGGCAATCACCGCCCAATGCGCCAAAAAGCCCCGGCTCGCACCCCACAAGCCCACCCCCAGTTGTTGGCCCGTCCGCTCTCTTGATAGGGGTACATGGGTCTGGGTTTCGCCGTTGGCGATAAAGCGTTGTGCCATGGCGATATTTTCCAGCGTGACAGAGAGGCTAAACGCCAGCGCATACGCACGCGCCCGATTGCGTTCAAACGCGTTCCAAATGGCGGGTATCTTCCATTCCAGTGCAATGTGCTTGCCCGGCTTGGTGGGTAAGGCAAAATGCAAAGCGCTGCCCGTGGCATGCAGAAATTCGCTGGCAGGAATTTTTTGCGCCAGCGCCGTCAGGTATAAGCGTGCATACGCACCGACTTCAAACCCATGGCCGCGCCAGGTCAAGCTGGAACCCCAGCTATACGCTTGCGGGCTGAATGTTGTGGGCATCCGGGTTTTTTTATTCCACGGATGGAATGCGCTAATCGGGTTGCCATTCGGGTCGTGCCCGATCAGCTTTTCGGGGGCAATGACCTGGGCCGATTGCCAGGAATAATCCAAAAACTCTTCCATTCCGGCATTAAGCAAGCTCAGTTGGCTACAGGCCAGTTTGCCATCGATCACCGCCGCCGGGGTAGACCAGCGTTTTTCACCCCAGGCGTCGCAGTTTTGATAGCGCCCATCGTAATAATCAGGGTGATCCCATTGACCAAAATCGAGCATGGATGCCGGGCAACGCCCCACGTCTTCATAGGCCGGGTTGGCGGATAACATAAAATTGAAGATATCATCCCAAAGCGCGGCGGTTTTTTGGCTGTATTCGGTAAACGGTTGCAAGATGGCGTGAAATTGCGCGAGTTTTTCGGCATCCACACAAAGCGTGACGCCACCGGGAATAATCGATTCCGAATGCGGATATTTGCCACCCAGCAAAGTATACGCCTGGCGCGCCAGTGAGACCATTTTGAGCGCTTCTTTATACAACTTGCCGCTGCCCTTGTTCAGGTCACGCATAATATCGCCAATGCGCTGGTAGTCATGAATAGTGGCAAATTGGCACGCGCTGTGCTGCGCTTTGTGCCATATTTCCGGGTTACTGGCTTCAATTATTTGTTGCGAATAGTCTGGCCCGGCCAGCACAAACAAATGCATGCAATTGTCGTTCAGGTATTGGCAACTGAGCAGCAAATTGCGCAGCACAATGCCCAATGGTGGCGGTGTTAGCCCGAGCGCCATTTCCAGACACAGCGCCGAGGCGGTAGCATGTACCCCGCCACAAATGCCGGATGCGGTGCAACTGACCATGCCCACCTGCTGCAAGTCGCGCCCCGGTAACAATGATTCATAACCCTTGAACAGGGTGGCCATGGCGGCGACTTCGAGAATTTTTTTGTTCTCAAGATCGACCCGGCAATGCACTGCCAAGCCCCCTTCCAGGCGAGTCAATGGATCAGCGGGTTTGACCAGGCCGGCTTTATTTTTTTCTTTGATTAACGCCATTAACCGGGTACTTAATCGTGGTGGGCGTTCCAGTTCTGATACCATGCTTTGCTCCGTTGAATGAATCTGAAAGTGTGGGTTGATTGGTAAGCCGCCGCAGAAATTTTACGCGCTGGGAACAAACGTCCATAACTGATTATTGCTGGTCGGCACATTTTGCGAGAAGCTGATCACCGGTGTGCCGGTGGCAGTGTTACTACCGTAAATGTCGGCCACAAAACCATTCAACAAGCTGGTGATATAAAACGCGCCTTCCACCTCGCTTTCAATGAATTGCCAAATCTGATTATTCGATGCGGGGGAATTGATGGAAAAAGTAATGAGCGGGGTGCGCAGCGCGAGATTCGAGCCCGTAATATCCAACACCAAGCCATTTAATTTACAGCGCAAATAATATTGGCTTTGTCCACCACCTTGATCAAAGGGGCCAGTTGGCACCCGTTCCCAAAGTTGGTTGTCCGGGCTGGCTGGATTGGGCGGGGCGCTAACAATGGCGGTGATGGGGGCCGGATTGGCACCGTCTACGGTTAACACGTTGCCATTGAGTTTGCTGGTGATAAAAAAATAGTCGGGCATCATAGCTCCTTGTGGGGTGTGACAGGTTGATGAGTGAACGAACGATCTGCGTTGCAGGTATTGCAAAAAAGTGTGTACTTGATTTACGGGTTCAAACGGTATTTTGCTGATCCGGAGGAAACGGTGTTTCGGCTACGCCCCATTGCGGCGGGGGAATATACCCATACCATGCCGCCTTGGGCGCATCCGGGTTCAACACATTGTTTACCTTGATCCATATCTGGTTGCCCCAGTCGTAATGCCAATACAGAATCGGGTCATTCAAAAAACCTTCGGCGGTCATGGCCCAATGCATCAGGCGGCGGTTCCACAAACGCTCGTCATCGGTATCGATTAAGCCTTGCAGCAATTGGCGCTCAAAATAGTCGGTTGAGCTTACCTCGGTGATTTCTTCAAATTTAGAACCCATATTCATCCATTGCCCGGTGTCACGCTGGCGTAGTACCACGTCAATCGCGGCACCAGTGGCGTGAATTGGGGTATTGCGGCTTTCTTTCGGGTCAAAAATATGCGGGTCACGTGCGTATTGCAAGGCATATTGGCGCAATTCATCGGCACTGGCCTGCGGGTTTTTTTTGCGTCCCTGATCGATGAAAAAATGCCATATACCGTATTGGCAGGCAATCGGGCGGTAGGCATCGAGTCCGATCACCTCGCGGTTAAAGGGCGCTAGCCGCCGATTGGCCCGCTCCAATTTCTCGGCCACCGATTTTCTTAACCAACCCTCTGGGCGGCTACCCGGAATCGGCTGGCAATACGGGGTGTTGCTGCCATCGGTGACGGCAAACCAGGAGAAAAATGGCACGTCGTAGTCTTTTAAATTGACCAGTGGTTCGTTAAACAGGGGTGACTCGACATCGAATGGAATCTGAAAATGCGGTTTGCGGGTTTGGTGCAAATCGATTAAGGGAATTTGATAGTCCAGTGCGTACCTGGTGCTATGCGGTGTGGCGGTGATTTGGGGGCCGGGGCTGGCTGTGTCCGCCTGTGGCGCTTGGCTCAGGAGCGTCATTTTTTCCTGGAACAAGGGACTGTTATAGCGGCAATCACGCAGGATGATCTGGTACAGGTGTTGCGGCACGCCCGCAGGTAGCAGCGTGAGCAGATGTCGGAACACATCCAACTCCAGCCCAAACAGGCGCGAAATACAGATTGCGGTATGTTGGGTTTTGCGGTCCGATAAAATCCGCGCATAGCTTTCCAGATCATTAAATTGGCTATTGTTAATTCTGCTTTCCACTTCGGGGTGCTGTGCGGCCAAGTTTTTTTCGACATTGAAGATGTAGAGCCAGTGGCAGGCACAAGCTTGAAATTGCGCCAAGGTTTGTTGCAAAAATTTTTGCTGGGTTCCCGTCACATTGATGTCGTTGACGATCAATACCGGGCGATTCTTAAACTGCGCCGCTAGTTCATCGGCATTTAATGGCAGTTGTTCGCGCTGGCGCTGTTCAATGCGCTGTTGCAAGCTGTTTTTGCTGTAATCGCGGATACGCTTGAATTCTTCCTGGCTGTGAATCGGCATTTGCTGTCCGCTTAAGCGCATCTCCACCAGGGTCACGGGCAAACCCTGGCGTTGCAATAATTGTGTGACCTGGCGCGCCAACAAATTGGCGGCGGAAGGCAATTGGTGGTAGGCCGGAGAGGTAATCACCCAATCCGGGCAGGGGGGATTTTGGCTGTGAATGGCTTGGGCCGCGAGCACCGCAAGCCGTTGACTGAAAAATTCAATCTGATCGCGTTGGCCCAGCTTCATGCCCGGATAGTTGCGATACAAGGGTTGCTCAAGGGCCAGTGTCAAAGACTGGATTTCTTCCAAAACATATATTCTGGCTTCAGGTGCGAGCTTTAATTCGGCATTCATGGCGCATCTCGGTCAGGTTGGGGAAATGAACAGTTGGCACAGCCTGGTTGCTGTGCCAACCGAAGCGGCATTTAAAACTTCGAGTCTTGTCCTGCCCTTTTGTTATGCTGCGCCTTTGCCGCTGCGGGCAAGCTGCTCGCAGGCACGCTATCGATTTTTTTGCCGCCACCTAGTACGGCACTGGATAAAAAGCTGAAATCGCCGCCTGCTTGTTGGGCTGCACCGTGGCAGCCCTGGCAACCTCCCATACTATGCATGGGGGGTGGCACCGCCGCAGAGGATTGGGGCCGAATCGACACATTGTTATAGGTTGTGACGACCGGGGCAGGTGGATTCAAGGCCGCTTCCGGGTAAATACATTCGGAACTGCCTTTTTGACCGCGACAATTCACAAAATACAAATTGTTTGAGTCTGGATTCCCGGGTTGGCCGACGCCACCGTACAGCAGCACACCGCTGAATAATTGAATCCCGGGCCGACTACTTTCGACCACGATATTCGCCAAATAATAATTACTGGTGGTGGTATCGCTGGTGGGTACGGCCTGCACCCCTTTCAGCCGATAGTTGGCCCAGATATTATTGGAGGAAACACTTTTTATTAAAGAATTGACTTGGTTGTTCACATCATTGACTTCCCGCACGATGGTGTTGGGTTGCACCACGACCTTGGTTTGGTCTTGTGGGGCAATTTGCCCTGCTGCGGGCAAGGTATACGTGCTCAGCTTATTGCTTTGCGCCGGTTGGTTTGCTCGATTAATGGAATACGCACCGAGTGCCGTTACGGCAGGCGGGCTTTGGCTGGGTGATTGGTAAGACAGGTTGTTATAGGTGATGGTATATGCCGGATCGGTGATGACATTACTGCTATTGCGGGTGACCGCATCAACATGCTCAAACGTGGTAAAAATAAATTGCGGATAGTTGACGGTTTTTTGAATAATGTGAATCGCAATCAGGGCAAAGGTGGCGCTATGCGGAATCGGTGCCTCGGTTTCATCGGAAACATAGTAAGTCCCGGTAGAGAGGTGATATTTGCCCTGGTCGCCACCGGGAATGTCTTGCACTCTGCGCCACGCGGTTTTTACTTCTACCACACCGGGCGGGAATGAGAAAGAATTGGTGTTGGAGGGCCTGCCGTTTGCGGACGGCCAATTGTACGCATAGTTGGCTTCGGGGGCATTCACCTTGGCCATGAATAAAACCGGAAAATTGGGCGCATTCGAGTTTTTGAAATACAAGAAATTTTGCCCAATTTGATTGGTTTCATCCAGATTGACATAGCTTTGCCCGCTAAAGGTACAAGGAACACGCCCATTTTTGGGCGCGGGAACGACGGGCGTACAACCGGGTGTGGGTTGCGGAGTGACCCCGGCAGGTGGTTTGTAAAACGTGTAATAAGTGGGTAATTGGCCAATGGGTGATGCTGGTTTGGCATCGGTGTAAAACGGGAAGGCTTCGGTACGGTGGTAAAAGCTTTCAAACACCAAGGGGTTTTCCACAGCGGGGGTGGTACCAGTATTGATAAAGCTATGCACTCCATCCCCCACCCCGCGCCCGGCCCCGCCCCCTGGCAGCAGGGATGCCGTTGTTTGCTGCGTGGCGGCAATAAACAAACGCCAAGCATAGTTGGCTAATTGGGTTTGGTTGGCACCGGTGACTAAATCGCTCGGAAAACTGGTGACTGGCGTGGTGATCTCGGCACGACTGATGGCAGTGCCTGTATCGGTTGCCGCCATGCAAACGGGAGAAAGTGATGCGCCGATGAGCAGGCTAAGAATAGTTCGGGTAGTCCGGGTAGGCCGGGGCAGGTTGATTCGATTCATTTTTAGGCTCCATTCGTTTAATGATGGTCATGAGGATAATAAGGGTTCAGGCGCTTGCTGCATTCCACTCGTGAGTGGGGATTTGGCCTTTGGCCAAAGGCGGGAGATATTCTACTGAAAAGTTTTCTTCCAGCGAGCCAACCCAGATGCGTGACGACAAATTGACTTTGTACAGTTCAAATAATTTGTCGTCCGCTTCTTTGGTTTCGCTGTACACGCGGCGATCGATCAGGGCATAAAATTCAGATGGCACAAAATCTTCGCGCAACATCACATGCGCGGTTTGTTCGCCATCGGAAACCCACCATTCAAATTTCATTTCACTGTTGCAGCGATTGACGCAATGGTCGTTTTGCATCACAGTGAGCGTGCCATTGTCGGCGCAGCGGGTCACGTAGTTTAATGAATCGAGCACGCCGGGGCCGGGATGAGCGCTGACTACCACCAGATGATCGCGACTCCACAATTGCGTTTTGGAGAGCGCTTTGGCCGCCATTTGCATGGCGCGGTAACCGACTGCGGTGCCCCACCACAGCGCACGCTGGTGGATGGCGGTGGCTTCCTGGTAGTCCAGTGTGACGACTTTGCCGTCATCCACGACGCGAATCAACAGGCCTTCGGTGGGGATGTATTCGGTTGGTGAATAAGTATTCATTGCGTGCTTCCTTCAAATAATGAGATGACTAGTTGTTTGATTGATTGGTTGATTGGTTGAGTGGCCGATTGGACGATTCAGCGCCGTTTAGCAAATCCGGGGTAACTGTTCACCTACCAGCATATCCACGATGCGCTTGCCGCCAAAACTGGTTTGCATGTGAACCCGGCCAGCGCGCCCACCCACCAGCACCTGACCAATGTCAGCCGCTTCCTTACCCAAGGGGTGGGCGCGCATCGCGGCCAGGGCTGCTTCGGCCTGATGTTGCGGCACCACCGCAACGAGCTTGCCTTCATTGGCCAAATACAAGGGGTCCAGCCCGAGGATTTCGCAAAAGCCTTTCACTTCCGGGCGGATCGGGGTGTTGTTTTCCACAATCTCGATGGCGCATTTGGAGGAATCGGCAATTTCGTTGAGCACCGAAGCAATGCCGCCACGGGTGGCGTCGCGGATGAAGCGGGTATCGGGCGCGGCGGTCAGCAAGGCATGGATCAGCTCATGCAGGCAGGCGCAATCACTCTCGACCGGGCTGGTGAGCAGCATGTCGCCACGCGCATTCAAAATGGCTGCGCCATGGTCGCCCAAAAAGCCGTTGACCAAAATGCGGTCGGTGGCTTGCGCCTTGTCGGCCCCAAGCTGGTATTTTTTGTCGATGACGCCCACGCCAGCGGTATTGATAAAGATTTTGTCGCAACTGCCGCGCTCCACCACCTTGGTGTCACCGGTGACGATCATGACGCCGG
>JBKJLF010000258.1:0-11308 GCA_046597185.1 Burkholderiaceae bacterium | reverse complement strand
TGTTGCGCTACCTGCCGTTTGAAGCACCGGCCCCCACCCGCCGCGTGGTCATCGCCTGGCGCAAGAGTTTTACCCGCAAAGAAGCGATTGATGCCATTTCCGATGCGGTGCGTGATTCGATCCGTGACAATTTATTGCCCGGCGTCACGCTCATCGAACGCCCGTCAATATAATGCAGCGTTGGGGCTTGTATTTTCGCCTGGTACGGCTGGATAAACCGATCGGCATTCTGCTGCTGCTATGGCCAACCTTGTGCGCCTTATGGTTGGCCAGCGGCGGCCCCCCGGCCTGGGACAAACTAGTGATTTTCACGCTCGGCACGGTCTTGATGCGCTCCGCTGGCTGTGCCATCAATGATTTTGCCGACCGCGATATCGATAAACACGTCAAACGCACCGCCCAGCGGCCCCTCACCAGCGGCCAAATCGCGCCCTGGGAAGCCGTTGCCATTGCCGCCGGACTGGCACTGCTGGCGTTTATCCTGATATTACCGCTCAATTTGCTCACCAAACAAAGCTCGGTAGCGGCACTCATCGTGGCGGCCAGTTACCCTTATTTCAAACGCTTTTTCGCCATTCCACAAGCGTATTTGGGCATCGCGTTTGGCTTTGGCATGCCGATGGCATTTGCCGCTGTCACAGGGCAAATTCCTGTGCTGGCCTGGGTACTGCTGGTGGGCAATGTGTTTTGGGCGATTGCTTACGATACCGAATATGCGATGGTGGATCGGGATGATGACCTGAAAATCGGCATTAAGACCTCGGCCATTACCTTTGGCGCGTTTGATGTGGCGGCCGTGATGTGGTGTTATGCCGCAACATTTCTGGTTTGGCTCCTGATTGGCTGGCACTTGCAACTGGGCATCTATTTCTATGCGGGCATCGTCATTGCTGCCTTATGTGCGCTATACCACTATCGCCTGATCAAAGAACGCGACACAATAGCCTGCTTTACCGCGTTTCGGCACAATAATTGGTTGGGTGCCGCAATTTTTTGTGGTATTGCAGCGGATTACGCGTTAAGATAGCTATTTCGTCAATGGATTCGAATATGCCTTTTGTCAGCTCCCTGAAACGCCTGCTCGTGAGTGTGGCGGCCCTGTTTCACAATCGACTTGAACTGGCCAGCATTGAAGTCGAGGAAGCCGCACTACGCCTGCAACATTCGATCATCCTGTCCTTGTCCGCCCTGCTGTGTGGCTTTTTGGCGATGATTTTGTTGGTGGTGTTATGCATTGTGTTGTTTTGGGAGCATTCCCGAATCGCCGTCATTGGCAGCTTTATTGCCTTGTTTGGCGTAGCTTACTTCGTATTAATGGCTAAAGTGCGCCAATACAACGAAGCCAGGCCCGCCCTGCTTGCCGCCACCCTGGAGCAATTGCGCAAAGACATTCACGCCATGCAAGAAAGCGCCCGCGCCAACACCAGCGAAAGCACCCACCCAAACACGCCGCCACCAGGGAATTAATATGCCATCTGCTGAAAAACTGGCACGCCGCCGGGAAGAATTGCTTGCCATTAGTGAACTACGACGCAGCCTGGTGCTTCTGGAATATCAAGCCTTGACCACGGAAGTGAATACGGCCAAACAAGGCTTGAACCGGGCACTGGAAGTGCTACGCCAAATCCGCGCCAACCCGCTCATTTTTGTGGGCTTGGGATTGGCCGTGGTTTTGATCAAACCCAGGCGGATTGGACGCGCTGTTCAACAAACGCAAACATTTTGGCAACGCATACGCTTAATATTGCCGCTCTTAATGCCCTTATTGCGCCGTGACAAAGTAGAATAGTTTATCCAGCACACCTTTCTTGCTTAAATAAGACGTGATAAGTGGCTTATTACCCGCTTATGCGCGCGCTGTGCGGAAACTGGTTTTCTTAACGGTTTGAACGGATGGGTTTTTTGGAGACCTGCAATGCAATTTTTCAACCCAAAGCGGCTCACGGCACTGGAAGCAAAAACAAAAACCACCAATCCGCAAATTATTTTGGTGGTTGATGATGAAGCCGCCAATCGACAAGCGATTACCTCGCTCTTATCCGGCCATTATCAATTGCTGGAAGCATCCGATGGGCAACAGGCACTGGATGTGATTTCGCAAATTCCGGATAAAAATCAATTGGTTTGTATTATCAGCGATCAACGCATGCCCAACCTGACCGGGGTGGAGTTGTTTGAACGCCTGCTTCCGGTACTACCACGCACGATACGCATCATCGTCACCGGCTTTATTGATGTCGATGCGATTGTCGATGCGGTCAATCGGGCTCACATCTATCAGTTTTTTATCAAACCATTCGACCCGCATGACTTTATTTTGACCGTGAAGCGCGCAGTGGAAGCGTATGAATTACAAATAAAACTCGATACGCACCACTCGCTACTCGAAACACGGGTTAACGAACGCACGCGCGACCTCGAATTAGCGTATGCGAATGTGGAAAAAGCCAATTTCGCTGACCCCTTAACGGGCTTGAACAACCGCCGCTTTTTATTGCACCATATTGAATCCGATGCCAATATCAATGCCGTGCCACCACGCGAATTGGTATTTATGCGGCTCGATATCGATCATTTCAAAGAAGTCAATGAGGCGCATGGCAAGGCAGCAGGCGACCAATTATTGGTGCAAGCAGCCCAACGCTTGCGTGGTTTGCTACCGGAAACCGATTATCTAATTCGCTGGGGCGGTGAAGAGTTTTTACTGGTACTCAGGCACACCCCGCACAGCAACGCTTGCCTCATGGCAGAACAGTTGCGCACCGCGTTTGCCAATCATGCGTTTGTGGTAGGCGAAAATATTGCATTGCACAAAACCTGTTCGGTCGGTTTTGCCTGCCTGCCTTTCACCCGCCACCCCACTGATCTTCTAAGCTGGGAGCAAGTGATTGAACTCGCTGGCCAAGGCTTATATATGGCGAAAACAAGTGGCCGCAATGCATGGATTGGCTTTTTTGCCGATAGCGCCATCCCCACCGATATCAAGCTGCGCAACCTGCTACACGCTCCCCAGGAGATAGCCGACGATGGCTTTATACACATCGTATCCAACTTGAACGGTGCAGGGAGGGCCAAGTTTTGAAACGCAAAGTGATCTGGCTGGTCAGTTTTTGCAGTGTCCTCATGGCGGCACTGGTTCCGCTATTTTAACCGGGCGCACCATGTTCAAACGACGAGCGCTGTTTCATAAGTACGCACTGATCTTTGGTAGCCTGGTCAGCAGCTCGCTGTTGATCTCAGGTTTGCTCGGCATCCATTTTTCATACCAGGATCATCGACTGGCGATGGCGCAATTGCAGCAGGAAAAAGCCAACACCGCCGCGCTTTGGATTCACCATGCGCTGGCCGATCTGGAGCAACAAATTGCCTTCACCATGCCGCGCAAACCGGGTTTGGATGCGCTGGCGCAACGACGACTCGAAATTGAAATTTTGCGCCAAATACCGATGGTGAATCAAATCATCCTGCTGGATCAGTCGGGTCACGAACAAATTCGAATCTCGCGCCTGGACCAGGATATTGTTGGCAGCAATCGCGATCTATCGCAAGAAGCCTGGTTTCGCAAGGTTAAACCCTACCAAACCTGGCATAGCCCGATCAGCTTCACCCCCAATAATGAACCCACGATGATGATTGCCATGGCGGTGGGGCCGCACGAAGCTGGCATTACGGTGGTGCAAGTGAATCACGACTTTTTGCTCGATGGCATTACCCGCATCAAGGTTGGGCAGGCGGGCTATACCTATGTGGTCGATAATGCTGGCTTTTTAATTGCTCACCCGGATTTGTCATTGATTTTAAAGAAAACCAATTTATCTCAACTTGCGCAAATAAAACAAGCGCACGACAATTTAAAAAGTAACACCATGATGCAATTGCAGGGCGTGAATCTGGAAGGCACCAAAGTGTTTACCGCCTATAGCGCGATTGCGCAATTGGGTTGGACCGTATTTGTCGAACAGCCCCAGGCCGAAGCCATGGCGGCACTGCAAAGCTCGGTGTTAGGTGCCACATTTTTGTTGCTCGTGGGTTTGGTAACGACCATGATCATCAGTATGATTTTGGTTCGTAAGATGGTGGTGCCAATTCATGCCCTCAAAAAAGGGGCAAATCGCATCGGTTCGGGTGCGCTCGAATATCGGATACAGGTCAAAACCGGCGATGAACTGGAAGAGTTGGCCGACCAATTCAATCGCATGGCGGCGCAATTACAGGAGTCTTACCTGAATCTGGAACAAAAGGTGGCAAGTCGCACCAATGAATTGGTGCTGGAAAAAGAAAAAGTCAAGCTGGCGCACCATCACATTGCTTTGCTCAGCGATATCGGGCGGGATATTACAGGTAGCTTGAACCGCGAAGATATCATGCACAGCCTGTACCGCCACATCCACGATTTAATGGGATTAAAAAGCTTTGGTATCGGCTTTTATTTACCGGAAAAACAAGTCATTGAATTCCCGTTTGTCATCAATAACGGTATCCGGATCGAACCCTATTCACGCGATATGCGTAACCCCAAGCAATTGGCGGTATGGTGTGTGATGCATCGTAAAGAAATTTTCATCAATGAACGCGAACAAGATACGCCGCAATATATTCCCGACCTTGATTTTGAGAGCGAGCGCCGTTTTTTCAAAATCGGGGACGATGAGGAATTTGCCGAGTCAGGACTGTATGTACCGATGCGCCTGAAGGACAAAGTAGTGGGCGTGATTTCAGTTCAACACCCGCAAAAACACCAGTATCTGCGCTTTCACCTGGACATCTTGCGCACTCTGGCCTCCTACGCCGCCGTCGCGCTCGATAACGCGCACGCCTATGAGCAACTCAAAAGCGCCCAGGAGCAATTGGTATTCCAGGAAAAAATGGTATCCTTGGGCACGCTGACGGCGGGGGTCGCGCATGAAATCAACAACCCCGCCAATTTTGCCCATGTGGGCGCGTTTAATTTAAAAGCCGAGTTGACGCATTTCCACCAGTTTTTATTGCAATTAGCGGGAGAGGAAGCCCCACCGGAGTTAATCCAATCCCTGGAAAAGCGCATTGATGTTCTCAACCAACACCTTGCCACGATTAGCGAAGGCACCATCCGCATCCGCGATTTGGTCAAGGATTTACGCACCTTTTCCCGACTCGACGCGGATGAAAGCAAAGAAATTGCGATTGCCGATAGCCTACAATCCACCGTTAATTTGGTACGCATGCAATATATTGAATCCACCGATATTGCGCTCAATCTGGAAGCCAATCCGGTGATCGAATGCTGGCCAGCCCAACTCAATCAAGTGTTTATGAATTTGATTGTCAATGCCTGCCAGGCGATGGAATCGCGCCAGCAACAGCAAGCCGGGCCGGGCTTATTATCCATTAGCAGTCGCGCCGATAACCAATGGCTCACGCTCACCTTCGAAGACAATGGCCTTGGCATGTCCAAGGACACCCAGGCCCATATTTTTGAGCCTTTTTTCACCACCAAAACGGTAGGCGAAGGCATGGGTATGGGCTTATCGATTTCCTTTGGCATTATTGAAAAACATCGCGGCAAAATGGAAGTGCAATCGACCTTGGGCGTGGGCAGCTGCTTTACCATCAAGCTACCATTGCGCCAAAGCGCCATACCGATTTTGGGGGCGCTATGAAATCCTGGATACAATTATTGATCACCGTGGCCATCCTGGCGATTCTGGCACTCGGCTTCACCCTGTTCGGTAGCCTACCCAAGCTGGCAGCTGGCATCGGCTTGGCATTCGGCATAGGTAGTATGGCGCTCTCGGTGCTACTCTTGGTGCAACTACGCAAACAACAACGCCTGGCTGAAAAACTTGATTTGGCACTGAAAGAACAGCAAGATTTACAAGACAATGCGGCGGTAGGGATTGGTTTGGTGCGATCCCACCGAATTGTGCGGTGCAACCGGGGCCTGGAAGAAATGATGGGCTATGACAAGAACGAACTTGACGGCCAGTCTGCCAGCCTACTCTATCTGAGCCATGTCAATTATGATGAAGTCAGTACGCAAATTGAGGTGGCACTGCAGCATGGCCAGCGTGCGACCGGTGAAATCACCATGCGGCGCAAAGATGGCAGCACACTTTGGTGCGACTATCAGGTCAAACGTGCCAACGCCAACCATGGCTTAACCATCGTGGTACACGATATCTCGGCTCGCAAACAAATCGAAGCCTCGCTCAAGCAAGCCCTGTTGGAACAACAAGCGATTTTCGATAATGCCCATGCAGGCATCGTTTTTTTGAAAGATCGGGTGGTACAGCGCTGTAATGCCGCGTTTGAAAACATGTTGGGTTACGATCCGGGTGAATTGACCGGACACTCGGCCCGGCAGTATTATCCCAACGATCAATTATGGTTATCCCACGGTATTTTATGGTATCCCTCATCGAGCTTGCCACAAACCTTTGACGAAGAATGGCAATATCAACGCAAAGATGGCAGCTTAATCTGGTGCAGCATTCATAGCAAGCTGATCGACCCGAAAGATTCCTCCAGGGGGGTGATTGCCTTGCATCTGGATATCACGGCAAGAAAAGCCAGCCAGGCCAAACTGGTCGAGGCAAAAAAAGGCTTGACGCGCAGCCTGATCGAAGTCGCCGAGCAAAAAGCCAATATCGAGTTGGCGCATCGAAATATTTCCATTCTGAGTGAAATCGGGCGCAAGATTACTGCCACGCTGGATCGTGAAACGATTATGAATATCGCCTATCGCCATGTGCGGCAACTCATGTTGACCGATATCTTTGGCTTTGGCATGATCGATGAGGACAACAATCTCCTCGACTGCAATTATTCGATGACCCAGGGCCAGCGTTGCCTGCCGTATACCCGTCAACTGGATGACCCGAATCAACTCTCGATTTGGTGTATCCGCCATCAAAGTGAGATTTTCATCAATGATATTGAGTCCGAAGCCAGCAAATATATCGATAGCGGCGGGCTGCCATTGATTCATCTGGTACGTCTATCAGACAGTGAAAAGGTTGCGCCTACATTGGCCATGATTTACGTGCCACTGATCGTCAATGAACGGGTGTTAGGCGTGATACGAGTGGGTAGCTTCACCAAAAACGCCTATCAACAAGTGCATCTGGACATGCTGTCCACACTCGCCGCCTATGCTGCGATTGCGCTGGACAATGCCGATACCTATCAAAAACTGCAAAGCGCGCAACAACAACTGGTGTTTCAAGAGAAAATGGCGTCACTCGGTACGCTCACCGCCGGCGTCGCTCACGAAATCAACAATCCGGCCAACTTCGCCCATCTGGGCACGTTTAATTTGAAATCCGAGTTGGCCCAATTCCATACCTTTTTGCTCGATCTGGCCGGAGACGATGCACCGCCCGAGCTGGTAGAGAGTTTAGAGAGGCGCATTCAAGTGCTTAATGACCACTTGGCCACCATTACCGAAGGCACTACCCGGATTCGTGATCTGGTTAAAGACTTACGCACCTTCTCGCGCCTGGATGAAGCGGAATGGAAGGCGGTGCCGATTATTGACAGCCTGAACGCCACAATCAATCTGGTGCGCACCCAATATGCCAATACCGCCGAAATCCGCTGCCAACTCGATAGCAACCCGGTGCTCGATTGTTGGCCTGCGCAGTTGAATCAAGTGTTTATGAATCTGATTGTCAATGCCTGTCAAGCCATTGCCAGCCGTCAGCAGACCAATCCGACACCGGGCATCTTGGCCATTCGAAGTTGGCAGGATGGCAATTGGCTGTTTTTGGAATTTGAAGACAATGGCGGCGGCATGTCAGATGAAACCATCGCACATATTTATGAACCGTTTTTCACAACCAAAACCGTGGGCGAAGGAACGGGCCTGGGTTTATCGATTTCATTTGGCATTATTGAAAAACATCGCGGCAGTATCAATGTGCGCTCGGTACTGGGGGAAGGGACTTGCTTTACGCTGCGCTTGCCTTTATCGGCTACCGTAACGGGCGCGGCTACTGGATTCCCGCCTGCGCGGGAATGACGGGGACGGGGACGGGGACGCGGGAGACGGGAGACGGGGCGAGGGGAATGACGGGGTGACGGTGGACTACAATGGTCGCAGTTAATGTTGAATCGGCGCATCAACCGGGATATCAATCACAAAAGTGACCCCCGCGCCCACTTCACTAAACACACTGATATTGCCACCTAATAAAGAAGTTACGATATTGTAACTGATATTCAAACCCAAACCCGTACCGCCACGCCCCAGTTTGGTGGTAAAAAATGGATCGAAAATGCGATTCATATGATGTTCGGCAATGCCGCAACCATTATCACTAAATTCCAGCACAACCCGCCCACCCATTGCCGCAGTGGCAGAAATGCGCATCACGCCGCCTTGCATATTGTCAAAGGCATGGGTCATTGAATTATTGATCAAAGCAATCAATACCTGTTCCACCGCACCGGGGTAGCTATCCATTTCAATGGTACCAGGCAAACGCAACTCCAGGGTATGGCCCGCGCTTTCTATTTTTTCATGCATCATGGTAAATACTTCGCGCACCAAATGGCGCAAATTAAAACTTCCGCGCTGAGCACTGGCTTGATCAATGGCAACTTGCTTAAAGTGAAGAATCGACTCAGCCGCCGTATTTAAGTTGCGCATCATCAATTCGAGTGCATCAAAACTTTGCTGAATATACTGCACCAATTCACTACGCGTCAACTGCCCCGCAGCAACCTTATCATTGGTATCCGAACTCATGTCTTTCAAGGTGGAGGCCATCATCATGCAATTACCCAGCGGGGTGTTTAATTCATGCGCCACGCCCGCCACCAGCGAACCCAAGGCAGCCAGTTTTTCACTGCGGATCAAATCGGCGCGCGTTTCCCTCAATTCGCGCACCAATTGCTCCAATTGATGATTGATTTCCTGCGCTTCCACCTCAGCCCGTTTGCGATCCGTAATTTCAGTCATGATGGTGATAAATTGCAGCATCTTACCGCTGCTATACAGCGTTTTACCATGAATCAGAAAGGTGCGCCCATCCGGATTGGTGCGCTCATAACGATGCGGGAGGAATTTACGCACAATCGCCATACGCTCGCTAATGGCCTGTTCAATGTCGCACTCAGCCTCCCCCTCCACCCCACCGTGCTCCAGCATAATGCGCAGCAAATCTTCATACGAGGCACCGATCACAAAACAGTAGGCTGGCAAGGTCAGCATATCCATCACGGCGGTATTCCATAACTGCAATTTTAAATCCGCATCGAAAACGATAATGCCCGCCGGCATATTCTCCAAAATCTCACGCAATAGCAAAGTTTGATGCCGCATTTGCTCTTGCATTGCATGCTGTTCGGTAATATCCTGATAGGTGGTCACAAAGCCACCGTTGCGAATCGGAATGCCGCGTACCTCCAGTACCGTACCATCGGGCCGGGTGCGTTCAAAATGATGCGCCTCAAACTTCAAAGCGCGCTCCATGAAGGCTTGCAATTGTTGCTCCGGGGTGCGCCCCGGTTGAGGGCCATAATCCCCCCGGGCAATATTAAAGCGCGCCATATCGGCCAAAGTGGGCGGATTATCGGGATCGAAAAAGTCTTCGTCAAACCCGGTCAGGCGCAATAATTCATGATTCCACGAAACAAAGCGCAAATTCCGGTCAATAATTGTCACCCCACCGGGGAAATTATCCAACACGGTTTGAATTTCATGGCGCGTTGCCTGCAATTCTTTTTCCAGCCGACGCTGGGGCGTGATATGGCGTGCTGTCACCAGCACACAATGGCTATTGGCGGGATCGGGCCAGGTGAGATTAATCAAGGTGGTGGCCAATTGATCATCAGCCGATTGGAATTGCCATTCGAAATGCTGTAAGCCGCCATCCCGCGCAGCCAGAATATGCGCATCCCAGACCGCAATCGAGGCATCGCCATTGGCCTGGAGCAAGGGGAAGTAGCCATGAATCGAAGACCCAAGCAATTGCTCTGGTTTAACGCCGAACAAGGCCGCCGCGCTATCATTACAATCTAGCACGATCTGTCGATCAAGAATCAAGAATGATTCATTGGCTTGTTGCATCAAAGCCCGATATAAAGAATCTGGCAATGGCGTCATATCAGGATCGCGAGCATCATAAATGAAGGGGAAAATAGTCAATTGCCATAATTTTTGCAGGCAAGCCTAATAATACGCTGAATTACTGTAATACGCCTCGACGCGGCTTGGGTTACGCAGTTCTCCCTGGTGAACTACGTAACTCATCGCGGTAAACACAACAATACCCAATAATACACAACCATTGCAACTCAAACACAGCAGAAAAGAACAGGATCGAGAGCGGAAATGGTGAATACCATGATCTCAACTTCACCTCTATTTTATTTCATGACCAATTGTTTCAGCAGAGCGCTGCAATATCGTCATCATCGTACTGTGGGCCGCTGCCGGATCACGAGCTGCAATTGCATCCAGTACCGCTTTATGCAAAGGCAGCGAGTAAAATGCATCCTCCGTATTATTCGCCGACACCGTAAACATAATCCGTAAGCCTTCACGAATCATATTACCCAAGGGAACCAATAAATCATTCCCCGTGGCCGCTAAAATCGCTTCGTGAAATGTCAAATCGGAACTGATCCAATCATCCATATTGGTTGCCGTCGCCATCCGGTCGTAACAAGAAGTTAAATGGGCTAATTGCTCCGGCGTATGTTGCGTGGCGGCAAGCGAAGCGGCATACGGCTCAAACATTTGCCGCATTTGCATTAATTTTGGGGCAATGACTTGAAAACCGCCATGTTCACAATACCAACCCAATACGTCTGGATCAAGCAAATTCCAGTCTTTAGCAGGGCGCACACGCAAACCGACACGTGGGCGTGATTCGAGCAAGCCTTTTGCCGTCAGAATTTTAATCGCTTCGCGCATGGCCGTGCGCGATACGCCATTTTCTTTTAATAATTCGGCTTCATTTGGCATGATCGCGCCGGCCGTATATACGCCTGATACAATACCAATGCCCAGCTTGCGTACTAAAAAACCATGAATAGTACGCGAAGAAAAAGAAGAATTGGTTTGCCAATTAACGAAAGTGTCCACAGAATTCAAAGTCCCATCATCCATAAATAATAAAGTGCCTCATTCTACTCTGCAATATTCGAACAGGTATATCAAAAATTAACCACTTTGACATAACTCCGGCCATTTTAGAAGCTTTCCTCAGGTTTTTAAGCAGTTGGGGGGCAAATGCCACACAATTTCTGCTTGACGAAAGAACTCACCGAGGAAATTACCGGGGTATGGGGAAACCTATGAATACACTGCGCACATGCAAAG
>JBKJLF010000109.1:0-2666 GCA_046597185.1 Burkholderiaceae bacterium | reverse complement strand
CGTGCCTCCTGCGTAAGGGTTGTATTGATCCAGGTTGGAACAGTGCTGGCCGCTACCGAATGGGTGAACGGCTGCAAGACCGTGGTTGAGGCAATGCTTAAATAGTACTCGTTATATCCTCGTAACGCTTCACTTCAGCCACGTATTGGGGTGATTGAATTTGTGCCTTCGGGGAACAAGCGCTGCCGTATACCGTCGCTTAGTACCTACGGAGTTGACCATGACTAAGCGCAATGATACGCCAAATGCCCCCGCTACCAAAATCGACATCAAGCCGGAACGGTTTCTGACCGTGCAACTATCCCCCGAATCTTACCCACGCAAAACGCCTTGGATACGCTTGCGCGGCAAGTGGCTGGCCGCTGCTGGCTTCCCGCAGCAAACACGCATCAAAGTGCGCGTGATTGACAAGGATGTTTGGTGATCACGCCGGAATAAACCATCCAACACCGCCAGCGCCGCCAACAGGGCGGTTAAAAAGAAAGCCACGCATCCGGCGCAGCCGGATGGGGCGGCGGGCGCACCCGTGGCTTTTTTGTTTTTTAAATAAAACAACCCAATTATTCAAGATACCGGACATCAACAGCTTCGCCCTTTGCAAAACTGAGCAATGCCGCTTCGTCGGCAACCTCAAATTCAGAATAGGTTATTTCTGTGCCAGTGGTTGGCTGGTCTTGATCCAAATCATAGGGATCAGGATTGCTAACAGAAATAATCTTCCTGACGCCAGCAAAAACCCTTTTTGCCGGATTATCGTCAATCGTCAAACCATCATCAAGCTGCGCCTCTGTTTCGCCGACTTTCGACGCCATCAAATGCGCTTCGTTTGCGCTTTTTGCCTCAATAAGGATCACGTTTTCATAGACAGAAACCGGGCCAATACCATCCTCCCGCATCATGCCAATAACGATATGTGCAGCGAACCAGGTCATTTTTCACAATCCTCATTTGTTGATGAATTCTTCCGGCAACCCAGTACTTTTTGCGCTAACTTGATTTTCAGGCGCTTTACTGAATCATTGGTACTGCCATACTGTTGCTTTAACCAGCCGCAGGGATCGGGGTGCAATATGGCCTCCCGTGAGTATTCATTATCCTTGTTTTGCTTCTCACCTTTTGCCATTTCAATGGCGATATTGATACAAAGCTGTGGTGCAATCGCGCAAAAGATGGGGTATATCATCGGCCCGCCCATCTCTGGCAGAGTCGGTGTTGTTGGTGGGTTATAAGTATCCGTGCGCGGATCATATCCACCGCGCGGCCCGCTTGGTGTTGTCGGCGTACTGCCGGGAAACGGCGGTGGTGCAGGAAATGGGAAAGGTACGGCTTGTAATCCATCTGGATCGGTGTGTGAAACCGGATTGCCGAGCACGTAGCCGTATGTATTAATCCCGCCTTTTAAGCCAATAGGGACGCTTTGTAACGTCCGCTCTATAGTCCATAATTCCTGAAGTAGTGTTATTACGGGTTTGCCATTAAATACTCCTTTGCCTGCCAACAACCAAGCTCAGATGCTCTTTGCATCAATTTGTATCTCTTTTCAAAATTTTCTGGCATGTTTTCTGATTCTTCCAAAAACAATGCAGTATAGTAAATTGCCATCGGCCATTCCGAATTCGTCGCTTCAGCGAGCCAGTGTAATTCCAAGGGGTTATTTTTTCTCTGCCCACAATTACCATGTGCATAAATTCGTGACAATTGAAATTGTGCCTCACCATTTCCTTTATTCGCCAATTTTAAAAATATTTCGATTGCCCGTCCTTCATCAATGGCGACACCATCACCAAATTGCAGCATGTACGCCAAGCGCAGTTGATAATCGACCAAACCCATACTTGCCTGCGTCTCAATTATTTGAAACCACTTTTTTTTATATTGTGCTGCCTTGAATTCATTCTTTTCCGTTCCATCGCCATCTCTATAAATCATTGACAAATAAAGGAATGCGTCCTCACAATTTTGGTCAGCGAGCGCCAAGAATTCCCGTATCGCAAATTCCATACGATCATGTTCATAATGCTCAATGGCAACCCGAAGTGCCGAATTTCCCTTAGTTATTGCCATCATGATATTTACTAGTCTAATTACACACATCGGAAAGTTGATCCGCGTAATCACGAGAACATGTTTCTTCATAGCTATTAGACATGAGTGCTCCGAATATTATTCCAAAAGTTGTTAAATACCGTGTTCTAATTTTGGGCAACCTGTCAGCCCTATGATGAAATACTTCACGAGCCGCTTTTGAGAGATACTTTTGCTCGTTTTGATTCAGGCTTTGGCATACCTTTAATTCTTTCTTTGTAAAATTTCCTAAATCGTCCAGAGGCATATTGTTTGTCACATCCCATCGTTTATTTGGGTGGTCATTGATGTGAACATGATAGGCGGTTTTGCCATCTACTCGCGTTGTATGTTCACCATAATTTGTCCCCCCTTTTGGCATCGGGTTTCCATGAAAATCAACGCCATCCTTGGAAAATATCTTCCTGAATCCGTGTTCAAAAAAGGCCGCCCCGTCCCGCACCACATAAAAATGCAATTTTAGTATTTTTATGTAATTTTTAATTATGGCGATTGGTGAATTTTAGTGGCAGTTTATCTTTTTTGGTTTTGATTTTGCCTTATCAGCACCCTGACTTCCCCACTTTTCATTGATCAGCCCA
>JBKJLF010000318.1:0-3116 GCA_046597185.1 Burkholderiaceae bacterium | reverse complement strand
TGTATAATTTATCGGTGACTATTTTCATTGACGCGATTCAGGAAAATGGTCTGCTCACCTACTCACCCACTCACCCCGTTGCGGGTACTTTTTTAAAGGATTGTCATGTTACGCTCTCTCAAAACTACTTTGGCCTCGGCAACGGCCTTGGCTTTGGCAATGTGCGCCAATGCTGCAATGGCAGATACTAATTTATTGACCAACGGCTCTTTCGAAAACCCCAGTATTGTCGGCAATAACTATGTTCTGTACGGTAGCGGTTCTACCGCCATTACTGGCTGGACTGTGGTGGGGGCCGATACCCAACTTACCCGCACCGAATTTGTGCCGGCAGCGCATGGCAGTCAGTGGGTTGATTTGACCGGGATCTCTGGTTATAACAAGGGTGTGCGGGCTGATACGGTCGCCACCACCATCGGCCAGCGTTACACACTCTCGTTTGATTTGGGTGATTACTATGCACAGGGCTTTCAAACCGCCACCCTGGCAGTGAGTATTAATGGCGCACCGCAAACACTGTTCACGAATATTTACGAAGGCGGCTTTATTGATTGGGAACGCAAGTCGTTCGACTGGGTTGCCAACAGTAGTTCGGCACAAATCACCTTTCTTGGTGTGGCCAACGGCAGCTTGAGTAATGAAAATGTGATTGGTTTGGACAACGTGGTATTTCAAGCCGCGCCCGTACCCGAACCTTCGACCTATGCCATGATGTTGGGTGGCCTGGGTTTGCTGGCCTTCATGGCGCGGCGTAAGCGCGCTTAAGCCTACTGCCCAATAAAACAGCTTGCGCACAGGTTTTGGCCTGTGCCAGCTTTGTTCCCTCTTTGAAGTAGTGGCTGCTGCCACTGAAAAACTGCCTTTCGCAAGGCGCGTTTTTTACGTCTCTAAGGCAGCTTATGAAACCCTCAAAAAATGTTATCTCTGCTAACCGACTGGCAAATGCGCTTGCTAAGCACGGTATTGTGCATGAAGGCACTGTTTAATGATGGCCTTGGCGAATTTGGTAAATGATGCAGGTGCAGCCGATCGCCAGGCTGACGCCGTTGTTGACCTTCAAAGCCTGTTGTTTGGCAGAAAAAATGAATATATACTTGCAAAAATCAGCAAAATCAGCAATTATATATTCATGGCTAAAAACTCCAACGTCAAAATTATGCTGCCGCAGGCGGTTGAGCGCAATTTGCAGCAAATGGGGCAGCACATTCACATTGCGCGCAAACGACGCCGGGAATCGCAGCCCGCGCCGGAACAGCGTTTTTACGCCACCAACTTGGCGTGATATTGATTTTTGTGGGAGATATGTGAAATGAACCAGGCTCTCATCAAATGGGGCATGATCGGCTGCGGCAATGTCACCGAAATCAAAAGCGGCCCAGCCTATCAAAAAGTGCCCGGTTTTGCCCTGCATGCGGTGATGCGGCGTGATGCCGCCCTGGCCCAGGACTACGCGCGCCGCCACCACGTCCCGCGTTTTTATGGCAACGCCGATGCCCTGATCAATGACCCCGAAATCGATGCCGTCTACATTGCCACTCCGCCGGACAGCCATCGCGAATATGCGATGAAAGTGGTTAAAGTGGGTAAGCCCTGCTGCATTGAAAAGCCAATGGCACCCAGCTATCAGGAATGTGTCGAAATCGAACAGGCCTTCCGCAGCAAAAATATCCCTTTGTTTGTGGCCTACTACCGCCGCTCCCTGCCGCGTTTTTTACAGGTGCAGCAATGGCTGCAAGCGGGCGCAATCGGCGCGCTCCGGCATGTGGATTGGCGCTTCATGAGGCCGTCGCACACGGCAGATTTATCCGGCCAAACTAACTGGCGCACCGATGCAAAAATCGCCCTGGGCGGGTATTTTGATGATTTGGCCAGTCATGGCCTGGATTTGCTGACCTTTTTATTGGGGCCGATTCAAACCGTGGCCGGTGTCAGCACTAATCAACAACAATTGTATTCGGCGCGCGATGCGATGGCGGCCTGTTGGATACATGAACATGGCGTGACCGGTTCGGCCAGTTGGAATTTTGGCTGCGCCCAAAGTGAAGATTGCGTTACCTTGTTTGGTAGCCTGGGTAAAATTGAATTTTCCGTATTTGAGAATGCCCCCGTGGTGTTGCATGCCAAGGGGCAGCGCGAGGGGCTGATGATTGTTCACCCGGAAAACATCCAACTGCATCATGTCGAAAACATGCGGCGGCACTTGAGTGGTGAAATCCTGCACCCCTCGTCGGGTGCGAGCGGCGCGCATACTGCCTGGGTGATGGACCGCATTTTGGGCAAGCTGTAAGGGGTAGGGCAGCACTAAACAATGCTAACCGGTGCTAACCAGTGCTCACCAGCACGCCCGCAACAAGTCCTGTTTGATTTGTGCCAGCATGGCATCGGTATTGGGCCGTTGCATTTGCAGCAGCATCGCGTGCAGTGAAGAAATCATGGTATTGCCTTCCTGCGGCACAAACGCCCAGCCCTTGATATGTGGGCCGTTGATGATCAGGTTGTGCGCCACCACAATCGCATGGGAAAAAATGCGCCCGTTAAAACCGTAGCGCCGACCCAATTCAAAAATCACATTCGAATCAAACTTTTGGGTTTGCGCCAAAAACGCATTCTGGCTGATTTTTTCTGCAATCGCCTCCGGCGTGAGCGCCTGTTTGAGCTGGATATGAAAGCGTACCGCGTGCATCAGTTGGCTGGGGGTGGTGATGTCGGAAGAGGTCAGCTCGCACGGCACTTGCAGGGTGGCAAACATATCACACACATCCAGCGCATGGTGGGTGCCAATCACCGGGTCAAGATGGCGCGCTACCACATTGGCGCTAACCAGGCGCTCGTGGTTGCCTAGGTCTTCCGAGCGGCGCACCACCACCATATCGGCGCAATCCAAATTCTCCAGCCGCCAACCGGCCAAACTGCCCAGCAACGCCGCCGTGCCGTGGGTATTGCACGACACCACTTGCACAAATTTCTGACCCATGATCAACGCATCATTCACGCCGGACATAAACGGTGTGCCAAAGCCTTTTTCGCTCCCCTGCGCCACACAGCCTTGTAGTTTGGGCAACGCCGCATAGCGCGCTTTATTGCGCAGCCCGGCACCGTTGGCACCCGCTTCAAAA
>JBKJLF010000028.1:0-2760 GCA_046597185.1 Burkholderiaceae bacterium | reverse complement strand
AAAATCATCAGGTCTGTGCGCTGCCGCACCAAGCGTTGGCGTGTTCGTGTATCACAAAAACACCCGCAAGGCCTGCGCCGGGCCAAACAAATTCATATACGCCAGATATTGCTTCCTGCGAAATGCCTCCAGGCTGAGCGGGTCTTGCAGCAACATGGTGGCTACCCGCAGTATTTCATCCAGGTTGTCGCGCGGTACCACCGCCGGGTTGCAGCCCATGCCCTCGCTATTGACCAAGGGCTTTGGCACCGGATTTAACAGCGCAATCCCACGCCTTAAAAATTCCAGCCCAGCCGCACCGGGCGCATCATACATAAAACATAAATCGCTCTGTTTGGCATAGTCCGCCAGCGGCAGCTTGGCCGTTTCAATCAGGCTGGCCGCATCAATGCCGGTCGCTTCGGCCAATAGCTTGGTCAGCGAATTACCCGTTTGGCAACCCGCTTGGTAGCGTAGCGCAAAGGCCAGCTCGTGCTTGCGGCACCACGCCACCATGCGCTTGACGCCATCCATATACAGCGCATAGCGCGTGCTGTAAATGCCATTGAACGAAAACCCTGGCAACACAATCGCCACCTGCTTGAGCGGCGCAATATGGCCCGTGCTGAATTGGAAATGCTCGGGAAAGTTGAGTTTGGGGTTGTGTACGCTACGGCCATCCGGGGCCAAAATCACATCACCCTGAATCGGGTGGCTCAGGCAAGTGATGTTTTTATAGCGGGAGAAAATATCCGGCGTGGTTTTGGCGTGCGCCAGATACAGCACCGGCACATGGTGCTGCGCGGCAAAGGCAAGCAAGGGGCCGTGGAAATCACCATCGTGATCCGACAATAGCAGCCGTGAAGGCTTTTTCAGGCTGAAATATTGGTTGAGCAAACCTAAACTGAGCAATTGCGCCAGATACAAATCCGCCATATGCCCGACCTGCAGCAAGCGGTAGTGATTGACCGGAATATGCGCCTTGAATAAACCATCCAGACAGGGCAATAATTGATCGCGCAGCGCTGGCAAGGCGGCGCGCCAGGCATCCGGTAAGGCTGGCAATAGTTCTTCCATTGTCCCCAGGCCAAACTGTTCGTGATGCGCCACCGCAATATTAAAATACTTGGCTTGCAAATGTAAAATGGTTTTGCCACTGGCTCCGAGTTCGCGGTTGAAATAGTCGATATCCTGCCCACAGCCGGGCAGGTGAACCAGGATTTCATCAGCTTCATTGGACTCGCGCACACCGCGCAAAGCTGGCACCAGATCGGTATTGGCGGGTTTTTCGCCATATTGATATGCGAGCAGTTCAATCTCATGTTCGCTGGCATATTGCACCAGCGTGCTCGCTGGCACAAAAGAATGGAAGTCGTGCGAAACCGGGTTGTTGTAAATAAAAATATGCAGCCGATTGCCCTGAAAATGTTGCTTGTTCGCGCGCCACATCACGCTATGCCACTTGGTCGCCAGCAGTAAGTGAACCAGGCTGGCATGCTGCCATGAAACGACGGACACGCGCGGCACCACGTTGTTGATCGCGCTCGCAATGTCGGCTTCCATCTCAAACGCAGTCTGGTGCGCCCAGCCCTCCAGCGCTGCATATAAGGGGCAGTTGTCCCAGCTGATCAGTTGCGCACCCTGCAAACCGGCGGCGATGATGTGATCCAGCAAAACCGGATCAAAGGTCAAGGTTTGGTAGGCAGGCAAACTGGCCGCCACTTGTTGCGCCACCGGAATGTCGTCCTGGTGCAAAATGATGAGAAGTTGTCCCATATTCATTTAGGCTGATTCAGATGCGGGTAAGGCGACGGCCCGTACCATGTATTGAAAAGCGCTGGCGTCGGCCACCGCCTGATCCGGGTCGTTGCCTGCGGCCAGCGCCATGGCGCGCAGGGCAGCAACTATTTCAGGGCTGGGTTGATCGAGTATCAGCGCATTGATATTGGCGATTTGAAAGCCGCTGGAGCGAAATAAATCAAAAATAGTCAGCCGCGTGAACCAGCGAATATGGCGGCGGTCGAGCAAACCCGAATCCTGATAAAACAATGCGCCACCATTGATTACCGATTGCACGCGCCAATGCTGGGCGTTGGAAATACAGGCGATGATTTCGAGTGGGCCTTTGGCAGTATGATGCGCGCGATGCACGCGCCGCAATAGCGCCCACGGGTCGTATAACTGTTCCAATACATCGTCAAACACCCAACACTGCGCCTCGTCCAAGCTCGCGTGGGTGGCGCTGACTAAGTGTTCGGCATTGTCAACGGCAATGTCCACATACCGCGCTGTGGGGTTGATGGTGTGATACGCATGCGCCAGGCCACCATTGCCGCAACCTACCTCAACCACCATATTGAAGTCCTTGCGCATCAAGCTGAGTACGTTCGCATTATGCGGTGGCGGGGGTATGAGCGGGGTGCCGGGTGCCGGGTCGGCTGGTGCCGGGTCGCTTGCGCCTGGGTTGGCTTCGCTGGCAACGGCTTGATCCGGATGCAGGGCGATGCGCTCCAGCACGCTTTCCCAGTCGCGCACAAATTGCGGGCTGTCAAACAGGGTACAGCTGAGCCGATTTTCAAGCAATTGCTGCTTCATGGCGGCAATGCGTTCGGGTTGCTGCGCCAGTTGCACCGCTTTATCTTCGTAATCGGCCAAAGTAAAGGTGATCAGTTCGGGTAAGTTGACCGCATGCAACAGGCTGCCCGCCATGCGTGAGGCAAAGCTGCGGCCCGACCAGGTTAGCAGCGGCAAGCCTGCCCACAAGGCATCGCTGGCGGTGGT
>JBKJLF010000901.1:0-10816 GCA_046597185.1 Burkholderiaceae bacterium | reverse complement strand
AAGCACCTTCTAAAACTCGTCAAGCAAAATTCGTGTTTCTTAAAAATTTTGTTTTTCGATGCTTTCCGCTTTTCTCAAAACACCACAAATACTGTTCGCACTGTTGTTGGCTGGCGCGCTGTATCTGCAACGGGAGGCGTACTATAGCAGAGTCTTTACGATTTGGGGAAACTGTATTTTCCGGATTTCTGCCCCCCAAATTTTCCCATCTTTCCCCATGCCTTCACAAATTACGCAAAAACGGTCATCGTGGCGACTTTATTCCTTGCCACAACATGATAAGTTGGCACGAATTTAGGCACGAATTTAGTGCCGCCCACTCCTTGGCTGATGCCAGCACCCTGGATAGCCTTTCCCGCACACAAAACTTAAACTGATGTAATAGAGCAAACCGAGGAGACACTCCAAAAAATATTTGACGGCAATAGTTTTGCACATGATAAATGCCGCTAATATGCAGCAATGGGTTTCATCACATTAACAATGCTGGATGGGAGAATCATTATGAGGTTGCGCAATATCCGAATTGGCCCCAGATTAGTGATCGGATTTGGGATCGTCCTGGCGATTTTGGTGGCGATGATGTCGCTAACAATTATTCTCAATGATCAAAACAAAAGCCAGCTCAAGCAAGGGCTAAAGGTAGCAGACCGCAAAGCACTACTCGCAACCACGATGAAAAATGCACTGCTGGAGTCAGGCATTGCGATGCGCAATATTGGACTCCAGTCCGATCTTAACTTGATGCAACGGGAGCAAAACCGTGTCAAAGAGCAGCGGGTTCGCTTTGACAAAGCACGCGATGCACTGCAAGCACTGGGATTGACCCCCGCTGAGAAGAAGAGCTTAAGCGACATTGAAGCGCTGGATAAAGAGGTCGCTGGTGCGCTTAAAGAAGCGGTCAATCAGATAGCGGCATTCAACAATGAAGCTGCGGCAAAAACCATCGCAGAGAAAATTGACCCAATCAGCTCAAAGATTCTTATCGAGGTCACCAAGCTGGTCGATGTACAACAACAGGCAGCTCAAGAGGTATTGGAAAATTCGGTAGCCGCCGACAACAGTCTGCGCCTAATTTTGTTTGTTTGTGGCCTTGCCGCCCTGCTTGCAGGCGCAGCCTGTGCCTGGGTCGCGACACACAGCATTACGCAACCGCTACGCGACGCGGTCAATATTGCCAAAACCGTGGCTTCGGGCGATCTTACCTCCGATGTAGTCGTTCTTGGACGCGATGAAATCAGTGAACTTTTGCATTCGCTCAAGGATATGCATGATAGCCTGCTCAAGGCCGTCGGCGAAGTGCGTGCGGGTACGGAAACCATCCGTGTTGCCTCGCGCGAAATTGCCGATGGCAATACCGATTTATCCAACCGTACCGAATCACAAGCCAGTTCGCTGGAAGAAACCGCCAGCTCCATGGAAGAATTAACCTCCACCGTGAAACAAAATGCGGATAACGCACGCCAGGCTAATCAATTGGCCACGACCGCCTCATCGATTGCAGGCAAGGGTGGGCACGTCGTCTCCCAGGTTGTATCGACCATGGGTTCGATCAAAGAAAGCTCACGCAAGATTGTGGATATTATTGGTGTCATCGATGGCATCGCCTTCCAAACCAATATTTTGGCCTTGAACGCGGCAGTGGAAGCAGCACGCGCCGGTGAGCAAGGGCGCGGTTTTGCCGTGGTTGCATCCGAAGTTCGCACGTTGGCGCAGCGCAGCGCAACGGCGGCAAAAGAAATCAAAACCTTGATTCATGATTCGGTTGAAAAGGTTGACCTGGGCGGCAAATTGGTGGATGAAGCCGGCCAAACCATGGATTTGGTCGTGACCTCGGTACAGCAAGTGGCCGATATCATGGCCGAGATTACCGCTGCCACGCGAGAACAAAGCCTGGGGATAGAAGAAGTCAACCAGGCGGTGACGCAGATGGATGAAATGACGCAACAAAATGCCGCTCTGGTGGAACAAGCAGCGGCTGCGGCGCAAAGTATGCAAGATCAGGCGCACCATCTGGCCTTGGCGGTCAGTATCTTCAGGTTGCACAATAATGAAGACCCGCTGGCATTGGAACAGGCTGCGCTGTCGGAAGACAATAAACACCGTCCCAAATTAAAAATCAATCTGGATCGCAGCCTGCCACCACCCAAACCAGCGGCACGCCCCAAACCCGCCGCACGGCCTAAAGCCACTGACCAATGGGAAGAGTTTTAATGATTGAATACCATAGGACTTACGCAAAATGGCGTGGACAGGTCGATTTTTTGAGATGACCGCCACGCCGCCAGGCACGAAGTCCTATTCGGGCTGGATTTGCCGAATTGCCTTCTCCCAGTCCTGCATTAAACTGTCGGCTTGATCGCGGCTCATGGTGGGCACAAAGGTGCGCTCTACCCGCCATTGGGCCGAGAGTTCGGATAAATCATGATAAATCCCCACCGCCAAGCCCGCCAAATACGCGGCCCCCAGGGCGGTGGTTTCAGTCACCTGAGGCCGAATCACGGGTATCCCCAGCAAATTAGCCTGAAACTGCAATAACAAATTATTGGCCGCCGCGCCGCCGTCCACCCGCAATTCGGTAATCGGCGAGACCGCATCGAGCACCATGGCACTAAGCAATGCCGTGCTTTGAAAAGCAATCGATTCCAGCGCAGCGCGCGCAATATGCGCCACCGTGCTGCCGCGCGAGAGACCGACAATCGCGCCCTTGGCCGAAGGCACCCAGTAGGGTGCGCCCAAGCCAGTAAACGCCGGCACAAAGATTACCCCACCAGAATCAGGCACCGAAGCGGCCAGGGCTTCGATATCGGACGAACTTTGAATCGCTTGCAAGCCGTCACGCAGCCATTGCACCACCGCGCCGCCAATAAATACGCTGCCTTCGAGCGCATATTGTTTTTGCTCGCCCACTTGGCAGGCAGCGGTACTGATCAAACCATTCTTGGACTGCGCACAATGCTCGCCCGTATGCAGCAACATAAAGCAACCCGTGCCATAGGTATTTTTTGCCATGCCCGGCTTAAAGCAGGCTTGCCCAAACAAAGCCGATTGCTGATCCCCGGCCATACCGCCAATTTTGATGGAGCCCCCCAGAATCGGCGCATCCGTTTCACCATATAAATGACTCGATGGTGACACGGTGGGCAATAATTGCGGCGGAATATCCAGCCATTGCAATAAATCCTGATCCCAACAACCTTGATGAATATTCCATAGCATCGTGCGCGAGGCATTGCTAACATCGCTCACATGCAGCCGCCCCCCGGTTAAATTCCACACCAGCCAGCTATCGACGGTGCCAAACGCCAACTCGCCGCGCAAGGCGCGCTCACGGCTACCGGGCACGTGGTCGAGTATCCAGCGTAATTTGGTGCCGGAAAAATAGGGGTCGAGCACCAAACCCGTTTTCGCTTGAATTTGCGGCGCGTATTCGCGCAATTGTTGGCAAATTGCTTCGGTACGCCGATCTTGCCAGACAATGGCATTAAATATCGGTCGCCCGGTGCTGCGCTCCCACACCACGGTGGTTTCGCGTTGATTGGTAATGCCCAGCGCAGCGATATCGCTCGCGCTTAAATTAGCCTGTTGCAAAACTTGGCGGCAAGTATCCAACTGGCTTTGCCAGATTTCCATCGGATCGTGCTCGACCCAAGCCGGTTGCGGGAAGATTTGGCGGAACTCTTGCTGCGCCTGCGCAACAATTTCACCGCTCTCTTTGAAGATGATACTGCGGGAACTCGATGTCCCTTGATCCAATGCCAGCAAATAAGCCATATTCCACTCTCTTCAATCTGGTTTTTAGCAAAACAGCAGGCAACAGGGTATCTGACGCACCCTAGCCCGCTGTTTCACACGCCTTCAGGGACTAGCGTACCCGGCCTTCCTTCCATGCTTGCAACAGTTTGTCGTAAGGGATAGTTTCACCCTTTGGCTTCTCATTGGTCAACTTGGCCCATGGTGCGCCTTTGTCGGTCAACCAGGTTTTTGGATCTTTTTTATCATTCAGCTTGGGCGCACAGGATTTCATGCCAGCCCGTTGCAAACGCGACATTACATCATCCATTTCTTCGGCCAGCTTATCCATTGCAGCTTGCGGTGTTTTCTCGGCGGTAATCGCAGTAGCCACGTTTTTCCACCAGAGTTGCGCCATTTTTGGATAATCCGGCACGTTCGTACCGGTTGGCGTCCAAGCCACCCGTGCCGGGCTGCGATAGAACTCAATCAAACCACCATATTGCTCGGCATGCTTGGTAAAGTAATCGTGCTTGATGTCGGATTCACGAATAAAAGTCAAACCCTTGATCGATTTTTGTGCCGATACGGTTTTCGAGGTCACAAACTGGCCATACAACCAGGCTGCGGCCATCCGATCCGGTGGCGTGCTCTTCAAATAAGTCCACGCGCCCACGTCCTGGTAACCATTTTGCATGCCTTCTTTCCAATATGGGCCGTGTGGCGATGGTGCCATACGCCATTTCGGGAAGCCATTGGCATTCACGGCTGGCAAACCCGGCTTGGTCATACCCGCAGTAAATGCGGTGTACCAGAAAATTTGCTGGGCAATTTGGCCTTGCGCAGGCACGGGGCCGGCTTCACCAAAGGTCATGCCGATGGCATTGGGCGGCGCATATTTTTTCATCCAGTCGATATACTTGGTCAGTGCATACACGGCTGCAGGCGAATTGGTGGCACCGCCGCGCGATACCGATGCGCCCACTGGTGTACACTTATCATCCGCTACCCGAATACCCCATTCATCCACAGGCAAACCGTTAGGCAAACCCTTGTCGGCCGTACCTGCCATCGACAACCATGCATCGGTAAAACGCCAGCCCAGCGATGGATCTTTCTTGCCATAATCCATATGACCGAAAACTTTTTTACCGTCCAATTCTTTTACATCGTTGGTGAAAAAGTCGGCGATATCTTCATAAGCGGACCAGTTTTGTGGCACACCCAGGTCATAGCCATATTTGGCCTTGAATTTGGTTTGCAAATCTTTGCGATCAAACCAGTCGGCGCGGAACCAGTACAGGTTGGCGAACTGTTGATCGGGTAATTGATACAGCTTGCCGTCTGGCGAAGAGGTAAATTTAATCCCAATGAAATCCTTCAAATCCAAACCCGGATTGGTGAAATCTTTACCTGGGCCGGCCATGTAATCCGTCAGGGAGACGGTTGCGCCGTTACGCATATGGGTGCCGATCAAATCGGAATCATTGATCCAGCCATCATAAATGGATTTACCCGATTGCAGCGAAGTTTGGATTTTTTCAACCAAATCGCCTTCTTGAATCGTGTCATGCTTGACTTTGATGCCGGTGATTTCTTCAAATGCCTTGGCCAGAACTTTGGATTCATAAACGTGCGTATCAATGGTTTCTGATACCACGCTGATTTCTTTGATGCCTTTTGCCTTCAATTTGGCAGCGGCTTCAATAAACCACTTCATTTCTTCCATTTGCTGCGCTTTGCTCAACGAACTCACTTGAAATTCTTTATTGATCCAGCCTTCTGCTGCTTTGGTATCCGCTTGCGCATAGCCTGCCAGCGTCAAACATGCCAACGCCACTGCGGTAAGTTTACATTGCTTCATTTTCTCTCCCTGGGTAAAAATCTAAATATCTAAATATCTACTAATCACATCATTTTTTTCAACTTCAGTTTTATCGGTTAGCCAAACTAACCTTTTGCTAACCTTTTGCCATCACCAACACCAACACCAGCATCCCGATTCCCGCCCCGTACCACTGACTCAAATCGAATAATGCAATCCACATCAAATTCACATAGGCCGACAACAACAAGCCCAAAAACAAACGATCTCCTCGGGTGGTCACCATCGGCAACCAGCCTTTGCGCTCCACCGTCGGTGAACGAATTTCCCATACGGTCATGCCCACCAACATCAAACCAATACAACTAAAGAAGATGGCGATAGGTAGGGTCCACGACATCCAAGCAAATGCAGTCGATAACATAATTACACCCTCCCCATGGCAAAACCTTTGGCAATGTGATTGCGCACAAACCAAATCACCAAGGCCCCCGGTACAATCGTCAACATACCCGCCGCTGCCAACACGCCCCAATCCATGCCCGAAGCCGATACGGTACGCGTCATAATCGCGGTAATCGGTTTCGCATTCACCGAAGTCAAGGTACGCGCCAACAGCAACTCCACCCAACTGCACATGAAACAGAAGAAGGCGGTGACCCCCACACCCGATTTAATCAAGGGCATAAAAATTTTCAAGAAAAAACGCGGGAAGGAGAAGCCATCAATATACGCCGTTTCATCAATCTCACGCGGAATACCCGACATAAATCCTTCCAAAATCCAGACCGCCAAGGGCACGTTAAACAACATATGGGATAGCGCTACGGCAATATGCGTATCCATTAAGCCCACCGTCGAATACAACTGAAAAAACGGTAGCAAAAAGACCGCAGGCGGGGTCATACGGTTAGTAAGTAGCCAAAAAAACATGTGCTTATCACCCAAAAACCGATAGCGTGAAAAACCGTAGGCTGCTGGCAAGGCCACCAGCAAAGACAGCACCGTATTCATCGCCACATAAATAATCGAATTAATGTAGCCGCCATACCACGATGGGTCGGTGAAAATGGTGCGGTAGTTGTTCAAAGTCGGGTTATTGGGCCACATCGAAAACACCGAAATGGTCTCTTCATTGGTTTTCAGCGAAGTATTCAAGAGCCAATACAGCGGAATCAGGGTAAAACTGATATAGGCCAATAACAACAAGGTGCGCGTAAGTGACTTGGACGGTGAATCATTCATGGCTCTTCCCCTGACCGGCACTTTGCATCCAGTTATACAACACATGGCAAAAGCCTAAAATAATCAAAAAGTAAATCAGGGAAAACGCTGCCGCCGGCCCCAGATCGAATTGTCCCACCGCTTTTTGGGTCAAAAACTGACTCAGGAAGGTGGTTGAGTTACCCGGCCCGCCCCCGGTCAAAATAAACGGTTCGGTATAAATCATAAAACTATCCATAAAGCGCAATAACACCGCAATCATCAACACACCGCGCATTTTGGGTAATTGGATGAAACGAAACACCGCCAAACGGCTGGCACCATCAATTTGCGCTGCCTGATAATACGCGTCAGGAATCGAGCGCAAGCCGGCAAAACCCAGCAAGGCCACCAAAGGCGTCCAATGCCAGACATCCATCAACAACACCGTGGCCCAGGCGTCGCCGGAATTGAGCGCATAATTATAGGCAATGCCCATCTTGGCCAGCGTATAGCCACCCAAACCAATATCATCGCGACCAAAGATTTGGAAAATCGTACCCACCACATTCCAGGGGATTAATAAAGGCATCGACAACACCACCAACGTCAAGGAAGATTTCCAGCCGCTGGCAGGCATCACCAAAGCCAAGCCCACGCCCAGCGGAATTTCTACCAGCAAGACCGCGCCGGAAAACAAGAGTTGATTTTTCAGCGCTGCGTGCAAATCCGGGTCGCGCATGACTTTGGAAAACCACTCCAAACCCACAAACACCGATTGGGTCGGGCTCAAAATATCTTGCACCGAATAATTGACCACCGTCATTAAGGGGATGATGGCCGAAAACGCCACCGACAAAAATACCGGCAAGATGAAAAACCATGCCTTGTTGTTATATGGCTTATTCATCGCCCTATCCTTTCATCATTACAAAAGAAAATGGTTTCTGGTCGAATCAAACGCAAAGCATGGGCACCGAGGCTCACGCTTTGGCCGGGGTCGAGCTTGGCTTTCACCACCTGGTCACCCACCATGGCCGTCACCAGTTGGCAGGTGCCCAGCGATTGAATGCGCACCACATTGGCCGCCACCGTGCCACTGCTACCCGCCTCGGCCAATTCAACAAACTCGGGCCGAATGCCCAGCTCCAATTTGCCATGATTATTTTGCAAACGGTTCCATACTTCATCCGACACCGGCAAACGCTGGCCACCCAAGACCACGGCGCGCTCGTTCAATTCCATCGGGAAGAAGTTCATACCGGGGCTACCAATAAAATAGCCCACGAAACGGTGATCGGGCCGTTCAAACAAAGCTTCCGGCACGCCTTTTTGCACCACCTTGCCGTCCGTCATGACCACCACTTCATCGGCAAAGGTGAGCGCCTCCACCTGGTCATGCGTCACATAGATCAGCGTGAGTTTTAATTGATGATGAATTTGCTTGAGCTTTTGGCGCAATTGCCACTTCATATGCGGGTCGATCACGGTCAGCGGTTCATCGAATAAAATGGCCTTCACATCTTTACGCACCAAACCACGCCCCAGCGAGATTTTTTGCTTGGCATCGGCCGCCAAACCACTGGCGCGCTGCTGCAAACTGGCAGTCAAATCCAGCATTTCCGCCACTTCATGCACGCGCTTGCGCACTTCAACTTCCGGCATTTTGCGGTTACGCAAAGGAAAGGCCAAATTATCAAACACATTCATCGTGTCATACAAGACCGGAAACTGGAACACCTGGGCAATATTGCGCTCGCGCGTGGGTAGCCGCGTCACATCCTGGCCATCAAATAAGACTTGCCCGTCAGACGGCACCAACAAACCCGAAATAATATTCAGCAAGGTCGATTTACCACAACCCGAAGGGCCAAGCAGGGCATAGGCACCGCCATCATCCCAGGTCATACTCATCGGTTGCAGCGAATAATCTTTCGCGCCCGGATATTTATGCCCCAAATTTTTAAATTCGATACGCGCCATCTTAAGCCCCCTTGGGTGCGCTAAGCAGCGCACCCTGTGCATCAAACACAAACACATCCTGCATTTGCAGCATGACCTTGGCCTGGCTGCCGATCGGCAAATTATGCACCCCCGGCCATTGCGCCACCACAACATTGCCTGCGTGATGCAAATGCAGATAGGTTTCTGAACCACTCAACTCAGCCAAATCGACCACACAATCAAGCAATACTGCAGCATGACTCGCTACGGCTGCGGGTGCGGGTGCGGCTGCGGCTGCGGGTGCGGGTGGGCGCAAATGATGGCAGCGCACACCAATCTGGCAGGCCGCCCCTGTCGCCAGCGCCAAAGCGCGCCCGGCCAGCGGCAACAAGGTGCCATCACTCAAACGCACTTGCTCGGGGCCGAGCACGGTGGCGGCCATCAAATTCATGGGGGGATCATTAAAAATTGCCGAAACCCGTACCGAATTGGGCGCAGAATACGTCGCCAGGGTCGGGCCAAATTGCAAGATGCGGCCCGCATCCAACACCACCGTGTGGCCGCCCAACAATAAGGCTTCTTGCGGCTCGGTGGTCGCATACACCACGGTGGTATCACCATCACTGAACAGGGACGTTAATTCTTCACGCAATTCTTCACGCAATTTATAGTCCAGATTAACCAAAGGCTCATCCAGCAGAAGCAAGGAAGCGCGTTTCACCAAAGCACGCGCCAAAGCGCAACGCTGTTGCTGCCCGCCCGACAATTGGCCTGGCAAACGCTGCAATAAATGGCTGATATGCAGTTTTTCGGCTATCGCATTCACGCGCTGAGTCACTTCACCCTCCGGGCAACCCTGAATTCGCAAGGGTGCGGCGATATTTTCAAACACGCTCAAACCGGGATAATTGATGAATTGCTGATACACCATGGCCAATTTTCGGTCCCGTACCGACACCCCGGTCACATCTTTGCCATCGACTAAAATCCGTCCGCTGTCGGGCACATCCAATCCTGCCATCAGCCGCATTAATGAGGTTTTACCCGCTTGGGTCGGGCCCAGCAATACATTAATCGTACCCGGTTGCAAACGCAGACTAAGCGGGTATAAATGTGCTTGTGCACCGACCGACTTACTGACCTTCTCCAGTTCAAGTATCACGCTGCCTCCTTCTGACTTTGTTGCCACTGCGGCAGCCACTGCTGCAACCACTGCTGTAACTGCTGGGCTTGCTCGGGCGAGGCATACAAGCCCAGCTTGCTACGCCGCCATAAAATATCCTGTGCGCTGCGCGCCCACTCGGTCTGCACCAAAAAGCGCACTTCCGATTCATATAAACCGGGACACAGCTCTTGCCCGAGATCGGCCATTTTGTCGGCACCCGCCAACAGTTTTTGCATGCGCGTGCCATAGTTGTGCGCATAGCGGCGCAACAGCGTGGGTGGCAACCAGCCATATTCACGACTCACTTTTTGGTAAAATTCAGCAAAATCATAGGTGCTAACCATATTGCCCGCTTGCTGCAAATCGCCACCCGGCAAACAGGCTCGATCCGTCCAATCCGGCACATTACAACCCAGGCAAGGCATCAATAACGCCAGCGCTTCTTCAGACAATTTGCGATAGGTGGTGATTTTGCCACCCCAAACATTGAGCAAAGGCGCACCGGTTTGATTCAATTCCAACACATAGTCCCGCGTGACGGCAGAGGCGTTGGCAGATTCATCATCCATTAAAGGGCGCACGCCGGAGTAAGTCCAAACCACTTGATCGGGCGTAATCGGGCGCGTGAAATAGCGGCTGGCCATTTCGCACAGGTAATCAATTTCATCCTGCTCGATTTTGACCTGGCCGGGGTCACCTTTATATTCCAGATCGGTGGTGCCGATCAGGGTAAAGTCGGTTTGATAGGGGATGGCAAAAATAATCCGTTTGTCCGGATTTTGAAAGATATAAGCATACGGATGATCAAAAATGCGCGGCACCACGATATGGCTGCCTTTAATCAGGCGCAAACCGATGCGCGCCTCGCCCGCTTTATGCTGCTGCCCCAGGCCTTCGCTCGCAGCCTCGGTATCGGCTACGGCATTGGCAAATTGCGCCGCCCATGG
>JBKJLF010000869.1:0-11208 GCA_046597185.1 Burkholderiaceae bacterium | reverse complement strand
CGCTCCCTCCGTTTCCGGTTTCAGCAAATCAACAAACGGAGGGAGCGGTGCCCATTTTGGTTGCGTGCGACCCCTCTCAAGTGGGCAAGCTCGACAACGTGCTTGGGCTGGCCGGGGCGGTCGGCTCGTTCTTCCAGTCGGCGCTTTTCAAGCCACGTGGTATGCTGGGTGAAGATGGCAGCATCCCTGCCGACACCGATGCGGCAGGCAACGCAGGCCTTACTCAGGCATTATTGAACCGCACTTTTAACCCGGCAGCAAACCTTGCCCCCGCCAGCGCCAGCGCCATCGCCAGTTCAATGATGCTGGAAGCCGAACAACAAGTAATGCGGGGCGACAATCCCTTGAAACTGGTGCAAGGACAGCAAGCTACCCAATTGGGTGTGTTTGATGCCCTTCGTGATTTGATCAGTAACAAACCCGCCTGGGAAGTGTTGCGCCAGGCGCTGGAGACGCTGGATCAGGATCACAGCTTTGATCTCAAAAAACAGGACCCCACTTTCACCCGCCTTGACCGCGAAGTGAAGGCCAATATCGACTTCCTGGTCGCTGGGCACACGCATCTGGAGCGCGCGATAAAACGCCAAAGCGGGGGTTATTATTTTAATAGTGGCACGTGGGCGCGCCTGATCAGAATCAAGGCTTCAACCCGGCAAGACCCGGAAGCATTCAAAAAGCTATTTGATGTATTGAAAAACGGCAACATGGAAACGCTGGATGCCGAACCCGGCTTGATCTTCAAATTGTGTACCGTGGTGACGATAGAAAAAGATGAGGATGGCGTGCTTGGCGAGTTGCGCCATATTCAAACCAAAGATGGCGTTACCACTTTCGACGCCGTTGCCAACACCCAATTTCGGAGAAAATAGCCATGCGCACGATTACCCTTGAATTGTTACGTCATGGGCCAGCCCATAACCAACTTCTGTCGCCACTCACCAATTACCTGGCCTTGTGCAACAACCATTCGGCGATGTCGTTGCAAATACCGTTTGAGCATAACCAAATGATGTATCGGCTGCGTGCGCTGAGCTACTTCTTGAGTAAGGAATCAATTAACTTTCAATTGTCTGATACCGCACACATGATGGGTGATTTGCTGGGCAAAATTCCCGGCTTGATGGCCGACTTGAACCATGGTGAGGGTGAATGCAGGGATATTTCGGATAATGTGACGCATTTGCGCCTGATTTTGTCGGCCTCTGAATTGGCGCTGTTGCCTTTTGAGCTGACATTGGCACCCAACGGTTTTCCCGGTGCCGGCCAGTATTTGCTACTACAGCCGCAGGCACCGATTTGCATCACCCGTGAGACGCGACGGGTTCCGGAAGAATGTATGACCTGGCCTTTACAACCGAAGATCCTGTTCGTATTTGCTTCGCCGCCGGGTTTGGAGTCAGTGCCGGCCAAAGCGCATCTTTTGGCCTTACGCAAGGCGATTACGCCCTGGCTGGCGGTGGGCGATGATTTATCCGATGATGAGCGCAGAGCATTGGTGGAGCCACATTTGGGTGTGCTACCCAATGCCACGGTCGATGCGCTCGAAACAGCCTGTGCCAGTAACGACTATACCCATATCCATATCCTTGCCCACGGCGTGAGCATGAACACGGCGTATGATGAACGCTTCGGCCTGGCGTTTCACTCCGACAGTGATTCGTCCGGGCTTGAGGTGGTTTCCGGCGAGCGCCTGGCCACCATTTTGCGCACCCCACGGCAGGGCAAGGCCGGCAGCTTCAATCGTCCGTTCGTGGTCACGCTTGCCAGTTGCAACGGCAGCAATGTGGGCAGTGTGGCAGGCGTGGGTGCCAGCATCGCCCATGCGTTGCATGAGGCGGGCATTCCGATGGTGATTGCCAGCCAGTTTCCACTTTCTTTTGGTGGTTCGGTGATGTTTGTGCAAGATTTGTATGAGGGGCTGCTGTGGGGGGAAGATCCGCGCAAGTTGCTGGTGGGCTTGCGCCGCCGCCTGCACTCCTATTTTCGTGAAACCCATGACTGGGCCAGCCTGACTGCCTACACTTCGCTACCGCCTGATTTTGATGCACAACTGATTGATGCCAGCATTACTCAAGCCGCTCGCTCGATTGATGCCGCCTTGCTCAATTCGGACCGCGTGTTGCACAATTCTATCGCCAGCAAGAAGGATTCCAATGAGTTAAGCACGGATCAAAAAAAATATCTGGAATCGGCAGGTGCGCAAATTAGCTCGGCAAAACAGCGCCTGATGGCGGTGAAGAATGCCAATCCCGGCAAAGCGGGGAGGATTTGGGGGCAGCTTGCCAGCACACAAAAGCGTGAGGCGCAATTACTTTTTCATGCCATACCTGAATGGAATAAGGTCAGCGATCAAGAAAAGGCCGCCGTTTTGAACGGGTTGAAACAGGCACGCGATTATTACTGGAAAGCTGATCAGCTCGAACCGGGCCACCCTTGGGCGCTGGTGCAATATCTGGCACTGGATTTGTTGCTCCAATCTTTTGAGCCGCAATCGCCCGGTGATGCCGCACCGGAGCGCAAAGTTCTGGTGCAATGGTTGATGGCGTACGCACGCATCAAAAACGTGATGGAGGGCCAGGGTAATTCAGATCTGGCCTGGTCTTACAGTTGTTTGCTGGAACTGCATCTGTTGGCACCATTGATCGAGGAGCTGGAGCATTTTCCGCTGCACAGGGCCTCCCGGGACGAGGCGATCAACGCGGCGCGCATGATTTCCGCATTGACAGGCCCTTCTTCAGCCCAAGCCTATTCGACCCGGCGGCAATTGATGCGCTATCAGGATTGGCTTGGGGCGATGCTCACACGTGCCAATCCTTTCACCGAGCTTGTGAACGCTGTGCTGGTAGCGCTGCCAACGGATGGCAAGCTGGAATCACGCTGTTAGGTAAAGTTGCGACGCGGGTAATTGCTAGGCAGTTTGGGGCTTGGCGATGTTATTTGGCAGCGCCTGCTTTCTCAGCCGCATCCAGTGGCACCGGTAAAAAGCGCTCGGGTATTTCCCAAATTAATAAACCCGGTTTCGCGCTCTGGTACGCCGTATCAGCCAGATACGCGCTGGTGGCCTGCCAAAACCCCGCCCCATCCTTGGCCGCATTCAATACCTTGGTGTGCAAAGCCTGTTGCAAGTAACCGTGAAACTGGCCGCGCAAAGAATACGAGGTACCCGTCAGCACCACTGGTACGCCCACATCATCGAGCAAGCTGCTGGCGGCATCCAAGCTGGTTTGCTCTATCTTGACCGGGCTTTCCCGGTCGGGTAGCGGGCGTAGCCAGTTGGGACTGTGTTCCAGACCCATCAGGCGCAGTAAATCACCTGCACGTTCTTGTTCCGGCATGCGCTTGCCTGCGCCAAATTCAGTCGGCGCAAAGCTTAAGCCAAATTGCTTGACCTGCTCTGCCACTTGCTGCGCCACAATTTGCGCGCCCACCTGGTTCCAGTGGGTGTCGGTGCGGTAATAAGCGTCTTGCCGGGATGCTTGCAAAGCGGGCAGTGGGTTGATCACTTCAATGTTTTGCGCCGTCAATAGTTTGACTGCTTGCGCATAGCGTGCCGTATCGTAATACCAATCTTGATCATGCGCTGCCAAGTGAGGGTAGTGTGATGAATAGAGCCGGATTTTATCCGGCACCAGCAATACCATCAGCTTCACGCCGTCGTGCGCCAGTTTTTTTTCCACTTGGACAATGAGTTTGATGCGTGCGGCGGTATTGGCCCCGGCCTGTGGCCAGGGTTGGATTTCATCGCTTAAAAACAGCCAGCCATCGTGCCCCACGCGTACCTGCGCATTACCCGCGCGCATGAGCAGGTAGCGCGTGCCATTCGCGCCGGCAATCAGTTGTTCGCGCCAGGGCAAATATTGGTTGAACTGGTTTTCCAGCGCTTTGGCACTGGGGCCACGTAAAATATCGTCCGCTTTGGCGGGGATGCCGCTCAATTGACCGCTGGCGCGCCACAGTTGCCAGACTCCCAGTACCATCACCAGCAATAACAGCAGCGCTGCGGCATGGCCGGACGGCGGGACAGGCGGGGAGGGCTTCGTGGGCAACATGGTAGCCTCAAAACTGAAAATACAAAAACGGTGAATAGGCTTGCGCCGAGAGCGTGGCCACCGCCCATAAAAACAGCGGCAACAGCGCAAAGCGCAGGGCTTCATTGGCATGGCGCTTGATCAGCGGCGCAGCAAACACCAAAACCCAACCGAGGATGAGGATGGCGATGCGATCGGGCGTCATTTGCCACGCCACCGTGGCGCTCAAGGCAAAACCATGGCCACCAAACATACCCGCCAACATGCCCGTTGCTTCCGTCATATTGGTGGCGCGAAACAAAACCCAGCCAATCAAGACCAAAATCAATGTTTTCACCACCCGTAGCCAATGCGGCAAAGCGATACTGCCAAAGCGCTCCCTGGTATAGCGCTCCAGCGCCAGCCAGCCGCCATGCCACGCACCCCACAGCACAAAAGTCCAGTTTGCGCCATGCCATAAGCCGCCCAATAACATGGTCAAAAACAGGTTGAGATAAGTGCGGCCCCGCCCATGGCGGTTGCCACCCAGTGCAATATACAAATATTCACGCAACCAGTTGGAGAGCGACATATGCCAGCGTTTCCAAAAGTCAGTAATCGAAGTTGAAAGATACGGGTCGTTAAAGTTTTCCGGGAAAATAAAGCCGATCATCAACGCTAAGCCAATGGCCATATCGGAATAACCGCTAAAATCAAAAAACAATTGCAGCGCATACGACAAAGCCCCCAGCCAGGCATCGGTAAAACTCGGGTTGGCGGTGCCAAAACAGGCATCCACCAGCGGCACCACGTTATCGGCAATCAGCACTTTTTTGCAAAAACCGAGCATAAAGATTTGGCTGCCACGGGCGAAATTGGCCCAACTGTGTACGCGCCCGCCAAATTGGCTGGCCAGCAAATGGTAGCGCAACACCGGCCCCGCCACCAAATGCGGAAACAGGGCAATGAAGGCTGAAAAATCGATGAGATTGCGCGCGGGTGCTGCTTCGCGCCGATAAATATCGACCAAATAACTGATCGCATGAAATAAATAAAACGATAAACCAATCGGTAGCACAATCGGCGTAAAGGCAAACGGCTTGCCGCCAAAGGCTTGCAACATAGCGTTAAAACTCTCTATACCAAAATTGGCATATTTGAAGTAGGCCAGCGCCGCCAAATTCAGGCTAACCGCCACAAACAGCAGGCGGTAGCGCAGCACCTCGTCGCGGCTGGCGTCAATGATGAGGGCGAAACCGTAAGAGATGACGCTGGCTGCCACCAGCAGCGCCAAAAAATCCAGCCGCCACCAGCCGTAAAAGGCATAACTCAATAGCAGAATCAGCGCAGAACGAAAGCGTAGCGGCGTCAGGTAATAACATGCCAAAAACACGGGCAAGAAGCCAAACAAAAACAGGTTGGAGCTAAAAATCATTGCGCGCCAGTTGAATTTTTTTGGGTTTTATTTGAGCAAGTTATCCGCATGGCGACAGACTTGCACCTGCTGCACGCTAAATTTTTTGGCTTTGCCCGGTATTAGTTTGACTTTGTTGGAGCCAGCCGCCAGCGGTGTTTTGATGGCATGATCCGCGCCGTCATCCACCAGCGGCAGCGTAAATTTGCGGCTCCCTGCGCCGCCCACTAAGCTACCCGAGGCTTCCAGCATTAATTGCCGCGCGCCGCTGGTATTGGCTTGCAGCGACAGGTAGTCTAATTTGGTGAGAGCTTGATCAAATTCAATCTCCAGCGCGTCACCCTCTTTGCTGGGGGCCAAGCTGGCGCTGCCGATTTTGGCTTTGATGGGGGAGGGGTTGCATGTGCCCTCGGCCCAAGCGGCGGCACGCAGCAGCCATTCGGTATTGTCGCTTAAATAGCGGGCGTCGCGGTACTGGTAGTTGGGCAGGGCTTTCATGTCGCGCTCGGGGATTTCCCAAATCAAAAGCTGTGGTTTTTGGGTTTGGAAGGCGGCGTCACGCAAATAGGTTTCAATCCCGACCCACGAGCCTTTATCGGCCCCGACTGAAATATCGAGTAAATCGCGTTGCAAGGTAAAGCGCAGGGCTTCGGCAAAGCCGGTCCAATTGTCAGAATAACTGCTGCCCAAGAGGGCAATACCGGGCGCGGCATCGTCGCCAACCAGGCTGTCTTTACCGCTTTGCGCGCGGCTGACGGAAAACGTGAGCAAGGATTCCGGCGCGAAGGCGGGGCTGCCCTTGGGTAATTGATCGACCAGATCACGCGCTTTGGAGACGATTTTTTTCTTGGACCAAGCCATGCTGAAGTTGACTGGGGTGGTGGCGGCATACGGTTTTTTTAATGCCGGATTGGCGTCGATTTCGGCGCGGATGGCTTCAGCCGCCAACATGGCCCCTGCGGGTGCCCAGTGGGTATCGAGCCGAATATAAAACGGGTTTTCGCCATTGCGTTTGGGGTCATTTAAAAACGGCGTGTTTAAATCGATGACGGTTAAATTGGCCGCGCGCATGGCTTTGGCGATGCGCTCATAATTGCCTTGCAGGTAATCGGAAGGTTTCAGTTCGGGCGGCAGGTTTTCCGGATAAACCCGCATTTTTAAAGGCACCATGGTGATTGCCAGCGTGACATTGTTACGCGCCAGAATTTGATTGAGCTTACTGATCAGGTCGATCGAGGCCTGGATATTGGCATTGTCTTTGGCCTCTGCCAATTCATAACGATAGTACAGCCATTCGTTTTTGCCGATGATGGAACTGGGCAGGTCAGCTGCAAAGGCAAGTTGGCTGCAAGGGGGCAATTGGCAAAGTGTCACTAGCCCCAAGCTGGCGAAGGCAAAACGTAAATTCATGGCTACTCTCCCCTGGTAAAATTTTTCTACTTCCCAGTATAGCGCTCGATTTTGTTTTGCGAGGCGCGCGCCTGTAAATTTCCCTTGTTGTTGGGAATTAACAGCAAGCTATAGCTGCCGCCTTGGGCGAGTACCATTTTGGCTTGTGCTAATGCTTGCTTGCTGCCGCTTTGCGTGGCGATTAAATCAACTGTAATCGGGTTGACTGCACGCACCGCCTGGGTGCCGCTGGCAAGGGCAGAAAATACGGTGAGGTTGCCATCGGCAGTGCTGATATCCAGTAGCCCAAGGCCAGGCTGCAAGTGGTACACCGTGAGGGTGGCTTTGAGTTTGTTGGCGATGGTTTTATCTTCAAAAATAATCGGCTTGTCGTCCGCCTTAAGGGTGGTAAAGGCCAGGCTGTAGGCATGCATGCTGAGGCAATCGAGCTTGAATTCGAGCCGGGGTTTGCCAGCCAGATTGAGGGTGATGCTGTGTTGGCCGGCGGGTAGTACCAGATACTCACTCGCTTGCGCCGTGGCCAACTGCTTGATGCGGCCTTTGCCATCGACCAGCACATCGACCGGTGATTCGTTGGCGGCATGGATGATGCGCACATAGGCTGAATTGGCAGGTGGTTCCGGGTCGTAAAGACCCGGCGCGGTTTGGGCCGAGGCCAACTGAGCCAACTGCGCCAATTGCGCCAAAAGGTAGAACAGGGTGAATAAGCCGGGTTTGATCCATGCGCGCATACAATTTCCTTAAAACGATAAATACCAGTGATAGGTGCCGGGGGCCAGAATGGGCAACACAATGGCCGCGCGTAAGCTGTCATACGCGCTGATTTTGGGCAGGGGGGCGCTATGGCCGTCGGCTGCCAACTGAGGGCTGCGGCCTGGCTCGGGCAGGTTGACCAATAACATCGGCGCTTGTTGCAGCGGAGCGTCGCCGCTGACTTCCACCGTCAACAGGGCAGGGGTGACATCGGCATTAAAACTGACTTTAACCCGCTCACGCTCGCGCCACCAGGCCGCTACCTGATTGGCGGTGCTGAGCCAGATTTTGTTTTTGCGCGCCTTGATGCCGCCCAGGATATGGGTCCAATTGGCCGGACTAACGCTGCTGCGGGTGGGAACTGCAATCACCGCGAGGCTGGCCATGTCATCGGCCAATTCCAGTTCATACGAGAAGGTTTGCGCTGCCACGGCGGGCGTGTTGTCGGTGAGTAAATCTTCCGGTGCGCTGATGGTGCGCGGCAGTAATACCATGGGTTCGCCCTTGGCACCAGCAATGGCGGGGCTGAACAGCGGTAGCCGGGTTTCTGAGATGCCTTGTTCAGTGACCACATGATTGATGCCGCGTTGGCGCAGCAGGCGCAGCGTGGTGGGGTCGAGTGAGTCGAGCGGGGCGCGAAAGCCAGTGGGTTCGGTTGGTTCGATTTCGGCGTCTTTAAATTCATTGACCATGGTATCGAGCCGTTTGCTTTGCTGGTTGGGCGACTGGTTTTGAAAACCGATCAGGCGGTCACCAAAATAAGCCAGATCGTGGCCGCGTGCCCGCATCTTCTTTAAAAATACTTTGGTGGCATCGAGCCGCTCGCTCAGGGCGTAATAGGTGGCGTGCCAACCCAGGTTTTCGATTTGTGCGGCGAAAGCGGTGTCGAGTTCTTCGGTCACGTCGGTGGCGTTAATCGATAAAATGGCAGCGCTGCGGTAAGGGTGGGGCCAGGCCGCCAAGTATACGGCGGGTTGATGCATTAGCCAAAACAGGGCATCACTGGCGAGCGCGTCAAAGGCTTTTGGGTCGGCGGAAAACCACAGCCGTTCGGGAAACCCCAGTACCACGCTACGTGCCGAGTTGCCCGTGGACGCTGCCTGTGGGTTAACAGCATAGCTGATCACGCCAGCGCGTTTTTTGGGGCTAGTGCTGCGTGACCAATCGGTAATTTGGGCCGCCAAATGGGTGCTGGTCAGGCGTAGCGGATACCAGTTGGGGATGCGCTCGGTCCAAACCCGCAAACCCGCCGGGAGTTGGTGGCTCACGGGCGAATCGCCGTAGGGAATCAAAAAGCCATCATCGTTATCGGCTTCGGTGCTGCCGACCACGTTGGTTTGCAATACGTGCTGCATAAACTGGAAGCCGATCCATGCACCTTTTTCATTGCGCACGCCGCACAGCCAGGTGGCAAGCAGATTGCCGCCTTTTTGTTGAAAGGCGCTGATGCTGCGTTTTTCGGCATCGCTCAAGGCCAGGGCTGAGGCTAAAATGAGCGTGGCTTGTGGCTCGATTTTGCTGTCGAAGCGGGCCAGAGAGGTGATGATTTCATACGCTATGTCCTGGCGTCGCAAAAACAATTGCCATATGTCGAGATTGTTTTGATAGTTAACCCCGCCTGCCGCCATATATTGGCGGGTGCTGGGCGAATCGTAAATGTAGACAGGGGGTAGTTTGGTGCGTACCAGTTTATTGGTGATATGATCGGCATACACGGTTTTGCCAGGTGCGGCGGCACTCGCGCTGCTTGCTGGGCCGGGGGGTACGGTGCCAGCGCTTGCAGCGGGCGCGGTCAGTGCCGCTGCCGATGCTGTCGGTGTGAGTACCGCTGCTGGCGTTGCAGATGTGGTGGCAGCTGCAGGCGCACTGTTGGCGGGCGCAGTTGCGGCGGGTGGCGCAAACAGATCAGACGGTAAGAAAAAGTTGGCCGGCGGCGCTGCAGATTCACCGGGGGCGGCAGGAATGGGAGGGGCAGCCTTGGCAGCTTCGGGCACTGCGGCTGCGGGAGCAACGGTTGCGGTGGCTTGGCTTGCCTTGGCGGGCGCGGCCGGCCAGCCGGATACGGGTGGTTGCGTGGGCGCATTCGGGTCGGGCAGCAGGCTGGCGGGCGCACTTGTGAGTAGCAAGGGCGGTTCGAGTTTGGCAGACGTGGCCAGGCTGGCGTTGTTGGGCTTGGCGCTGGGCTTGGCGCTGGGCTTGGCACCGGGCTTTGCTTTGGCGGCAGGTTTGCTGCTCAGACTGCTGTTTTGCTTGCTGCTGTTCTTAGCCGACGACGATTCAAACTGCCGTTCAATCAACTGGCAGCCAACCAGCAGTAAGCTACCCAATGTGAGCACGAGGGCAGTTGAACAGGTAGATGAGTACGTAGATGAGCACGGCTTGAACATGGGGCTGTATCGAAATTGCTGACTTATTCTTTTTGGATCGAACTGACATCAGAATACCAGGCCAAGAGCGCCGGTTCACCATCGTATTCGAGTAAAAAGAATGAGGCCAGCACCGAAAAGCTTTGTTTGTCCTGGGTCTGCAAGCCCAAATGGCGATTCAAGACACTCTCGCCGCTCAGCACCTTATTGCAAACGTCATGGTATTGCTGCGGATTTTGCCAAAATTGCGAGTGGTCCAGTTGTTGCGCCTGTTCCCAACTGATTTGAAATAAATCCAACAGGCTTTGATTGCTGAACATCGGCTTTTTATCGTTGATGCGCAACACCGATACCGCAATCGGGCTGATTTCCAGCAGGCGGCGCATACGCGCTTCGCTCACTTGCAGGCGTGCCTCGGTTTGTTTGCGCTCGCTAATGTCGGTAAACACCGCCACATATTGCGCCGGTTTGTGTTCGGTGTTCAAACCCGGCACCAGCGTGGAGGAAACCCAGTATAAATTGCCATCCTTGGTGCGGTTGCGGATTTCGCCTTCCCAGGTGTCACCTTTTTGAATGGTGTCCCATAAATTGGCCCAAAATTCACGGCTGTGGTAGCCGGAATTAATGATGCGGTGATCCTGCCCCACCAATTGTTCCAGTGGATATTGCGATACCGTGCAAAATTTTTCGTTGGCATGGGTGATTTTGCCTTCCGGGTCGGTCACGGAAACCAAGGCATGCTGATCCAGCGCGAGCTGCAAATCTTTAAATTTATTCAGCGAAGCCGACAACGCGGCCTGACTGCGCGCCGTGGCCACCAAGCTGCCGTAAGCGCGCAAGGAGGCGATGACGGTGGTAAATAATTTTTGCGTGGTCAAATCGGTTTTGGATTTATAGTCGTTGATGTCGTAATCGACAATCACGCGCTGCTCTACCGATTGCCCGGCTTGACCGGTACGCAACACCACCCGCACCAAATGATTATTCAATTCACCCCGAATCGCCTTGGCTACCCGTAAGCCGGCGTCATCGGTTTCCATCATCACGTCCAGCAATACCAGCGCGATATCATCGGTATTGCGCATCACTTCCATCGCTTCTTTGCCGCTATAGGCCGAGAGAATTTGCAGCGGGCGGTTTAGAAAGCTGACATTGCGTAGCGCCAGTCGCGTGACCACATGGACATCCACATCGTCATCGACAATTAAAATGCGCCATGGCTGTTCGCCCGTTTCAGGCGCAGCCGGGGCCACCGCGC
>JBKJLF010000765.1:0-6073 GCA_046597185.1 Burkholderiaceae bacterium | reverse complement strand
TGGTCTTTTCTCGGCTGACCGGACGCATCCGTTTCAGGAGGAATTGGTGGGTCGTGCTGGCTTTGGCACGAACAGGCGCTCAGTCAACTTATGGCGCAAATCCTTGACTGCACAAGCACTTGGCAGATGCATTGTAACCAGGCTTTTGGTTTGCCGGACCTGCACAGCGATCTTGAATAATTTGCTGATGATCGAAGATGGTTGAGCTTGCTCCATCGACGTGTTTTTCAGACCTTGAGTGCGTATTTGCTGATGCAAAACATACGCCGCTGAATGCATCAGCAAGCGCATGCAGTTGGCCAAAAAAGTGGTGCATGAAGTGCGATCCGAGGCAAGGTCGGTCTTTAAATATTTGATGAAGTTTTCTGACTGGCCGCGTGCACAATACAATTCCTCATAGAGGGTGCCTGCGTCATGTTCAACAAGCGAAGTAACGACAAATCTTGGATTCTCACCAATGGACATCACCTCAGCTTTCAACAGTACACGCCATTGTTTTGCCCACGAATTTGCTGCGTAGTCAAATTCGTCATAGATGCGAACGGCATCAGGTACAACATCCTGAGTTTGCACATCAGCCCAAAGCGCGCAAGCACGTTGTTTTGTTGGCTCTGCCAGTTTTTGCAGGCGTGAGTTACCGGGCAATCCAAAAATGAAATCGACGTTTGGCATGGCATCAATCATCTCCATCATTTCCGGGTTGCTGAAATGCCCGTCACCACGCACCAGAATATGCGTATCAGGGAAGCGCTGACGGATGCGCTTAAGTACGCGCTTCATGATCATCGCATTTTCGGCACCAGTTGGCCGTTTGCCTGGACGCAGGATTGCAGCGACCAATGCCCCTGTGATTGCTTCAAAAATCATCAATGGCAAATAGCACGTGCTTTGATAATGATGATTGTAAAATGCCAGTGGCTGCTGCCCATGCGCCGCATCTTCTGAATGATCCAGGTCGAGAATCATGGTCTTTGGCGGCGTCGCATAGCTGGCGATAAATTGATCAACCAATGCCTCACTCACGCGGTAAATTTCCTTCTTGGTCACGGCATGTTCAAAGCGTGAAATGGTCGCTGCCGATGCTAATGCGCTGTCCGCATCAAACGGCAGTCGTCCGGCACCCAGCCTGAACATCGGATCGTTGCGTAATGCGTTGGCGTCATTGCCGTCCTTACAGGCCGTCCTTACAGGCCGTCCTCATAGCCGCAACCGATCTGGTAAATTCGTTGCACCAGCAAATCACGGTAGGTGTGCTTGCCATAGCCCTGGTGGCGGGTGTCGATCAAAGCTGCCGACAGGCGCTCGGTCAGGCCGATTTGACGGTCAACCCCCTGAAGTAGAAGCGGACCAAGATCGGATGAGAGGCCACCACCTTCAAAATCGGCGCGAACCGTAAAACCTGGAATTGATGCAAATCGGCGCTGTTCTGGAGTAAAATTCATGTCGGACAAGATGTTGTAGGTGTTGATGGATGGTTTTTTAGACAATCTCTATTTTATCAAACGGTTACAGCATTCTTGCCCTTTTTTATGAAATATTCGGGTTAGGATTCGGGCGACTGACCATAGCGTGCAGTGTACGCATACGGCATTTTTAGATTCCGCCGCGACTAATGCTGCGGCAATTGCATTTTCAAGGTCACCTGATTTGGAAATAGCAATTAGGGCCGGGGTACAAAGGTTTCCCAATGATTCGTTAAAATTGGCTTGAACATGCCGATATAGATTCCAAGAGAACTGGCGTGGCCGTTGTAAAAGCGCATCTTCAATGGCATTAAAAAGGATGCCGTTCGCCAAATCATGTTTTGTTTTTTGGTGTTGTGCAATGATTAATGCGCACAAGTCTTCGATAATGATTTCCGGCAAGTGTGGGAGTGCGAATCCAACAAACCGCAGGATGTCGAAAATATCATCCCCATTCTCGTAAATCAATTCGGTCGCTGATTGACGGATATTTATGTGCTTGCTGGCAATAGCAAGAAAGTGTGGGCATGCCATGCTATCGCTGCCAATTTCATCGCACCAAATTTCATACGCCAACTCGAAAAGTTTGGCTCCTGATATTTTTGAAGTATCAGGAAAACTTGTTTGGAACGTATGCAGTGCAACACACTGGTTTCGAGTTTCAATGCTTGAAAATATAATTTCATCACCCTGAATCGCCCACAATTCGCAATCGGGTTGGTGCGCATCAATTGGCAATCTGCCGCCATGCCCAATCGATAACAGGGTATTGTTCTTTTGCTGGTGAAGCAAAATTGCCAGCTCCCCGACTTCATTTGGGATAGTCTTTGGTAGTGCATCCAAGTATTTTTCCATGAAATATGGCTCTATTTTACAGGTTGCAACAAAAACACCAGCTGCGCCTCCTTTTGCACCGCCTCCCGCGAATACAGCAGCGGGAAATACGCCCCCTTGGCCCACTTCTCAGCCAAATCACGATAATGCGGGCTAGCCGGGTCACCCGCTTGCCCTGGAGTATTGATGGCACGTGAGTTATCCCAATTGCCCACATCCAATACCACCCGCACCGACGGCCCATTGCTCTGTAAAAAGTCGGGCTGGCGATAACTGGATTGGTTCACCGTGTAAGCACTACCCGCACGCGGAAACGGCCCCACATTGATCTGCTTGTTCGTGGCCGGATCAGCCAGATTGGCCAGCGGATGGATGAAATAGCTCACTTGCAGCTTGCCCCAGCGCCACGCTTTCGGGTCTGGTCCCTGCAGCTTTTCCATATCCGCAACCGCACGGCCCAAGGACGTGAGCAAGATCTGATCACGTTTGGCCTTGGGGTCTGCCCCAAAACGCGCATCCGGGTTTTCCAGCAAATCGAGCATCACCGTCACATCTGGCGAGACCAATAAATTGCCCGACAAACGCCCCAACATCGCATCTTTGTAATCAAGCAAGAGATGGCGTGACCACCACACCTCAAACAGCGCCGCCGGGCTTGATTCCAAGGTTTGGTTGGCGTCCCAATCCTTTAATAATTTTAACCCGGTTTGGGCTGGCGCATCGCCCGTTTTGAGCGTCTTCAAAATCGCCACCAAGCGCCGCGCCGGCACCGAAACCTGATCGTTTTGCAAACGCATCGTATCTTCAATCGATACCTTGCCCGGCTGCGCCAGCACTTCGCTAATGCGCGTCATGCGCGAGTTGTGCGACCATTCAAAGCCAATTTTTTGCCTGGTGTAGGGGTAGTTGGGCGGTAAATTCATTTCATTGGCACTGGCAAACCAACCTTGTTCCGGGTTCAAAATGGACGGCAATTGATCTCCCGATAAAAAGCCCGTCCATTCATAACGCCCATCTCCGGGCACGGGTAGCAAACCATCCCAGTTGGGCCGTATCGGTGCCAAACCGCCTGGCACCCAGGCGATATTGCCCTTGATGTCGGCATACACCTGGTTTTCGGTGGGCGAACCCCAATGCAACATCGCTTTTTTGAACTCGGGATAATTTTTTGCACGCATAAAGTCAATACTGCCAAAATACGGTGCCATGCCCGGCTCCATCCAGCCGGAACGCACCACAAAGGCACGCTGTTTGGCGCGCTCGGTATAAATGATGGGGCCATGGCGGGTGAAGGCCAAATCGATTTCACGCACCGCGCCACCACGCACGTCAATTTTTTCTTTGATGATTTTGATGTTTTCCCACTTGCCACGGTATTTGTATTGCAGCGGGTTGGCCGGGTTGAGTTCATTCACGTATAAATCTTCTTGATCCAGCCCAAAAATGGTTAAACCAAAGGCGATTGTGCCATTATGCCCGATCGAAATGCCGGGCAGGGCGGGTTCGCCCGCGCCGATCACATCCAAACCGGGCGCACTTAAATGCGCGATATAGCGTAATGAGGGGGCCGCGTAGGCGCGATGCGGGTCATTGGCCAAAATGGGGCGGCCCGTGGCTGATTTTTTCGGTGAAATGACCCAGTTATTGCTGCCTTCCATGGTTTCGGGGTCGGGTTGCGGGTTGCTGCTTAATTGTGAAGTAAGCGGCGAAGTAAGCGGCGAAGTGCGCTGTGCGGTAAGCGGGTTGGACGGGGCGGCGAGCGGGTTGGGCACAGTCGGTGTGCCATCGCTTTGGCTGAGTTTAAAGGTGGCAGGATCAAAGGTCACATTTTGCGTGGCCAACGTAAATACGCGCAACACATCGGCTGGCAAGCAGGGGTCCAGCCCTGCGGGCAGTTTGGTTTCCCATTTGGGTTGCAAACCCATGCGTATATGGTCGGCTGCCAAATCGCCACTACAGGCATTTTGCGCGCGCGCCACTTCCGAGGTCAGGTTGCGCGTGATGCCGTGGCTGCGGATGCGCACCACATCGTCAGGCTGCCATTTGGCGGGTAAATAATTGAGCGCCTTAAATTCAAACGGCAAGCTTTCCGGGTGGGCAATGGCGTAATCGACATACGCATTAATGCCCGCCACAAACCGCGCGCTGATATTGGCCGCGCCTTTGCCATAGGCCAGCCATTCTTTTTGCATATCGCCGCGATACAAAAACAAACGCGTGGCTTGATCTTGCGCCACAAAGCTCTCGCCAAATACCGAAGCGAGCTGGCCCAAGCCCCGGCGTCGCCATAAATCGATTTGAAACAGGCGATCTCGCGCGGCATTAAAACCCTGGGCGAAAAACACATCATCCTGATTTTGCGCATAAATATGCGGCACGCCCCAGGTATCGAGAATAATTTGCGCACTTTGGCGCAAGCCCTTCACTTGCCAGGTTTGCGCAGGCGCGGGGGCTGCCTTGGGCGTGCTCGGGCCAGCTGGCGCAGCAGCATGCGCGCTCAGTGTTGTGTTCAGGAGAATAGTCAACAGGGGACATTGTATTTTTAGGCGGTAGCTCATTTTATATGCGTAGACCATGAGAAGATAGTCAGTATAAAGCTTAATTTGATAATTCCCTACACCAATTTATGCAGTTCGTCGTTTTTCAATCTGGAAATTTGCCATTTTGCCTGAGCTGCCCCTTTTTTACAAATTGAGGATTTTTCCATGGATATGCCAAACGCTGCTATTGCGGATTCAAGCCCGAAGATGGCACCGCTGCCCGCTAAGCAAAGAATTGAAGCGCTGGATGTGATTCGTGGCTTTGCCTTAATTGGCATTTGTATCATGAATGTCGAATTTTTTAATCGCGCCCAGGGCGAACTGGGGAGCGGGATTCCTGCTGGGGTTACCGGGATTGATTGGTGGGCCAGTTGGTTTAGTAATTACTTTATTGCGGCTAAATTCTGGACTATTTTTTCGCTCTTGTTTGGTATGGGCTTTGCCGTGATGTTTGGCCGCGCCAGTGATGCCGGGCGTAGCTTTATGGTGCCGTATGCGCGCCGGATTACCGCCCTGGCGGTATTTGGGGCGCTGCATCATATCCTGATTTGGCCGGGTGATATTTTATTCAGTTATGCCGTTGGGGCCGTGATTTTACTGTTCACTCTGTTTGGCACCTGGAAAACGATTTTAGGCAGTATGCTGGCGCTGCTGGCGCTGGCCTTCGCCATTAAAGTTCCCTCGGTCAGCACTTATGCGGTGGGGCTGGGTATTGGAGGTTTGATTGCGCTGTATTTGCGCTATGAGCGCCTGTTTACCCGTTTCAAACTGCCCTTGTTTTCTTTGATTTTATTGGTTGTCGCCTGTGGGGTCATGTTAGCCATGCTGGCGAGTTGGTTCGTGCCCGATATGAAGGGCGCGCGCTTTCCCTTGTCCGTTTTCTCTTTTATCACGATCATGGCTAGCTGGCTTAGCGTTAAATACTACCAACCTGTGAACCAGCGCGCCTGGCGCATTGGTCTTGCGCTCTTTTTACTGCCGCCTACGATAGGCCTACACTTTACGACGCCCAAGTATTTTTTTCCGGCGCTGGCAGCGCCCGCACCCGCACCCGCATCGCGTGCAACACCTGCGCCCGTCCAAACCAGCAATGTCAGCGCATCGGCTGCAGCCAAAGCTTCGGCCAAAGCTGGTAGCAAGACTGAGAAAACGCCCGATCCGGACGCACGACGTAAAGCGTGGGTAAAAGAGCGCAAGGCTGAAATTAAGGAGGAAATCGCGGTCATAAAACGCGGC
>JBKJLF010000347.1:0-6021 GCA_046597185.1 Burkholderiaceae bacterium | reverse complement strand
TGGAAAAAATGGCAATTTTGCGCCACTCGCACCATCACGAGCATGACGGCCACCACCACGCGCACGGGCACGATGCGCACGAGGCGGGTAAAGCCGGCTGGATGATTTTGGTCGGTGACGGCGTGCATAACTTCACTGATGGCATCCTGATCGCCGCCGCCTTTCTAGCCAACCCGAAACTGGGTTTGGTGACCTGCTTTGCCATCACCGCGCATGAAATCCCGCAAGAAATTGGTGATTTCATCGTCTTGTTGAACGCTGGCTTTACCCGTACCCGCGCCTATGTCTATAATTTGATTTGTAGTTTGCTGGGTGTGCTGGGCGGGGTGGTTGGTTACTTTATGCTTGATCGCGCCAATGGTTTGATTCCGTATGCGCTGGTGTTTGCTTCTTCCGGCTTTATCTATATCGCGGTGAGCGACTTGATGCCGCAAATGCAACGCCGCGCAACTTGGCGCGAAACCATCCCCCAAGCGATTTTGATTTCGGTTGGGGTGGTGTTGGTGCTAATGATTACCGGGCAAATGCATTGGTGGTAGTTATGGGGGGCGTGGGTGGTAGCAATATGTAAAGTTCGCAGCCAAATTTACGCACTATTCTGGTAGCCAGCAACAGCATGTGGCCAGTGACAAAATTTTGGCAAATATTATGCCTCACCCGTAGCCACCGGGCGGCTGGCATCGCTACACCATTCGCTCCATGAGCCAGGATACAGCGCCGCACCCGGCAGCCCGGCAATTTCCAGCGCCAGCAAATTGTGGCAAGCCGTTACGCCCGAGCCGCATTGCATAATCGCATGATTCACATCGGGCAGCAGCGCGCCAAATTCAGCCTGCAATTGATCGGGTGTTTTAAATTGCCCCTCAGCCGTCAAATTGTCTTTGAAGAAGCGGTTTTTTGCCCCCGGAATATGGCCGCCCACCGGGTCGATGGTTTCATTTTCACCCCGGAAACGGTCTGGTGCGCGCGCATCAAGCACCTGATCCGGCCCACCGTTCATATTCGCGAGGATATGCTGTGCCTCCACCGTGCGCACCAGCGAGGGGCGCAGCGTGATGTGGCCGGGCGCGCGCTCTTGCGTTGCGGTGCTGAGCGCGCCAGCGTTGGCTTGCCACGCGGCCACGCCACCATCCAATACCGCCACCTGGGTGTGGCCCACCCAGCGCAACATCCACCACAGGCGCGCCGCATACATGCCGCCGTGCGCGTCATAGGCCACCACTTGCGTATCGTTTGAAATGCCAAAACGGCGTAGCGTTTCGATAAAAGCGGCTTGATCCGGCAAAGGGTGGCGACCACGAAACCGGCCATCCGGCCCAATCTTGGCGCTCGACAAATCATGATCAATCGAAGCAAATTGCGCACCCGGCAGGTGGCCAGCGGCAAAGGCATCCGGGCCAGCCTGCGGGTTGAGCAAATCATGGCGGCAATCAAGTAACACCCAATTGCTATCGGAAACATGCTGCGCCAAATCGGCAGCAGAAATAAGGGTTTGCATGGTGTTGGTAGTCATGGTTTGATTTATCCTGAGAATTAAATTTCAGTCGCAATCGGATCGGGAGCAAGTTTGCGGTTGTTGGGTTCATTACTGCGGGTGTTATAAAACGTGGCGATGGTGCCACTGCTTAAAATAATCGCCATCCCCAGCCAACTTACCCAATTGGGCGTGTCGTGCCAAATAATGATGCCCCACATACTGGAAAAAACAATGCCAGTATATTGCAAATTCGCGGTGACGAGCGTATTTCCAAGGCGGTAAGCGCGCGTCATGGCGATTTGGGCACAGGTTGCACACACGCCAATGGCCAGCAACAGGCCTGCCGCTTGCAAGGTGTGACGCTTCCAAAGGATGTGAACCGGATGATCCATCAGCGTGCCCAGCAATCCGGCCAGCATACTCATCAGCGAAAAATAAAATACCACCCGGTATTCCGGTTCCCCCAAACGCCCGAGTCGCCGCACCTGTAAATACGCCACGGCAGAAACCACGCCCGAACACAAACCCGCACTAATTCCCCTCCATTGCTGCACATGAAATGACGGTTTGAGTAACAAAAACACACCCACCGCGCTCGCGCCAATCGCCAAGACCAGGCCCCAGGCAAAGCGGCTTTGGCCGCGCCACCACACCATGGCAAACAAAATGCCCGCTAACCAAATCGGTGCCATACTGTTCAAGGTGGTAGCCGTGGCGACCGGCAGTTGAGAGAAGGCAAAAAACCAGAACCAGAGCGCAATCACGCCGATGATGCCGCGCCAAATATGCGCCAATGGATGAATGGTGCGCAATTGGCCGCGCTGCCAAAATACAATCGCCAATGTAACGAAAACGCCAATCAACCCACGATAAAACACAATCTCACCAGTGCTATACCATTGCGAGGCGAGTTTGACGCAAACACCCATGGCAGCGAATAAAAATGCTGCGACCAACATCCAAAGCGATTGCATACCAGCTCCCGAAAAAAAGCCCGCAAAATAGCGGGCCAGGTGATGCTTAAAAACTGAGTTTGTTGCGATACCATTCGTGGAAATGTTGCATGCCGTCTTCCATCGGCGATTGATACGGCCCGACTTCATTTTCGCCGCGCTGCATCAACACTTTACGCCCGGCATCCATGCGCAGCCCAATTTCGTCGTCCTCAATACAGGTTTCCATATAGGCGGCCCGTTCGGCGGCAATAAAATCACGCTCAAACAGCACGATTTCTTCCGGGTAGTAAAATTCCACAATGTTTTTGGTTTTTTGCGGACCATCCGGCCAGAGCGTGGAAACCACCAACACATGCGGATACCATTCCACCATAATGTTTGGATACAGCGTCAGCCAAATCGCACCAAACTCGGGCGGCTTGCCATTGCGAAACTTTAACACTTGTTCTTGCCAGGCCTGATATTTGGGCGAGCCGGACTTGAGCAAACCGGAATTGACGCCCACCGTTTGCACGCTATAGTCCGCGCCAAATTCCCAACGCAAATCAGAACAACTGACAAATTTACCTAAGCCAGGGTGAAATGGTTCGACGTGGTAATCTTCCAGATAGACTTCAATAAAGGTCTTCCAGTTGTAATCACACTCATGTACTTCAACATGGTCGAGCATGTAATCGGAAAAATCGAGATCCCGCGTGACGCTCAAGCCCGCCATTTTCTCCATCACATTGTAGCCATTTTGCTCAAATAATAAGCCATTCCAGTTTTGTAGGCTGGTCTTGGATAAATTTAGGCAGGGCGTTTCTGGAAAATGCGGTGCGCCCAATAATTGGCCATCGAGTTGATAAGTCCAACGATGCAAGGGACACACAATTTGTTTGGCATTGCCGCGACCATTGAACATCAGCGCCTGACGATGACGACAAACATTGGACAGCAATTCAATACCATCCGGCCCATCGCGGCTGCGCACCAACATGCGGCCCTCATTTTCGGCAGCGAGCGTGGCAAAGTCACCCACATTTGGCACCATTAATTGGTGACCAACATAGCGTGGGCCAGCGGTAAATAACTGCAAATTTTCGCGTTGCAATAGCGCGTTGTCAAAATAGACATGTACCGGAAGTTGCGCATTTGAGCGCGCCAGTATGGCAAGGTTAGCCAGATCGGACATCCCCATCCCCTTAATAAAAGACCACCAAAGAGAAAAAGACCCGCAAAAACCTGTATTCGCGCAAGAAGAAAATTCTTGCTTTGAAGTGGAAATTTTGGACAGAACGGGAAATTATATCAAAGATCGTGAAAAAAGCCAGTTAAATCCGTTGATGGTGAAACTGTACTTTTTGGGCAAAATTACTATTTTGATATTTTCTATGGGCGGAATCTGCTTGACGTGCGGAAAGGTTAAGTCGTTTTTTTGCCGATTTTGTCAGAATTCCAACTGTTCCAAGGAATTTGGCGCGATATTTTAAGATGAATCCAACACGATAAGTTGGTTTGCTCTAAAATACCGGGCTAAACTTCAATATGTCATGTGTATGACGTAAAAGCATTTGAAAAAGAATTGTTTATGCCAAAAAAAGCATCAAATCAACAACCCGCTAACTTTGAACAGGCCATGTTGGAGCTGGAACAGCTCGTGTCCCAAATGGAAGCGGGCAGTTTGCCGCTGGAAGCGTCGGTGGCGGCTTACCAACGTGGCTCAGAACTGGTAAAATATTGCGGCGCACAACTGGATCAGGTTGAGCATCAAGTTAAAGTGTTGGAGGGGGAAATGTTGAAGCCATTTAGTGTTGATGCTCGTGTTGATGCTCGTGTTGATGCTCGTGTTGATGCTGGTGTCGACGAGGAGTCGGGATCATGAGCGCAAGCACATCAGATCATCAAGCGTTGGCCTTTGCCGACTGGATGAAAGCGATCCAGCAAAAAGTCGAGCATGATTTGGCACGCTACCTGCCTTCCGAACAAGTCTTGCCGCAACGCCTGCATCAAGCCATGCGCTATGCCACGCTGGACGGCGGCAAGCGGGTGCGTCCCTTATTAGTGTATGCCGCTGGCGTGCTGTTTGATGCCCCCGCCAGCCAATTGGCGGCGGCTGCTTGCGCGGTAGAAATGATTCACGCCTATTCTTTGGTGCATGACGACATGCCTTGCATGGATGATGATGCCTTGCGTCGTGGCAAGCCGACCGTACATGTGCAATTTGATGAGGCCACCGCCTTGTTGGTGGGTGATGCCTTGCAGGCGCAAGCGTTTGCGATTTTGGCCGAAAGTGACGCGCCCGCGCCGATACGGGTAGAATTGCTGAAATTATTGGCACAGGCAGCAGGTTCAGTCGGTATGTGTGGCGGGCAGGCCATTGATTTGGCCAGTGTTGGTCTGGCTTTAAGCCTTTCACAACTGGAACAAATGCACCAGCTTAAAACGGGGGCCTTGTTGCGTGCCTCAGTGCTGCTGGGTGCGTTGGCTGGCTCAGGTTCAACAGCAAATGCAATTGCAAATTCAAACACAGGTTTGAATGCAGCCCAAATTGAAGCACTCAGCGCCTATGCCAAGGCGGTGGGGCTGGCGTTTCAGGTGGTCGATGATGTACTTGATGTCACCGCCGATTCTGCCACATTAGGCAAAACAGCAGGTAAAGATGCGGATCAAAACAAGCCAACCTATGTCTCGATTTTGGGACTGGAACCCTCCAAAATGTTGGCAGAGCAATTGCGGCAAGAGGCGCATCAGGCCTTGATACCGTTTGGTGCAAAGGCACAGCGCCTGTGTGAACTCGCAGATTTGATAGTGCAACGGAAAGCATAAATGGACTTACTTCACAAGATTAATCAACCGTCCCAACTGCGCCAGTTAGCGCGCACCCAACTCGCGCCATTAGCCGATGAATTACGTGCTTTTGTGCTCGATTCGGTCTCCAAAACGGGCGGTCATCTCTCCTCCAATCTGGGTACGGTCGAACTCACCATCGCCCTGCATTATGTGTTTAACACGCCGGAAGACCGGATCGTCTGGGATGTCGGCCATCAAACCTACCCGCATAAAATTTTGACCGGGCGGCGCGAGCAAATGAACACCTTGCGCCAGTTTAACGGTATTTCGGGTTTCCCCCGGCGCGTGGAAAGCGAATACGATACCTTCGGCACCGCCCATTCCTCCACTTCCATCTCTGCCGCGCTGGGCATGGCACTGGCTGCCAGAACCAAGGGCGAATCGCGCCATGCGATTGCGGTAATTGGTGATGGTTCAATGACGGCGGGCATGGCCTTTGAAGCGCTCAATAATGCCGGTGTGTATGACGACATCAATTTGCTGGTGGTGTTGAACGACAACGATATGTCGATCTCGCCACCGGTGGGTGCTTTAAACCGCTATTTGGCGCGATTAATGTCGGGCCAGTTTTATGCAGCGGCCAAAAATGTCGGCAAATCGGTATTGCCCGCGCCAGTGTTAGAATTGGCCAAACGCTTTGAAGAGCACGCCAAAGGCATGGTGGTGCCCGCCACCATGTTTGAAGAATTTGGCTTTAACTATATCGGTCCCATTGATGGTCATGATCTTGACATACTGGTGACCACGCTCAACAAC
>JBKJLF010000239.1:0-30405 GCA_046597185.1 Burkholderiaceae bacterium | reverse complement strand
TGGCGAAAAATGGGTAACTAGCCCGTGGCCCGCGATTGGCCCATGTGGCTGGACGATGCCCAAATTACTGGATAAACCGCGACCAAATGAGTGGCGCTGGTTACTGGTCTGCCTAATTTTTTGCAGCCTATTGGGGCTATTGGCTGCGGGTGCGAACGGTGCGTGCTACAAAATATTGTCCTGTGGGGTCGGATTAATTATACTGTTCGTCTATACCCGCCCATTTTCAATAGTTTTGCAAAATGCCGTTACCGAAACAGAGGCGCTGGAGGCGCAGATTGAAAACTACGAACGTATCATAGTTGAATCCGCGAATACACTGGCTACATTGCGGGCAGAAAAATCCCGTCGTTCCCATCCAAATGGCCTTAGGCTCGTCCACTCAAAGCCCGTCGCTATTATTCAACACAGCGAAAACAGCGAAAACAGCGAAAACAGCGAAAACTATGGCAACGATTTGTAGCAAACCGCTCAGCGGCTGGCGTTTCCTGCCCATTGTGACGATAATCATCGCAATAATTGTATATGTTGTTGCCGCAGCTATTTCAAAATCAACCGCACCAGCACTCACAAACGAACAACTAGCATCGGCGATAAAAGAGAGTGCAGGCTACCAGCTTGCTGTCGCCGAAGCGGGCACTGTATTAGCTGTCACCGACCTGCGGGTGCAGCGGGCGGATTATGCGGTCGTACTGGCAGCAAGATACTTTTCGACACCAGAAAAAGACATTGCGGCAGCAGCGCTACACCACGCGCAAACGGCGCGCCGAAACGGTATCAATATCCAAGCTATTGATTTCCTCTATGAAGCGCAGCGCGCAATCCCGCTCAATGGGCCAAACATACCCAATCTGGCGAGTTTTAATCAATATGGCGAAACGGTATCCGTCGTGATACCCGCCCGGCAACCAGCGTTAGCGGCACCGCTAACCACTTATGATGAAGCCGATAAGTGCAAAAATGCGTATGATTTGGCTATTGCGGAAGCGGGCGTGGCGATGGAAATTACTGATCGCCGCGTCACGCATACCGCTAATTTGCTACTCAACGCTGCGGCCCATTTCAATACCCGCCCGGAAACGGTTGCCATGCTAGCGTGTTCGTATCACATCTTGGCCCAGCGCGAACACCGCCAGTTTTCGATTGCAAAATTCCTCGAAAGTGCACCAAAAGCGCTGCCGCCAAAAAATAGCCGTGCGCCCCTAGACGCTGGCAACCTGTCGGATTATGGCGTAAAAATGGTTGACCATGGCCCCCGCAAATAACTAAAACCCTTTAATTACGCCACCCCACGCGCACGCGTACCATTCCCCCATAGTGACCTGCAATTGATGCGCACCCAGCGCATCACAGGCTTGCTGATGGGGGGCCTTATGCCACTTGAGTCAAACAAATTGCGCATGGCAGCATGGGCCGCACTGGCCATTGTGTTGATCATGATTTCGTTCATCTTCCATGCATTCGAACTGGCACCACACGTTGCCGCGTTAACTTGGAAGTACGGCGTTTTGTGTGGCGCATTATTCGTCATCTATTGGGCTGGTCGGGACAAACTGGGGCGGTTAGACCACGAAAACGCGGTTGATCCAATTGCGTTGGGCATCGAAAAAATAGCCCACGCAATCTTTTTTGGACTCGGCCTCATCGCGTTTGCCCTGGTGTCACAATGATTGGCCACGCCATGCAACTAATCCGCATGGCGTGGCTGATGGCCTGCATCCTATTGATGCTGGCCCCGGCCCATGCCCACGCCGCAGACAACTGCGCCAAATACGCTAGATTAGTGACCCGATTGGCGATTAATGCCAATGGCCTAAACCCAACCGTGCCGCTGTATTTAGCCCAGGGGCGGCAAGAAAGTTCGTGTGACCCGCTGGTGACCGCCTTTGACAAAGGGCGCGGATTCGCCCAAATGATGGATGGCACATCTAGCACCGTTTCAAAAATTTGCCCCCAAATCGGCCCACCTGACCCCTACAGTGTCGTTTGGTCGATTAATGCGATGATCTGCTACGATAACTGGCTGCAACGGCATGTGCAGGGCAATAACGAATGCGAGCGTATTGGCGCGGCGCTGGTGGCCTACAATGGCGGCCTAGGCTACGTCAAACACGCGCAGAGCAACAGTAAAACGCCGGGGCGTTGGTTTGGCGAAACAGAATTAATACCGACCCGCCAATCGCCAAAAAACTGGGCCTACAGCCGCAGCTACCCCAAAAAAATCATTTATGGGCATCAAAAGAAATATCTTACCTTTGGCCGCGCGGTTTGCGGGGTGACCCCATGATGCTTTTGAACCCTTTGACGCTTAGGCGGTGCTTGGGGCTGGCGCTATTTGCAGCCATATTATGGGGCCTCTGGGAGGTCGATAAAAACGGCTACAACCGCGCCACACTGCAATATCAGGCCCAGATCGTAAAAGACAAAGCCGCCATGGATAAGGCGGCGCAGGCGGCCAAAGACGCCGCCCAAATCAAACTCGACGCGCAAGCCCAAACATTAAGGGTGCAAGAAACTGGGTTGATCATGGCGGGCGAAAAAATCGACGCATTAACCAAAATACTAAAAGGACGAAGCCATGCTGAATCGACACAATACCGCGCAACACCGACTGCTAATTTGGCTAGCCTGCCTGATTGGATCGTTACAAATGGCTGGCTGTGCGACTACAACCGAGCCATTGACGGTAGTGGTGCCCTGCCCGAAGCCGCAACCACTACCCCCGGCACTGATGATCCGGCCTGTCAAGCCGACCCGTTTAGCCCCAGCGGCACGAGCGCCGAATCTATCCTCAACCACCACATTGAGTACGCAGCCTATACCGCAAAACTAGACGCACAGTTGACGGCAGTACTAAATTATTTTGAGTTTTTAAAGGGGCAGTAGAATGATCGCCTTTTCCCTAACACTAACGAATTTGATTGCAATTTCGCTCGCGTTATTAGGTGGTTTCTGGGCGTTGATAACGATCATCATCCGGCAATTTAACGCCTCACTGACGCTGCGGTTCGAGGTGCTAGAAAAGGCACGTCAAAATGAAAATACCAAGGCGGAAACGCGTTTCAAGGACATCGAAGCGGAAATTCATCAAATCCGAAACGATACCCATATCATTCAATTGGACTTGCTCCGAACCTACTGGAAGAGGGACGATGCCATCCGAAACGAAGCTGTGATGCAAGCAAAAATTGATGGGTTAGCGAACCATTTAATGACTTATATCAAAAGGAAAAATCAATGAGCATCGATCTAGAAAAAAGCACCCGAGAAACGCGCCGCTGGCTGATTCTGCAAACACTGGGTGTCGCCCGCCCTATTGGTGCAGCAGAATCGTTGCTGATGAGCGCGATCACGCAATCCCTACCGACCACGCAGCGTGAGCTACGGCTCGATCTGGACTATTTGAAAACTCGCGAATTGATTGAATTGACCGGGGTAGACACCCTATCATGGCACGCAAAATTAACCCGCATCGGAATCGATCTGGTCGAATACACGGTTTCCTGCGAACCCGGAATTGCGCGCCCGCAGAAATATTGGTAGCGCAAAATGCCCCAAAAATCTGCAATTACAAAATTACCCAAGGCGGTAAAAGAATGGCTCGATAACGCCCTGATCGAAGCCAATTTTTCGGACTATTCGTTGCTGGTTTCCGAATGTAAAAAACGCGGCATTGAAGTCAGCCGCAGCGGACTAGCCCGCTATGGTAGCCAATTTGAAAAAAATCTCGCTGCAATCAAATTGGCAACCGAGCAGGCAGTTGCAATCACCAACGCTTGCCCAGACGATGAAAATGCACTGAGCGATGCATTAATACGCGTCATCCAAGAAAAAGCGTTTTCGCAATTAATGACACTGGATTCAACCGATCAAATTAGCCTAGACAAACTCGCAAAAATCGCGACCGACACGGCTTTTGCAGGAAATGCAGTCAAAGAATTTCGGCAAAAAGTCAAAACCAAGGCGCAAGCTGCCGCCACGGCGGTAGCGGCAGTGGCAAAAAAGGGCGGCCTTTCAGCCGACCAAATCAGCGAGATCAAGCGGTCTATTTTGGAAATCGCCAAATGACAGCGCCCGCTGCCCAGTTGTCGGTACTGCTGTTGTATCAAAAACGGTGGATCACCGACAACGCCCCGGTACAGATCGCCGAAAAATCGCGCCGGATCGGCATTACGTGGGCAGATGCTGCCCGTTCTGCATTAGAGGCATCGCCCGCCGATGGCGGGCGGGACGCGTGGTATATTGGCTACACCCATGACATGGCAAAGGAGTACATTCACGATGTGGCCCATTGGGCCAGTCACTACAATTTGGCAGCGTCAGCCATCGCCGAATTTGACCATGTTGAACATCTCGCTAATGGCGACACATTAAAGATTGGCGCGTACCAAATTACATTTGATTCAGGCAAACGCGTCGTGGCGCTGTCGTCAAACCCCGCAAATTTACGCGGTAAACAGGGTCGGGTCATCGTTGACGAAGCGGCATTTCATCCTGACCTGGAAGCACTCATTGAAGCCGCATTAGCTCTGACTATTTGGGGCGACTCGGTTTCAATCATTTCGTCCCACAATGGCGAAACGAACCCGTTCAATAGCCTAGTAAAATCAATTCGTGCGGGCAAATACCCTGACTACAGTTTGCACCGCATCACATTTGACGAGGCCGTAGCCGAAGGGTTATGTAAGCGCGTATTTCTCAAGGCAGGCAAAGATTGGTCACCCGAAGCGGAACAGGAATGGTGCGCCCAAATTCGACGAATCTACAAAGGGCGGGATGCGCAAGAATTGGATGTAGTGCCGTCAAAATCGGCAGGTGTTTATTGGAGTTATGCTCTCATTGATTCGTGTATGTTCGACAGCCCAAACGCCATCGTCAGGCTGCGCTGTGACCCCGGTTTTGAGCAACAGCCAGCCGCGTTTCGCGAGGCGTTTATTTCCGTGTGGCTGACGTTCCATATTGCACCTATTTTGAGGCATTTGCCCAAGGACAGCCGCCACTATTATGGCTGGGATTTTGCCCGTGATGGCGATTTGTCCGTGATGACCAATTTATCGGAAACTCAAAACCTGCACCATGTCGCCAACCTCATTATTGAAATGGCGAATGTGCCATTTCGCCAGCAAGAACAAATCCTAAACTACGTGGTCGATGGCTTGCCACGGTTCTCTGGTGGCGCGCATGATGCGCGTGGGAACGGACAATATTTGGCCGAAGTGGCGATGCAACGCTATGGCGCAGCGCTAATCGCCGAAGTCATGCTGACGCAAACGTTCTATCGCGAAAATATGCCCAAATTTAAGGACGCCATGGTCAGCGGCGAATATCTAATGCCACGCGACGCCGACGTGTTGGGCGACTACCTACTCGTCACCGTCGAAAATGGCGTGCCAAAGGTGCCCGACGACGCGCACACAACCGGGCGAGACAATCAAAAACGGCACGGAGACGCCGCCATTTCGGGGATGTTGGCTAACTACGCCAGCCGAAATCCGGGCGCTGTGATCGAATTTGAATCGATCAATGAAGCCGAGATCGGCGCACAATTTCACGACTATATGGGGCCAAGATGACCGATCAATTTAACCAAACGATGCCAGCGGGTGACGGCATAAAAACCCCCGTTTTCGACGAGGTTGCCATCATCGGTCAGCAAATTTTACTGGGCAATTACGATTGTTTACTGCCGAAAGACGACACCCTTCTCACGCGTGGTGGCGGCAGCCCTGAAGGGCTAAAAATTTACGACGAGCTGCTGCGCGACCCCAAAGTATTTGAGTGTCATCAAAAGCGGGTGTTGGCGCTAAAAGCGCGGAACTGGAAGGCGTCGCCACCGGAGGGCGACACATCACGCGCCGCAAAAAAAGCCGCCGACATGGTGGCCGCGCAATTAACCGCGATGTCATTTGATCGTTTGTCGGGCGAAATGCTAGGCGCAAATATTCGCGGCATTTCCGCGCACGAAATCATGTGGCAATTAGACGGTGCCGAAATCGTAGCAAATGAAGCCACTAGCATCGAACCATGGCTATTTAAATTTGGCCGTCGCCCTGAGCCTGACGAGGTCACATTTGCGCGCTGTGGTGTTCGTTTGATCACGCCGTCAAGCGGGGTCATTGGTCTGCCGATTCCGCACCGTAAATTCATGTTCCATCGACACGACGGCCTGTATAACAATCCGTGGGGCTTGGGACTAGGCACCCGGCTATTCTGGCCTGTTTTTTTTAAACGCCAAGGCATACAATTCTGGTTGAGTTTTGCAGAGCGCTTCGGCGCGCCAATTCCCATTGGAAAGTACCCAGCCAATGCACAACCTCAAGAAAAAAACACGTTAAAGGCGGCGCTAAGAGCTTTTCAACGCGAAGCGTCGATTATGGTGCCAGCAGGCATGGATATTACGCTGCTAGAAGCGGCACGCAGCGGTATAGACACGTATGAGCGGCTCTGTCGCTACATGGACGACCAGATAGCGGGCATCATCACAGGCCAACCCGGTGGCGCTGGCGGCGGCGGGCAATTAGCCACAGCGATAAATGTTAATAACGAAGTTCGCCTTGAATTGGTCAAAGCCGACGCGGACGATTTAACGGACACGCTACGGCGCCAGTTGGCGTCGTGGATTGTTGCCTACAACATGCCCGGCGCACCTGTCCCCACTGTTGCCCGGATGATCGATGAGCCTACCGATACCCTAAAATTAGCGCAGACAAAAAGGATTTTATTTGATATGGGTTACCGCCCAACAATGGAATCGATTAAACAAGATTTTGGGGGTGATTACACCGTGGTTTCGACAGCACCGAATCCACGCCAAGAGCCACAGTTATTGCCCAACGTGGCGGATTTTTCCGACCCGCAAACACCTAACGATCAAATGGCAATCGATTCGCTGATTGCAGACCTATCAGACGGCCCGATTCAAGCCCTGATGCAGCGTATGATCACCCCGGTTATCGCTGCCATCACGCAGGCAAAAGACTATCAAGGGGCGCTCGAAAGTCTGGTCGAATTATTCCCCAATGTGCCGCTCGACGATTTGCAAAAATCGCTGGCTACCGCAATTTTCCACGTTCAGACACTGGGCCAATTAGCCGCCCAAAACGAAGCGGAGGTGTAACATGCCGCTGAATCTGACGCCAGAAGAAATTACCATGGTATTCGGTTTGCCGCCTGCCGAGGCGATTGCATTTTTTGAAAAAAAAGGTTTTGTTATTAGCTGGGATTGGAAAGACGTGTGGAAACACGCCAACGTCAACGCCGCCACCATCGCCAAAATGACTCGGTTGGATTTGTTGCAAGACACCTATGCGGCGCTAGAAGATAACCTGAAAAACGGCGGTTCATTTTATTCATTTCAGCGGCAAATTAGACCGATCATGCAAGCAAAAGGGTGGTGGGGCAGCGTCGAACAGACTAATCGCAAAACAGGTGAGATTAGGACGGTAAACTACGGATCAACGTATCGGCTCGAAACTATTTACGAGACCAATCTACAGGTGGCGTACATGGCGGGTCGTTATCAGGGCCTACTGGCCGCGAAATCAACATCACCATGGTGGGAGTACAGCGCCATCATGGACAGCCGCACACGCCCGGCCCACGCCTCGCTGAATGGTCGGGTATTTCGACATGATGATCCGTTCTGGGGCGCGTGGTATCCACCGAATGGATTTAGGTGTCGCTGCCGTGTGATTCCACGTTCAAACGTCGAATATGATCGTGGTGATTTTGAGACCAGCAACGGGACAGGCCGCATGCAGACGGTGGAGACCACCATCAAGCGACGTGACGGCACCACCGAGCGTGTTCAAACGACAGGCTATTTGGATGCAACAGGGAAAGTGCTACGCCCCGATTTGGGCTGGGATTACAACCCCGGTGCCGAACGTAATCGGCTAGACAAAATGCTCAATGACAAACAAAATGCGGCATCGCCCGCCATCCGCGAAGCGAGTAAAAAACATGATAATTAGCGTGACGATGAATGACGCCGAAGTCCGGCAAAAATTGGACCAGTTGCTAGCCAATTCGCGCAACACTGGCCCTGCCATGGCAGGCATCGCGGCCCGAATGCTAGGGGCCGTTGAAGACAATTTCAAACACGAGGGCAGGCCCAACCGTTGGGCACCATTAAAACCATCGACACTGGCTGCGCGTCGAGGCGGTGGTGGCAAAATATTGCAAAACACAGGCAAACTAGCCGCATCGATGACGATGTTTTATAGCAATAACAATGCGGGCGTGGGCACCAATCGACCCGGTGCGGCTGCGCAAAATAATGGATCAAGGCCGCATATTATTGAAGCTAGGCACGCAAAAGCGCTGAAAATTGGCAACCGATTTTTTAAACGTGTCAAGCACCCCGGAACGGTAGCGCGCGAGTTTTTTGTGCTGACGGATAACGATAATAAGGACGTTGTTCAAATCATCGCGCAACATTTGGTGAGGAGGATTTGACCATGATAATGGGTGCAGATATTTCATCGATTAGGCTATATCGATATTCATTAACGCGTCGCTGGAGTAACATGTCAAAAAAAATGGTATTTATTTTTCTGAATCCGTCTACCGCTGGAGGGAAAGGCAATGCAAGCTGAACGATTTGAAGACATGAGCCCAAGGGGTCGGCTGCGCATCTTGCAGCAGGACGACGGCGACATGCTGGTGTACGTGATCGAAGACCCTGATAGCCAAAAAAATGGCGCGTCTGCGGGTGTTGAGTTTTGCACAAGCGGGGGCAAGAGCCCAAAGACCTTGGCAGCGCTACGGTCGCTGATGCTGGCGATGGCTGAGGACAACGCAGACAGGCCGACATGCCACCGACGTGGCGAGTTCGGCCTTGGTGTAGAGAAAAGCGCACCCGCCATAAATGAAATGTTAAACCTAATTTTAACAGGGAAAGAAATGAGTAACGACACAAAACACGATTTTGCATGCTTTGAAGATTGGTATGAGGAGCTTAAGTCAGTGGCCGGATGGCACGACAACGCTCCGGCAGTGCGAGACCCTGATGACTGGATTTGTAAGTGGGAGGCTGCCTCACCAGAAGACACCTATTACGACGAGTACCCGGAGCACAAACCTGAGGTTTAACGCAGAGGTGAGTGGCTTGTCCACTCGACCGCCCGGTTATCGGGCCGATTAACGGAGAGACACATGGCGCAACTGATATTGCACAAGGACGGCGCGTACAACATTTACTCGACGGTGGCCGATGGGCCGTGCTACGAGAACGCGCTGACGCTTGACGAATTGCATGCAGTGCTGCGATTTGAGGGCGGGCAACGTCCAATTGGCGAACTGCCGAAGCTGCTGGATGTGTTAGCTTTCGTGACGCGAAACACAATTACAATCCAGTCCCGTTTAATCCAACATAGTCCTACATCATCCCGGATTTATCTCAGCATTAGTCCCCCATTTATCTCGTATCCATTTAGATGCGATCCTTAGTAAAGTGAAATGGGCAGCAGCCAGGCTGACGGGCAGGCTAATTATAGTGCTCAAATGGCCTTATTGTGAAAATACGCCGATTAAAAAATGGGCGGAATTGCTTGATCAGTGCGAAAGAAAAAGCACTGGCCAAGTCCAACATTACCCCCAATGAGCAACGCAAGCGCCAAGTTGCGGTCAATGCCGCACGGGCATCGGTCGGCCTCGAAGGTTTTCAGCTTGCGCCAGACACAGACCGCATTGTGCAGCGCTTCATCAATGGTGAGATTGATTTCAATCAATTCATGCGCATGCCTCCCATGCAATCACAAAAATCATGAGCATTGCGCGATCTGAGCGCGCGTACATGGAAGCATTGAAAACTTATCCCAGTATGCATGAACTTTTGAACGGTGCGATCCGGTTGGGCCAAGACTAAGCGCGGAACTGAACACCCAATAGCCACGGCAATAATCAAGTTGTTATCTCGTTTCGCTTGAAACGATTAGACACAACGCCGATTTACCATATAATTTCATTTCAGGCGTGGTGTGAACGTCATTTGCGAAATGGGTGGCAATTACATTATGGAACAATACGCGATTTGAAATTATTCGTCGCCAAACGGGCCAAATATCCACTGCTCAACAGTGAGTACCAGAAAGACACTTATGATTATTCGGCGGCTTCAACGCATAACCCCTTCTCAGCCCGACAGCAAAAATTGGCTTATCGAGCACCTGAAAAGCAACTTTATTTCGAGCTTGTCGATTTTGGTCATGGTGTTCGGGCTATGTACCATCTACGCCTACCATTTTCACATTGAATATTTTCCTCTGATCGGGATCGATTCATTTACCAGCATCATCTTTGCCACGACCTATGTTGGCACGCTGCTTCTTCTGGGGTTTGGCTTAGTGCTGTTTGTACCCAGCCTCTATATTGGCACTGTCTGGCAAGATGCCAACAAAAAAAACAATCGGCATCAAAAACAACAACACTTGGCAGCCTTGCTGGTTGCCTCATTGCTTTCTTTCATAATCTGGTCTTTATTGTTTTTTATGCAACTTCAATTCACCGTCCCGTTGGATAATGGTGCTTTGGCTTCGATTTTTCTTTGCATACTCAGTCTTTTTCTTGGCAGGCTGATCTGGCTGCGCAAAAAAGGGCTTCTAAAACCAGCACGGGAATGGCTTGCAACCTTATTAGATATTGCAAAGTTTACTTACCCCTACATCGTCACCCTGGTACTGCAGATATTTCCTATTTTCATGATCTTACTCATCATTCGCGACACCAGTTACCTGGCGACAGTCAAACCGGATTATTTCACTCTGGGCATGAGTGTCTTTTTTTGCTGCATTTTATTGCTGCTTTGTGGCTTATATTTCATTGTCATGTGGTTCGGAAAGCCAGCGAGCAAGCTGGAAAAAGGAAGTGCATTGGCGTCCATGCTCTTTTTCCCGCTGGTCATCAGCTTTTTTCTCGGCAATGTGTCATTTTTTCCAGCGACGATTGCCCGCTTAACCAAGGTAGGCAATTTCTACGCCAGTGAAATGACTTTGTCGAGCGCCGGATGCGCTGTTTTGGCCAAAAAAGGGATGCTGTCCTGCCCGGACAAACCGGAAGAACCATTCAAACTCTGCGGTGCCTATGTGATGTCGCGTTTGGGCAGTGAAACCTATATCAAGGTCAATTTCAGTCAAGCAGGCAAACCAGGCGCCAAGAGTGTGAAAGCCGACAACAAATCGACAGCAACTCCCGAAAATAGCACCAAGCTGGAAAATATCTTCCTCCCGACGGCGACTATATTGGGCATGAAAGTTGATACAAGCGCCCGCGCTTCCAATATCACAAAAATCGATGACTATTTGAAAGACCATGCTTCAATCTGTCCGGCTGAAAAAGCCGAATTAAAGCCAAGCCCGTTCAGTTTCAAGGCAACCGAATTGTTTGAACATGCACAAAGCACGCTGAGCAGCGAAGGCGAGAAAAAACTGGATGCCTTCATCAGGTTAATGGCAGATAACAAAAAACCGATTGAAACAATCGACATCGCAGGCCATACCGACCAGACCGGCAGTGCTCATTACAATATGACACTTTCGCAAATGCGCGCCCTCGCGGTTGAAGACTATCTGCGCCAAAACCTGGCACCTGACATCGCGCCAAGGCAGTTCCATTCCCAAGGCTACGGTAATACCCATCCCAAAAAAACCCGCACTGATTGCCCTCTCCATTGGGCGACAGACAAACAACTCGCCTGTTTCGCGGAGAACCGAAGAGTGGATATTGAAGTTATATTGAGATGAGCCAGTAATGTGCAAATTTTGCACATTGCTTTCTTCAAGCAGTTCGCCATCCTGAAAAATGTTGCGTAAATGCTTGGTAACAACCGCGCGCACCGAACCAAACAGTTCGGCCATCTGCCTATGGAAATGGTGACAAATTAACACCAGCACAATCGCGTGCTACTATCCAAAAGCTGCCGAATGAGCGCCTCCAACCATCAAAGATAACGACCCGCATTAAAGAAGAATATGTGATATCACGCCCTCACTAAATAAACGCAATGTACCAGAGCGTAACGCTAAGAAAGCGTAGAAAGTTTATAGATATGGTTAAGACACAAAAAAGAGGTCGGATTACGGCCAGGGTTTCTTCTGAAGTAGAAGAAATGCTAAAAGAGGCAGCGGAGTTGACGGGTATGCTCGTGAATCAATTCATGATTCAAGCTTCTGTTACCCATGCAAAGGAAATCATTGATAGGGAATTGTTTATCAAGGCTTCCCGAGCTGACGCTGAGTTAATGTTGAAAATATTGAGCCGGCCACCGCAACCCAATGCTGCGCTGGTGGACTTATTCGCGCAACCAAAGGAAATAAGCAAACATGACTTATTTAACAGAACTGCTAGACAAAAAACAAAAACAACATGAGATAGCCAGTTTTTTTGTACCCGCAGATTGAACTGGAACTGGTGGCCAGCAACAATCTGGCCAACCTGAGCAGGCGCGACGCTGACCTGGCCTTGCGCGCCACGCGCAAGCCACCCGACTACCTGATCGGCACCCGCCTTGGCACGATTTGTGGATGCTGGCGCACCCTGACAACCGGCAGCTGCAAAGGGTGCGGGTGTTGTTTGATTTTTTAAAGGGAAAAGTGGTGTTGTGAGTCTGGCGGGCCTTGGGTGGCCCGCCAAAAGATCAGTTTGCGTGACCGCCGATCTGAAGCAACCGGATCCGCTGGCTTTGGGCAGAGGCTGTGCTCACCGTTACCACATATCGTTCCAGCCATGCGCTTCGTGCAAGATTATGAATGGCTTGCTCACGGCTGAAAAAGCGGATCGGTGTTCCGTTCCGGCTTTCCAGTGTAAAACCTTCAAAGTCACCGAAGTGATCAAACAACAAACCACTGATCTTGCCAGACCAAATGCCGGGGTTGCCCGTGGCACCGGGTTCGTGCCCGTCGGCACCGGCCCAACAATCGTCGCCCGCCGGGTCGAAACAGTAATCGCCGTGGTCGTGCATATTACCGTTATCGCCATTGGCCTCGCCGCCGTCTTTCCCTCCCTCTTTCCCTGGTAACTGCGGGATCATGCCATCCGGTGTGGCCGGCACCGCGAACGGGTCGCCACCCAGAGCACGCACCTTGTCGCTCAGCAATTCAACATAGCGGTTAAAGGTGGCATACCAATGGCTTTCCCTGCTCAGATGGGCGGCACGCCAGGTCATCACTGAGAGCAAACGCAGATGATACAGCAACATGTCTTCCTTCATCGATACCGGAATGCCGAGCTGGAAAGCACCGATGGTTTCACGCCACATACCAGACTCCCGTTTTGCCGCGGCCACTTCTTTCGGGTCAGGATGCTCAATCAGCAGCGCATGATCATTGGGTAATTCAAACGCCGCCAGATCGGTAACCAGCGAGCGGTTGTTGCCAAGATCAAACACCCCACGTGGCTGCATATTGTTGGCGTTGCTCCTGCTGCCCCTTCTTGCTGTTGCTGTTGCTGGCGCTGTCACCACCCCCAATTCTGCAATCAGGCGATCAGCTTCTTTTAACGAAATCTGCTTGATTGTGGGTTGCGGCACACGGGCGTTGCGGCTGCGGTTGGTAATTTGTCTGATCGAGACATCAAAGCGTTGGCCTTTTTTAATGCCAAGCGGCAGTTCAACGGTGATCACGCCGGTTTGCCGGGACAGGCTTCTGGGAATCGGAATATAGCGTATCCCGCCAGCGGGCAATTCGATCTTATGGCTATCCACTGCACGTAATTCATGACGTGGGTAAAAGCGCTCGGCCAGTTCCAGCACCTCATTGACGTTCCAGCTTGGAATATGGATACCGATCCAGGTGTTGTCGGGGATATCTTGCAAGCATTCGAGCACCAGTTCGTCCGGCGGCAGTCCATCGGCAATCGGATGCGGCGTGGCTTCGATTTCAAAGGTGTGCATGGCTGTGCGCGAAGCGCCGATGCCGGGGTTGGCAACAACACTGAGGGCGATATTGCGTTGGGCCAGCTTGTCGGATGTGGCCGGGTTGGCCCCACTTGGAATGGGTGTTCCGGCAAATTCGATCTGGGCCACCAGGCACTGGTGTTCACCCATCAGCAAGGTTGGCAGGTCGATCGCCGCACCAGCCGAATTGGGGGTCGGTGGTAAATAGGCACCAGCCAGATTATTGTCGATTAACACACCAAAAAATTTGTCGTGCTCGGCAACGCTGATGTTTTTTACATTATCGGGATCAATCTGTGCCGCCGGTGCCGCCGCACGTGTACTGGCGAAAAATGGAAACGATAGCCATGCATTGCCACTCACGCCGGGTAAGGCAATCGGTGCTGCGCCCGGCGTTTTCAGATAGCCGCCAGTGGGTACGCCCATGGCTTCATTGTAAGTGAGCGCCGCCGTGGTTTGCGAGGTAAAAGTGCGAAAAAATACGCGCACGTTGCTGGCGGCAGCGATGGTGCCATTGCGGCGCACCCGCGCCACGGCGAAATTGTAGACTTTTTTATTTGTGTTGGTGGTCGGGAACGGGCTCAGTGCGGATGCGGCCTGGTTTCCAGTCAACCCGGTAAACTGGGCCGGGGTAAGCGATGTACAAAGATTTTGGATAAATTGCAGCGCCTGCGTGCGATTCGCACCATTAGGCAATGTCTCACTCCCCACCGAGCCACCTTCAATCACCGGAAATACCTTCAGATCCGAACTTAGCCAAGTGGTGGTATTAACACCATCCAGATCCAGCATGAAGGGGTTGGCTGATTTTACCAATTCGATCCAGGCATTATCAACCAGCGGCGCAGCCAGCGCAGTAGGCGAAGTGAGCGCCGCCGTGACGGGAATACTTTGCGCTGGCCCGGCAAAACCGAAGGCATCGGCAATAAACCGCACCCGGTACTTGAATGTGAAGCGTTGCAGGCGTGCTGGCAGGGTCGGATCATCACTGGAGACCGAGGTTGGCACGATCTCAATGGCACCAAGACCAGTTGCCGAAACAACGGGGGCCCAACTGGCCAATTGTGCCATCGAAGGCGAGAGCGTGGTAATGCCAACGGGGATCGCATTTCCATCAGGAAATTGGCTTGGTTTGAGGCCATCCACCGTGACCAGGATTGCATTATCAAATTGTGGATTAAGCGTCACCTCGTCTTGCCCGAAAGTGCTGCGTTCAAGTATCAGGGTGATTGCTGGTTTGGGGCGCGCAATCCAGTTGGTGATGTTCACAAACACGGCTTTGATATCCGCAAAAATTTGTTCCGCTCCCGGATGTGCGAAGCCGTGACCTTTTTCGGCGTCCGGCCCGGTTCGGGTCTTGCGTTGGGCATTATTGATGTTGGAATCACCCGTGAGATTGATGTCGATGTAATGGTGAAATGTCGAACCGGTAACGATCCGCCCCACGCCAGCGCGCCGCCCGTCATACACGCTCAAGGTGTTGACGTTTTTTGGTGCCGCGACGGAATTATCGCTACCGGTAAAACTGCCATCCAGGGCGCTACGGTTCTGGAATCCGGGCACCGTACCCGTGGCAATGATTTCCGGCTTGGGACGATCCCCGGCAACCAGCGGAAATTCGGTAAACGACTGGCCATCAAGCATGATGGACTGGGTGTAGTCATATCCGGGCACCTCGCCCAGGGTCTGGCCTTCATGCATATGATCGGGATAAACCGTAATGTTATTGCCGTTGCGGCGCAATATCGAATGGGCCGGATTGGTGACCGGGGTGATGGCTTGCGGTACGGAATCGGACTGGTTCTCAAACCAGACGAACGGTGGTGGGAATTCGTTATAGGCACCCGCCGGATTAGGCCGCGTGGTATCCGCTCTGGCAGCACTGATGACCGGGAAATTCCTTGGAAACCCGGCAGACATCGGTGATGCACCGTCCCCTTGTCCATACCAGCAACGTGCAGCACGAACACGAGGAATATGACCACACATGCACGATCCGATGCTGTCATGATCCCCCGTTGCAAATACACCACCACCAGCGTCCATGAAGCGCGCAATGGCTTTCAGCTCAGCCGGGGGCAGATTAATGTCTCCCCCCTCACCGCTGTTGCCAATCACGCTAACTGAATTGCGGCCTTGCCGCCCAATCATCCAGATCGCATTATATTCAAGCAAATTGATACCGACACCGTTGAACGTAAAATTCTGGAAATCTGCCGTGGTATCGGGCGAACGGTTGGCTTTACTCACCTGTATGCCGGCCAGGGTGAGTGCATCCACCAGTACCTTGAAAGTAAAGTCCTGAAAACCACCAGAACCTATATCAAAACGAAAATCACCATCAATAACAATCAAAACCTTGGTAGCCATAAAAACCTCCTGAGGGAATGGATTATCAAAAATTTCCTGATGCAAACGTCATGCAAATTTCATGACCATACCAAGGCACCCGGTTATTGATCCATGGACGTGGTGAATTGGCCCTTTGCATTCTAGTTCAAATATTAATAGACTATGTTAAATTTGCCCCCCTTTTTTTTTACTCGGATAAGTGTTGGTTTAGCGTGAATTACATAGCACCACCCCGAAAGAAGTTTTGGTGATGCCTGGTAACGACCGAATGCCCCCCGGCCAAACAGTTCGATCATCAATTCAAAATAAATGCATGAATCTTTTATCCCCAATCCCTGTTCAAGCGATTCGAATTCAAGCAATGCCCAAAAAAGGTATGATGGCGACACCAGCCCAACCCCACACACACTGATGACCATGAATCCTGTCCAAATCCATCCCCGCGCACGGGCGACACTGAGCGTACTGACCGCATCGGCACTCACGGCCCTGGCCCTGGCGTTGCTGGCAACCAGCCCCAATCTGTACGCCAAAAAACCCGCATCCGGCGCTGAGCCTGACCTGAACTCGCCAAAGGTTTTACAACAAACCATCCCCATCAGCCCACGCATCAAACTGGGCCAACTCCCCAATGGCTTGACTTACTACATCCAAAAAAACACCAAGCCCGAGAAAAAAGTGGAACTGCGCCTGGTGGTCAAAGCCGGCTCGATTCTGGAAGATGACGACCAACAAGGCCTGGCTCACCTGACCGAACACATGGCCTTCAATGGCTCCACCCATTTCAAGAAACACGAACTGATCTCTTACCTGCAATCGATTGGCGTGAAATTCGGGGCCGATCTCAATGCCTACACCAGCTTCGACGAAACCGTCTACATTCTGCCGATTCCCACCAACAAACCCGGCAATTTGGCCACCGGCATGCAGGTATTGCAAGACTGGGCTGGCGGCTTGAGCCTGAACGATGCCGATATCGATAAAGAACGCGATATTGTGCTGGAAGAATTGCGCCGGGGCAAAGGTGCGGAAGACCGCATGGGCAAGCAACTTTATCCCAAACTCTACAACGGCTCGCAATACGCCAAACGCCTGCCCATTGGCAGCGAAGAGATCCTGAAAAGCTTTAAACCGGCGGCAGTCAAGCGCTTTTACCACGATTGGTATCGGCCCAATTTAATGGCCGTGGTGGTGGCGGGTGATATCGACCCGAAGCAGGTTGAAAGCATGATCAAACAATACTTTGGCAAGCTCTCCAACCCGGCTGGCGAGCGCGCCCGCACGTATGCCAGCATACCCGCGCGCACCGAATCCGAAGCGCTGGTGCTAACCGATAAGGAAGCGAGCAACAATACCGTGTTGTTGCGCTATCCCGTACAAACCTTTCAGGATAGCCAAACCCTGGGCCAATATCGCGCCAGACTGGTGGAAGATTTGGTCGGCCAGATGCTCGCCCTGCGCCTGCAGGAACTAACCCAACAAGCCAGCCCACCGTTTGGCTACGCCAGCAGCGGCATGAGTAAATTGGTACGTGGCCATCGCTCATTTACCGCCTATGCCGCCATCGGGCGACAAGGCAGCGCAGCCGCGATTGACGCCATGCTGCAAGAAAACCAGCGCGCACGCCAGTTCGGTTTTACCAATGAAGAACTGGAACGGGCCAAAAAATTCATGGTGCGCAGCATTGAACAAGCGTATCAGGAACGCAATAAAACCGAATCCGTGGCCTTTGCCGATGAATCGGTGCGCCATTTTCTGGAACAGGAACCCATGCCCGGCATCGTCAATGAATACCGCTACATCACGCAATTTGCCAAATCCATCCAGCTTGATGAAGTGAATCAGGCCGCGCGCAAGCTGATTCCACAACAAGAGGCCAAGCTGGTGGCGTATATGGGTTCGGACCAGGCTGAAACCCCCATCCCCAAGCCGGAAGAATTGTTGGCCCAGGTGGCCCATGCCGAGCAAAGCCAGGTCAATGCGCGGGTTGAAAAAGCCATCGCCAAAAATCTGGTGGATAGCCAACCTGCCCCCGGCAGCATCATCAAAGAAAGCTTTAACAAAGCATTGGGGCTGACCGAATTGAGTTTATCCAACGGCGCGAAAGTGATTTTAAAACCGAGCGACTTTAAAAACGATCAAATCCTGTTCAGTGCCACCCGCGTCGGTGGGTTGGCGCTGTTTCCTGATGCGGATATCATCAATGCGCGCTATGCCAGCCATGTGGTGGCGCAAATGGGCATGAAAGACTTTTCCCCGACTGATTTACAAAAACTTCTGGCAGGCAAAAGCGCCAACATCACCTTAAACCTGGGAGATAATCACGACCAGGCCAGCGGGTCCGCCGGCAGCCGGGATCTGGAAACGCTATTGCAATTAATCCACCTGCAATTTACCCAGCCGCGCAAGGATGAGGCCTTGTTTCAAGGCTGGATCAGTAAAGCGCAAGATCAATACAAAGACGTTTTGGCCGCACCAGACGCGCAACTGTATGTGCAACAGGTCAAAGCGCTGTATGGCGACCATCCGCGTGCCGAGCAAATCCCCACCCCGGCGGAATTTGGCAAAATCCAGCTCGATCGGGCGATGGCAATTCACCGCCAGCGTTTTTCCAGCGCCAAAGACTTTACCTTTATTTTTGTCGGCAGTTTTGAGCTTGCCAAAATCAAGCCCTTGCTCACCACCTGGTTGGCCAGCCTGCCGGGGACCGAAGTGGATACCCGTATGCTCGATGTTGCGCCCCATCCGGTGCGCGGCGTGGTCAAGCAAGAGGTGCGCGCTGGCACGGAAGCCAAAGCGGTGGCCACGCTCTACTTTAGCGGCGCAAGCCCGTATTCACAAATCGAGGTAACCCGCTTGCTGGCCCTGATCGAAGTGTTGAATATTAAAATCACCGATGTATTACGCGAAAAACTGACCCTGGTGTATAGCGGCAGCTTGCATGGCGATTTGCAAAAACACCCGTATCCGCACTATCAAATCAGCACCCAACTCACTTGCGCGCCAGAGAACACCGATAAAGTCATCAACGCCCTGTTGGCTGAAATTGAAAAGGTCAAAACCCAGGGGCCGGAATTGGCCGACCTCAACAAAGTCAAGCAAAACTGGCTCACCTCGTATCGCAGCAATTTGCGTGATAACGGCTATTGGATGAGCCGCTTGCAAACCTCGGTCACCAATCAACTCGATCCGGCTTTGCTGCTCAGCTATGAAGGCCGAGTCAAAGGACTGACTCAAGGCGATATTCAACAAGCGGCGCAGCGTTATTTTGATTTGAATAACCAGGTGCAAGTGGTGCTCAAGCCAAAATCTTAATCCAAACCTGAAACGGGCACACCATGTTCCAATACCTGATTGCTTGCTGTAGTTTGGCCTGCGCATTAAGTGTGCATGCGGCAGGCCCCACCATCGACCTGCAGCAACGCTTGCCAACCGATCCCACGCTCAAAGTCGGCAAGCTGGCCAATGGTTTGACTTACTACATTCAAAAAAACCCGCGCCCTGAGAAAATGGTGGAAATGCGCCTGCTCTTGAACGTGGGTTCGGTGTTGGAACAGGATGATCAACAAGGTTTGGCCCATTTTGTTGAACATATGGCCTTTAATGGTAGCCGCCACTTTAAAAAGCATGAGCTGACCAGCTATTTGCAAAGCATCGGCATCAAGTTTGGTGCCGATTTAAGCGCATTTACTTCATTTAACGACACCATTTACATTTTGCAGGTGCCCACCGATAAAAAGGAATATATCGAATCCGGCTTTTTGGTGTTGGAAGATTTTGCCAGTGGCATCAGTTTTAACGAGGCCGATATTGAGCAAGAGCGCCACGTGGTGCTGGAAGAGTTGCGCACCCGCAAAGGCGCGAGCGACCGGATTACGCGTGAACTCTTGCCCAAACTCTATCCCAATTCCCAATATGCCCGGCGTATGCCCGGCGGGCAGGAAGAACAAGTCAAAACCTTTGATGCCAGCGCCATGAAGCGCTTTTACCATGATTGGTATCGGCCCAATTTAATGGCGGTGATGGTGGTGGGCGATATTGAGCCGCAGGCCGCCGAAAAAATGATCGAAAAACATTTCGCCAAATTAAGCAACCCGCCCGATGCACCGCCGCGCCCCATTACCAGCATCACCGCGCCGGAGCAATCCGAAGCCATTGTCAGCACCGATTCCGAAGCCAGTAATACCTCGGTATTTATTCGTTACGGCATCCAAACCCAGGCCCCGATCTTGACCCTGGACGACTATCGGCAGCAAATAATCAGCCTGGTCATGAGCACAGTAGTCAACTCACGCCTGCAAGCCCTGGCGCAGCAAGCCAACCCACCGTTTGGCGGTGCGGGCGGTGGCTTGGCAGCACTGGAGGTGGGCTATCAAACTTTTTCGGTATATGCCGGGATCAATCGCAGCGGCATTCAAGTTGCGCTGAGCGCGCTGGCCACGGAAGTGAAGCGCTTGCAAAAATTTGGCATTAACCAGGGCGAATTGGATCGGGCGCGCAAAGAAATTATCCGCCTCTGGCAACGCCAATATAACGAACGCGATAAAACCGATTCGATCTATTTCGTCAAGCGCTACAAACAGCATTTTCTACAGCAAACCCCCGCGCCGGGGATTGAAAATGAATACCACTATGTCAGCCAACTGTTGCCCGCTTTGAGCATTGAAGAACTCAATCGCTTTGTGTTAAACGCCATTCCCCGAAATGTCGCCAAATTGATCAGCTACAACGGCATCCCCCAGCCGGGGGCGCAACAACCCAAACGGGCGCAATTGCTGGAATGGGTGGCAGCCGCAGAAAAAGGGGACATTCAAGCGCTGGCGGAAGAAGTCATTCCCGGGCAATTACTGAGCGCGCTACCGCCCCCAGGCAGCATAGTATCTGAAAGCTTTGACCCGCAATTGAAGCTGACCAGTATAATTTTATCAAATGGGGTCAAGGTGTTACTCAGGCCAAGTCATTACCGCAACGATGAAATCGTCATGGCAGCCACGCGCGATGGCGGGGTCTCGCTGTTTGATGGCACCGATATTTTAAACGCACGCTATGCCACCCAGGCCGTGAGTGCCATGGGCTTTAAAGACTTGTCGCCGCGTCAGATTCAACAATTTCTGGCTGGCAAACAGGTTGCTCTCAGCCCGAGCATGAATGCCTATAATGAGCTGATCGCAGGCAATAGTGGTCAGCAAGATTTTGAAACCCTGCTGCAATTGATTCAACTGATGTTTTCTGCCCCAAGGCGGGATGAAACGCTTTACCAGCAGTTTTTGACGACGCAAAGCGCGCAAATCCGTAGCAATCTGGTTTCGCCAGAACTGCAATTACAAAATGCGATTCAAGACACGCTGTTTCAATCCCACCCGCATTTGGCGCAAGTATGGCGCGCTGAAGATGTGCAAAAACTCAATATCGATGATGCCATCCGCATTTACCAACAACGCTTTGGCAGCGCCAAAGGCTTTACCTTTATCTTTGTCGGCAATTTTGAGGTGGCCGCCATCAAACCCTTGCTCAGCCAATATCTGGCCAGCCTGGCCACGCCCGATGTGGTGACCAGCTGGCGCGATGTGCAATTGCGCCCCGTCACTGGCATCGCAAAAAAAGAAGTGCGGGTTGGCAGCGATGCCAAAAGTACCGTCACCTTCAGCTTTAGCGGCCCCGTTAGCGCCAGCGCCGAAGACAGGATGCGCTTTTACGCCCTGATCGAATTACTGAATTTAAAAATCACCGATACCCTGCGTGAAAAGCAGGGTTATATTTACAGCGGCGCGGCCGATGGTGTGTTGATACCGCTACCGAATAAAAACTTTTTGATTTCAATTAGCCTGCCCTGCGGCCCGGAGAATGTTGACAATGTGATCCGCTCGCTGTTGGCAGAAATTCGCACCCTGCAAGAGCGCGGCCCCAATCTGGTGGATTTGAATAAGGTCAAGGCCAATTGGTTGAAATCGTATCTTGAATCGCAGCGCAGCAATCAATCCTGGCTCAGTTATTTGCTGTTTCATTTGAAAGAGCCAGCGGATTCAAAAATAAAGCCCCAAAAGGCGGTGAGTGGAGGAAAATTGATTACGGCGATGACGGCCAAACAGCTGCAAGCCGCCGCGCAGACATTTTTGAATTTGAATAATTATGTGCAGGTGGTGCAAAACCCGGATTTGTAGCGCTTGAACTGAGCGCCATAATCGAATGCGCCACTACCGGATAATATCCGGATCTTGCAAACTCGCATCCACCCGTGGTGCTTGCCCACGCAACACCGAATTGCCACTGTAAAGCGTGCGCTGATCAATCGCTGCAGGCTGGCACCAGTGCGCCTCTTGCATTTCCTGATTCAAACCATACACCGCCAACGCATTGGCATACACCACCTTATGAATCGCTTCGGCAGATATGCCGCGCGCCGCCATCAAACGGGCTGATTTTGGCACCGCCAGCGGGTCGGATACGCCCCAGTCGCAAGCGGAATCGACGATGATGCGCTCGGGGCCGTATTGCGCCACAATCTCGGCCAGGCGCTCGTTGCCCATTTTGGTTGACGGGTAAATCGTGAAGGCGCACCAATAACCCCGGTTCAACACTTCGGCCACGGTTTCTTCATTGTTGTGATCGATCACGCAGCGCGCCGGGTCAAAGCCGCATTCTTCCAGCACATCCATGGTGCGTTGGGTGCCGCGTTTTTTGTCGCGGTGCGGGGTGTGGATCATGATGGGCAATTCAAATTCTTTGGCCAATTCGATTTGGGCGCGAAACGCTTTGTCTTCCAACGGGGTTTGTTCGTCATAACCGATTTCCCCCAGGGCCACTACGCCTTCTTTGCCCAGGTAACGCGGCAAAACCGCCAATACCGCTTCGGCCAGGGCCGGGTTATTTGCTTCTTTCGGGTTCAAGCCGATGGCGCAATAATGACGAATGCCAAATTGCCCGGCGCGAAAGCGCTCAAAACCGGTAATGGTGGAAAAATAATCGATAAAACTGCCGACATTGGTGCGTAACTGGCCCAGCCAAAAAGCCGGTTCAATCACCGCCACAATGCCCGCGCGCGCCATGGCTTCGTAGTCGTCGGTGGTACGCGCGATCATGTGCGCGTGCGGGTCGATCAACATGCCCATGCCACCGCTGGCCATCTGGCGAAATTCGCTTTGCCCCAGCTTTAATTGCTCTGCCTGCGCCAATAATTGTTGGAACATGGCGGGCGTGAGCGTGCCGTTGCAACAGGGGCAGGCCAAGCTGGTTTCGGCAAACATTTCATCAAGCGTTGCCACATCGGGCAAAAAACCATTGCTGCCATTGCTGCCATTGCTGCTATTGTTTGAGGTTGTCACTTTAAAACTCCTTGATTGAAAGCATGAACTTACCTGATTTAAGCCGCCAACCAGGCAAAATGCATCGCCCATTGTAGCGCCTTTTACAAAGCCCACCGCTACAATGTAACCTTCCGTTGTTGGTTTTTTGCGTCAACCGCAGCCATCGCTTATTTTTCATCCAAATACTATGCTAGCCTAGTTTGCGCTTAATTGGCACAAGCGCGGACAGTTGCGATGTCGCCACCGCGACATTGATAAGTGGCAACAAAAACCAACCAAGGAATCCATGATATGAGTTATCTTGATCTAACGCGTCTGAATTTTAAAGGTTACTTTCAGGCGGATGTCTCTACCATCAATAACAGCGTGAGAAATTACGAGATCGCCAACACCAAAGCCCCAACGACAAACACAGGATGGAATCCGGTCGGCACCGGCACCTTCCGCTTGCTCAATTGCGCCATTACGGGCGGCAGTATTGATGGCGTCCCTGTCACCGCACCCGATCCTGGCATCGGCGTGACACTGGAAAACGCGGCCATGCGGGTTGCCGGAAAAATGGTCGATCTCGATCCTCAACAACAAATGGTGTCGCAAATTTGGGGCATGAAGGTAAGGCTGGCAATCGGTGCCAATATGACCGTGTTGAACGGCGAATATTTGCCCGCGCCGTTTATTAACCTGTGGACCCGACAACAAACCAGCTTGGACTCCGATCAACCATCGGGTGCGGTGTATCAATCCATTTTGCACAATGTCAATTGGAAAGCCTTGGGCGAGTCAGCCCTGCTCAAAGCCATGCAAGCTGCCTCACCGCTGGGCTACCTGTCAATGAACATGAATGTTTTTGGCTTTTCTTACACCACTGACACCACCAACCCGCGCTTTGCGATGGGGCAAGTGTTCGGTTCAATTGGCCCGTATCACCCGGACGAACCCAAGCATTTTGTCGCGGGCCGGCAAATGATCAGCAATCAAAGCGAGGTGTTCAACGACTTCACTTGTTTGGACCATCCGCATCGCCACATGATCACGGCCGATCTTGGCAATGCGCTGATCATGACTGACGCATCAGGCAGTTTGGCCGCGAGCAATGACTTATCGCTGGCCGTGTATAAAACGCCTTCCCCCGGCATACTGACGAGCGTCACGCCGGATCAGGTCGAAATCATTGGTACGATCACCCAGACACAATATATGCAACCCAACTGGCTTGGGCAAACTGCGGGCATCCTCGATTTCGATTACAGTGCCAATGCCTGGCTGGTTAGCAACATCGGTACGCATTCACTGCTACTGCTGACCCCACAAACGGATTCGGCAGGCAACCCCGGCTACGCAGTGCAGGTGCAAGAATCACTGAACGGGCTATATGTCAGAGCTGACAATTTCGTGTTCCGCCTCAACCCCGGCGAGAGCACCGAAGCCGAGCTGATCGCGACCCAATATGGCGCACGGCTGGCCAACAGCGCCATCACCATCCAGGGCACGCCCACCGCCCGACCTGGTTTTAAGCCCCCAACCGCGGGTGCCGTCAGCATGCCTGCCACGGTTACCACCAACCACCAGGGTAAAGCCCTGCTGAAGATCAGTGCGGCGGCCACCGGGCCAGGTAACCCGCGCGGCTATATTGACGGCCAGGTCTATGAAATAGACTACCAGTTGAGCAACCTGCCAACAGGCTATGTCAGCAATGACTGGAACACCATCAGCCTGTTGGCCTTTGATTTGACAACGATCCCGGCTGCACCCACCTGGTATCAAGACATTCAACCGATTCTCACGCAGTATGGCAATCTTTATCCGATCATGGGCAAGCATTTGGTCGATCTTGGCAACTATGCCTCGGTGGTACAACATCTGGCTATTCTCAAACTTGCGTTTTCATTACCCATCGAAGACCCGAACCACATGCCCGTTACCCGTGATCTGTCGGCAAACAAACGTGCAATGATCCTGAAGTGGATTGACCACCCGGGTGCGGATGGTTTGCCGCTGTTAGGGACACCGCCTTTGGTACAAACCGCCAGCGCCGCCGCGCCGCAAGCACCTGAGCACGGCGATGGCGTCAACGGCAAAGTCATACCAATGGATAAAATCATCGCACGGCGCAATGCCGAAAGGAGCAAACCATGAAACTTCAGAAAAAATTTATTGACAATATCCTGCTGGCCCGCGATGCTGCCGGGCTGTATCTGCCCCTGCAAAAAGCCATCGAACTGGAACACAGCACCATTCCACCGTATTTAACGGCGCTGTTTTCGCTCAAGGCGGGGATGAATTTACAAATCGGGCAGTTGATTCACCAAATCGTGATCCAGGAAATGTTACACATGACCATTTCCTGCAATATCCTGATTGCGCTGCGCGGCCACCCGAAAATCAATACCCCCCATTTCGTGCCGGACTACCCCGGCAATTTGCCGATGAAAATCGGCGGCAAAGCATTTATCGTTGGGATTGAAGCGTTTTCCAAAGAGCTGGTGAAAAACACCTTCATGGTGATTGAAGAACCGGAACAACCCATCGCCCCCAGTGCAGCCTTAAGAACCGCTGCAGAAGATGAATATCGCACCATCGGCGAATTTTATGACGCCCTGAAAACCAGCATCCAACAATTGCCCGCTGATGCGTTTGACCCTGCCAGCACCCAATATCAAGTGCTGAGCTGGTTCCCGCCCGAGCAACTGTTTCCGATTGTCGATGCCGACAGCGCTTGCGCGGCGATTGACATCATCATTCAGCAGGGTGAAGGCAGCAGTACCAGCCCGTTTGAAGGCAGCGACGGGGACACCCCGTATGAGCCGGCCCACTTTTACAAATTTGCCGAAATCTACCAGGGCCACCGCATCACCCCCGTGCCGCCACCGTATGCATTTAATGGCCCAGCCATTCCGTTTGACCCGACCGGGGTTTACCCTTTAAAACCCAATTGTAAAATTGCCGATTTCGCGCCCGGCACCCAGGCCCGCAGCCGGATTGAGCAGTTTGCCTATACCTACAGCAGCTTGCTCAATGCCTTGCATAAAACCTTTAACGGCCACCCCGGCAATATTGATACGGCCATCGGTTTGATGTACAGTATGAAAATGGTCGCGGTAGCGTTGATGGAAACGCCGGTGCCGGATGATCCTGGTTTGATGGTGGGGCCCAGTTTTGAATACACCAATGTGCAAGGTGGTATGAGCTAAACCCTGGCATGGCAGGCGCAGATGGCACGGGTTATCTGCGCCGATAACGATATTTTTTGGAGACTTCAATGGTAACCCTGCCCCCCAACGCACTACATCTGACTTCTGAATGGTTTATCATCCCCGGCAACGAAGCGGCAGTGGCGCGAGCCGTGCCCGAGCTGGTGGCGCAGGTTCAGGCGAGCGAGCCCGATACGCTCATCTATATGGTACACAAGCCCTGGCCACACAGCGCCAATCTGCAATCACTTCCCCCGGCCAACCCCAGCACGCTGGTGTTTTTTGAAGTCTATCGTAATCAGGCGGCATTTGAAGCCCATCTGAACGGTGCGGCGTTTACCCAATTCGTCAATAACCACGGCGATTTATTCATTCAAAACAATGGCAAACCGTTTTCTTTTGTCGAATTTTTGCATATGGAAGACGGTTTTATTCGCAGCGAAGCACCGGGGCAGCGTGCCTGTAGCAGCAATAAACATCCGGCCATCATGTTTGAGGTCTTGGCCAACGACAAAGCCCATTTGAAGCAATTTTACAACCTTGTTTTTGATTGGAACTATCACGACCAAAGCGCCGAGGGCTTTGCCTATGTCAACTTCCCCACCAAGTTGCGCGCGCTGTTGGGTGGCATTGGGCAAGCCAATAATAGTGTGCAAGGTTTTGAGGCGGGCAATCACTTCTACCTGCAAGTGGACGATTTGGCCGCCACCATAGCCAAAGTGCTGGCGGGCGGCGGCCAGAGTTATCTGGGCATCACCCATATTGATGGTTATGAATTTGCGATGGTAAAAGACCCGGAGGGCAATATTATCGGCTTGATCAAATCGGCCATTCCGGCGCATTGATCTAACTGGACACGATCTTGAATTTGAACCTTGCCGCTGCACAGGCCAGCCTCTCGCCCACCAACGCGCACCGCCAATTGTTGGCTGGCGAAATCATTTTACGCGGCCTTTTCAATCCACGCGGTTTGCGCATCCAGCCGGATGGCGCGCTGCTGCTAGTGGAGGCGGGCACGGGCGCACCGGGTATGCCTGGTTCCGGGCGCTTGCTGCGCTTTGCGCCGGATGGTGCGGGCGGCTTTTTGCCAGCGCAAACCGTGGCGGGCGGCTTTCGCTCGATGAATATGCAGGCGCGCATGTGCCGCGATGAGATTTTTGGTTTGGCCGATGTGGCGTTTGGTGGCGGGCGCTGGCTGCTTAGTCAAACCGATTATGTCGAGGGTTCGCGCATTTACGATCTGGCCAATTCACTGGCCAATTCACTGGCCAACGCACCGCCCACGCCATTATTTTGCAGCCAGGGCAATTTAAATGCGCTGTGCTACCACTCGCAGCGGCAAAGCTGGTTGACGGTGAAGCCGGATACCAACCAGTGCATTGAATTTATCGAAGGCCAGCCCGAGGCGGTGCGCGGGGTGCTGCCGCCCTTGTCCGCTGGCCAGCAGTGCGTGCCCGTGACGCTGGTGTGTGAGCCCGGTCGCGAGACCGTGTTGATATCGCTATTTACTGGCGAATTGCAGCGCGACCCGGCTAAGACCGGGATTGAATTTGAACAGCGCGTGGGGCGCGTGGTGCGGCTGGATTTGGCAACGGGCAAGTTCACCACCGTGATTGACGGCTTGACGCTACCCACCGGAATTGCGTTTACCCCGGCTGGCGAGTTATTGGTGTTGGAATTGTGTGATGACTTTTTGGAACCCATGCCCCGTGAGCACGTGCCCGAGCGCGCCTGGCACGGCGGCTTCAAGCGTTATTCCGGGCGCTTGCTGGGTTTTGATTTTGCCAGTGGGGCGGTGCGGGTATTGGCCGAACAACTGGATACGCCATCCAATTTATGTGTGCTGGAAGATACCGTGTTGATTAGCGAAGGCATGGGTTTGCCGGGACGGCCGATTGCCAATGCCAAGGGGGAAACCGTGGCGCTGCAAGGGTTTGTGCGCAAATTGCGCCTGGCTCAAGACACCGCAACAAAGGCGCTGATTCATTCGACTGCCGGAAACGATACCGTCGATCCTGTCGTTTGTACAGGATAACCTTGTTGTGCTGATTGGCCGCCACTGGCAGTCATGCACCAGTGGCAGATTTTTCCTGAACTTACGGCATGCTCAATGGCATCGGTGGATAATTGCGTTTCACCAGCGCATTGCCCCAATAAGTCAAAACATCGCGGCTACTTGGCGGCAGATCGCGCGTGATCGGCATTGCCAGCGTGCTTTCTTCCCTATATTGCGCACTGATCAAGACAATCAACTGGTCGATAGCACCTTCAATCCTTTCCAAATCATTGAGCGGCATAAACTTGTCCATGATCGGGTACATATAGTAGAACGGTGCCAGAATGCGCGGGTAGATGAAGGTATCCCAAATCACATGCTTGCTATCCGCTTGCTGATAACAGGCATTCCAGGCGTTGACAAAATCCTGCATCAGGGTCGTCACATTCGGCAAAACCCGAATTGGTGCCAGGAAATCGACCCAGACACTGCCTTGTGGAATATGGAAGGCGATATCGCTCGGGTTCTGGAAGAAAATCAGACTCGGGAAGCCGCCTGCCACACCGGTGACGCGTACCGTGGCCACGCCATTGGCATCAGTGGTGACCTGACAGATTTTATAGTTGATAATCGCGCCTTCCACCAACTGCCCGGTTTTGCTGATGCCGTCCGGAAAGTCGATGGCGGGAGCCAGCGAAACGCCAACGATGGAATTGAGCACGCTCTGATACGAGACCGGGGTACTGCTGGCATCAGCCGTGGCACTGCTGGCCAACTTGACCAGACGCCCCCCGGTAACGGCACTGCCAGCACTGTCTAAAGCGGTGCCCGTTTGGAACTGCGGATCGGCGAAGGTATTGTTGGCCGGATTGGGGAAGCTGTTGTAGAGCGTAAAATCGGCGCTATTGTCAAAGCACAGATAATAATCGCTATTACCCAACATGAAGGGGTTGCTATATTGCGCCACCCAGAAAGTTTGCCCGGCCGGGGCGCTTTGGCCGTTGATTTGCACCATGATTGACAAGGTGCGGGTTTCACCCACATCGACAAAGGAGCCACTTTCCACCACTTCTGCGGTCCACTCTTGCTGCGCCAACAACACATCGGTGCCACCAGTCTTGCGCACCTGCAAGGGGCCTTGATCAAACAAGGCGGCCTGTGCTGCAGTGAGAGTCAAATCGATCAAGCCGGAACGCTGGTCAAAGGCGGCCTGGCTGTATTGGGCATAATCAATCTGCGCCATCTTGCTAAAGTTGCCGCCAATGACCACGCCAATGTCAAAACTGCCGTTATCGAAACGCTCGGCCACCGGAATCGGTGGTGGTGAAGCCGCGTTCACCATCTGATACGGGAAGGTGTTGGACGCATCCAGCGACAAGACATTGCCATTCAGTTGCGCCGCCAGTACGCCCAGCATGACAGGCGCACCATTACCCGGCGCACCATTACCCGGCGCACTCATCACTGGCACACTGCCCGGCACCAGCCGCTTGCCGGCGGGTGCGGTCGGAAACTCATTTTTGAACCACAAACCGACGGTGCCAGCGGTGCGGCTATAGGCTGGGTTGTAGAAAATATCGGCCACGTTATCCAGCGCGGCCTGGTAGGCTTGCTGGAGCTGGTCAAATCCGTTCTGGTCACTTGGGTGACCATTAAAGGGCTTAAAGGCAT
>JBKJLF010000076.1:0-37368 GCA_046597185.1 Burkholderiaceae bacterium | reverse complement strand
GCTGTTATAGCACTATTTTTAGGGTAGGGCGCAAGTTCTGAAAAGCGGCGGCCTAACACTGAGATGCCTATCAGTTCATTTGCCTGGTTTCGGGTTTCTGTCCAAATTTTTCGCAGTGGCGAATTTTCTTCCCGCTGATACTCCTCTGTGCGCTTGTCTCCCAGAAATAACTGCCTGATTTGAGTAGGTTTTATCGGCCAATGTGTGTCACTTGCATCAATAAATCGCCCTTCGCTAGGATGGTATCCCCATGAACGATGATCTATTTGATGTACGGTAAATTTAAGATGCACATCCAATTCGCCCAAGGTGTCCAATGCGTCATCAAGAAATTTCTCATCCCATTCTGCAATATTTTCTTGGCAATATTCAAATGGCCATTGCCCATTGCCGATATCCGCATGTGGAATTGGTGCCAATTGTTGCGCCAGGCCCATTATTTTGTCTTGGAGCCCAGGTACAATCCCCCCATGGCCAGCAATGCCAAAAGCAAAGAGACCAATCTTGCTGGCGACTAAAGCGAGCCAGCCAAGCGGTGTGATTTTGGCAAGTTGCTCGGAAGTGTTTTTTGTTGCACTGGTTGCCTCCTTAAATAGCGCACAAATATCCTCGTCATCAGCATCGATCATTAACATTGGCGATTCAATTCCCCATAGATTAGCAATATCAAAATCGGACAGCTTACTGTCAAAATTCCGCACCGCCAACTCAAATGCTAATGCACGTATCCATTCAACCACCGCAGCCAAGCGCAGGCCCGCGCTAAGCGTTTGCCATGCTGATGATATTAAGCCAGGCGGTGCTGTGGCTGCGACTTGGGGTAAAAGCAAGGCGACACGTTGGTTTATGGTCAACCATGCTGATACAGTCCTGCGATAGTAGATTTTTTGTTCGCCAACATTTGACGGGAGCGCCTCACCCCATGATGCAGGCAACTTCGCAAAGACATTGATTGCGTTCCGTTCTAACAAATAAGCGGCCTCACCGCGCCCATTGAAGTCGCCAGCATTGTTAAGCCGTTGCGCCATTAAACGATTTTCCCATTCAACAGCAAGCACATAACATATACCGGTGTTGACATCGCTCTCGACGGGATAACTGCGTAGCAGTGAAAGGCATCGTTCCAAGCTTACGGGGAGATGCGGGGCCGCTATTGATTTCTGCGAACGCGAATTAGAAAAATAGAACTCGCCACGCAGGCGGCGCAACATTGCGCGCACCATGTATGTTGCTGGCTCGAACTGCACCGACTGTGATTCATTGCTAATATCATTGTTGTCCGAATTATGGTTGTCAATGCCGTCTCGCAATCCCAGCAAGTCAGTTATTGCAAAGCCAATTCGCCAAAGCCACTCATTTTCACGATCCGTTACCCGTACGGTAGTCAAACCGCGCGTTCCATCTCTGACATAACCGAAGCCCGCAATAGCTTCTTGTTTTACCGGAATACAAACAAGCGCGAAAGTTGGCTTGGTGGGCACTGGCTGGTCAGCCGCACCTAATAAAGCACTTGCCGCGATGTATGGCCATGCAGGTACATATTCCGTGATACCGTCATCGTCTCGATCTAATCGCAGTGCATAGTTAATCTTTGCAAGCGCATCGAAGGCGTCGGCAACAAATCTCAAACTGGTAACGTCAGCCTCGCCAGCAGGCGGTTGTGTTACCCATATTTGATTGGCACTGCTAGGCCAGCTTGAATATTGTATTGCTAACGCGTCAGTTGAGTCTGGACTTTGCGACCAATTCATTGGAATCGTAACCGTGGCACCATCAGGTGCAACCTCTTTAAATGAGTGAGGCGCTATTTGATCAGTTGTGTTGGTTTGATCGTTCAGCGTTATTAGTCTGACCTTTTCAATTGTCCATGCTGCCGCATCCTCCGCTAACGTGTCACTTTGACTAATCAATAAAAGTGCATCCGGTTTTATCCCTGGTAGTGACGGCTGTAAACGGCCCTTGCCGTTAAGATTAATGAGCCGAGGACGATTTTCCAGATTTTGTAAAAGTGTTGCACGTTGCGAAATGGCAGTTAGGGTTGCTAATGCCAAGGTCATTGGGTCGATCTTTTGCTCATCCTCAACATAACTGTTGGCTGCATTATCTGGCAAGAAAAAACTCAATAAAGGGAAAAAATTATCATTAATCTCTTTCGCTTGCGCTTGCGTTGCCTGCCATGACGGTAAAACATCACTTTTAAAATTTCCAGCAATATCGAATAACGGATCTTTTGCTTTTTTATTATTCGACTTGCCCTCTATTTCCTTCTCAATTTCCTTCTCAATTTTAAATAATGCGATGGCCTGATGCAGCCAAACAACCCCAGCGCGTAAATCGTTTTTTATCAGTTCAGGATAGCCACCACCTTGTGCAATTTGGATGGCACCGTTTCCTGTTGTCTCAATTTCAGTAATAAGCCCCCTCGCCAATGAACCCAATGTCGTTTTGGATAATGTCGTTTTGGATAATGTCGTCCCTAATTCTGGAAGCATTTCCGCGAAAAAATTGTTGTTCGACTGATTAAGGATCAACCACATTTTCCAACGTAACGCAAGACATCGCTGCCAAAACATTCTTGATAATTTTAATACGCCCTTGCCGGTATTTGGTGGTGCTGTGTTGTTGAGTGGCTCGCAGAACTCTTCGATGAATTCAGGTGTCAATGCTATCCGTGCCAAGCGCAGAATAGAATCCACGCGATGTTTCCTATCATCATCGCTAAGACTAGGTGATTTAATATGAGCGGCCTTGATCAATGCCTCAAGCCCATCCAATGCATAAAGTGCAGGATCATCCCAAGCGCATTTTTCAGGTTCCAATATCCAATCAACACCTTTAATTGCGTCATTCCAATGCGTCCAATATTGTTCCCATATCGTCGGCGCGCTGTCATTCTCTGAAATTGATCGAGCAACAAGAAACCAAATTTTGCTGGACACCTTTGCCAAATCACCGGGACGCAAATCATTAGCGTGCATCGCTGTATAGATTTGATCGTGAAATTGTTGCCCATCCATCTTGTAAAGTTGTGGATCACTGAGCAAAAGAAGCGATATTGCCCGTGTGCTTAGCCCGTCTGAACCATAAGGTGCGGCGGGATGCATTAATTCTGGCTCCCATGTTGGCCCTGAACCAACGAAAGCACGACCTCCGCTGAGTAAATCAGCAAATTCGTCTGGTGATAACGGCGGGATACGCTCTCCTTTTTGTGAAATTTCCAAACTGAGGCGGCGTATTGCATCTTCGGCAGTCCCGCGTAATACAGAAAGTATTGCCGGGCTATCAGCTAAAAGAACAACATCATCGACATAGCGCGCATACCCTGCATGTGTGATCCCATCTGCATTTAATTGCGCCAGAAGCGAACGCATTGCTGCGTCGAGCGGAAATAGTGCGATTGTGGCGAGCCATGCCGAGAGAATCGGCCCTTGCGGAATCCCTATATGCTCAGATCCGGGTTTGGGCATTGCCTTACCATCGGTAGGATCATAATAGTAAAAACCGAAGCTTTGGTCGCAAATCCAATCCACAATAGTATTCGCGCAATCACTACCTGCAAGAAATAATTCGGCACATGACTCTGAATTGGGCGAATTAAAAGCCAGATTAAGTGGCCGCTTCAAAGCATCCCGCACTGTGCTACGCGAAAGCCTGTCGTAATAACGAGTCAGATCAAGCCTGACCACATGAACCTGCGTCATTTTTCGACTTTGCCGACGAAGCGAAAGATTGAAGTCACGCCAGCACTCAAAATAGGGGCGAAACATGCCTTGGTCAGACGCACGACAATTACCTTCCAAAACATCCATATCAATTTGATAAGCAAAGCTGAGTGGTTCCGTCTGTTCGCCACCGCCTGGTGTTTCTGCGGTTGTTATGATCTGAGGAGATTGACCGCGATAGTAGCGCACCGCCGGAATGTGGCGACTAAATGGCAAGCTGGCGGCAAAAGAATCGAGCCGTTCACTCAATAACTCATTGAGCATGTATTGCTGGACAATTAAATCCTCTGGACATGGCATCGCTTTTAGGCGGCATTCCGGCTTGCCAAACCCACGCGACACCTGCACAGCATCAAAAGGCTCTAGCGGCGTGAATATTTTCTGTTGTAGCCGTGTTTTAAATGCTTCGTTGAATGCGGTCGCTGCGATATCTATGCGCTGCCATGTTGCTTCATCGGACGGTACTTCCCCACGTTGCGCACCGGATTTTGCTAATGAGCGGGCGTGATTTAATCGGGCAGTGCTGTCTTTAATATATTCTGTTGACGAAGCTTTTTTGATTGCTGATTCGGATTGCTTGCTTGAATCCCTATAGTCCTGCGCATCTCGGCACCACACCAATGCCTTGTTTTCTTTCGCCTCATTTGGCACAAAAAATAATAAGCCCGCCTGAAGGCTTGATTTGGATAATTTGCGGGCAGCATGATAACGCCTGCTTATGGAGATGTCATCCCATTTTGCCTCGTCAATGATGTCATCGCATGACACCCCAAGTTGATCTGCCAATAAAGCCAAGGCAGGTGGATGTGACCAACACAATATTGCGGCCTTGGCTTCCGCCTCATTCATGTCCTTCAGGATCTCGTCAGGATCTTTTTTATCACTATTGGGCGGGCAAACAAAAACTGTTTGAATGCCCTGATCAATCAACGCAGCGATTGATTTTCCCGCACCACGGCGGCCAGCGGCATCACTATCAAGAAATACAAAACAACGCAATGTTTTTTGGGCCGGTAGTTGTTCGGCCAGAATATCTATCAGCGCTAATTGGCCCGTGGTAATTTGTGCGCCTAACAATGCAACAGCGTTAAAACCCAGAGATTCTAGCCGTAGCGCATCGACAAGCCCTTCGCAAATAAAAAGATCACGATATTGATCGCCATCGTTGTCAATTGAGCACACGCGTGGAAAAGTATAGTCGGCCCGGTATAGAACGCTCCCCCTTGGTAATTTCGGGGTATAAAGATACTTCGGAATCTTGCCGGATGAATCCATTTGAAACGACCTCCCCGCAAAGCCAACCAATGCGCCAGTCGCGGTGCGGATTGGAAAAATAATCCGTTCATCGAAAAAAAAGTCCCTGAACCTGGTCTGTAGATCCAAATACTCTGACGACGCGGATTGATCAGGGCGCGCGCGCCGAACTAAACCTGTAGTCTCCAGCTCGTCCTGCAGGACGCGTCGCTCTATTTCGGCAATACTGCCAGATTCGATTGCGTTAGAAAGGGTATATGGTGCGGCGTGGGCAATCTCTGCACGGTCAAGAATGCCCACAGGGAGGAGGCGTGTCTTTAACCACACCCCAGCCTTACCACGATCACCGGATTGGCGGTAAATCCCTAACGCACGGAGAAAGCCATTATCCGGGCCAACATCTGTAGTACGTTTTTTTGTACCTGTTTTTGAAAAAACGTTTTTTTCGATGCCATAGCGCTGTGCCAGCCAATCCACCGCACCACTGAAATCAACGCCCTTAACTTCTTTAACAAGGTCAAATGCATCGCCGTGTGCGCCACATGCAAAACAATGGAAGTGAGGCAAGCCGTTGTTGCCTGACGGCGCATCATACAATTCAAGTTTCGGCTGCTTGTGCGCATTAAATGGGCAAAAAGTCTTGGTGCTTGCGCCGCTCTTGACTATTGGAAGACCAAGGTGCTCAGCAACGCTAATCAGTGAAATACTCTTTTGACGAATTGTTGCAACAAGATTGCTTTTATTTTTGCCAGCCATAGCGGGTATCACCGTGTCGAGGAGAATTCGTCATCTTACACGGTGAATTGATTGCGGTTAAAGATTATTGCAGCCTGGCAGTACATCTTCCAAAAAAACTAACCACGGCCTTACGAATAATTAATTAATTGATATTTATTGTGCGACTTTTAAACAACTCCCGGCCCCATCTTCATTCACTACCCGACACCGTTAGCGCTTATTGCCGGTGGAGAACGGTTGCTGCGGTGTACCAGGCGTGCTCTCACGTATACCCGTGCGACCACACTCCCTTAAAAAGACCAGCTTTTTCGGTTGCGTGGCTACCAGTAGGGATTATCCATTAGCAACAGATCGGCATCTACCGGGGGCACTCTGCACTTCCCATCAAATGAAATCGATCCATTTTATTGCTCCCTTATTCAATTATTCCATCTGGCGAAATAGTCCATTCCAATTCTAGCATATTCCCATCGCACAAAGAAACTGGAATAATGATCTCATTCGCAGCAAACTTCACACAACCAGACGCAACTTAACCTACTGAAATGGAGAATCAAACATGAACAGCACTGGCAAATTAACCTTCAGCTTGAAAAAAACTTTAGCCCTCTGCATCGCCGCACTCAGCTTGGCCGCCACCATGAATACCGCCGTGGCCAGCAGCGCCGCCGTACCACCCGCAGGTGACGCGCCACTGGTCACCAAAACCAGCGTACTGCACCAATCCATCAAGGTGGGCGATGTCAACGTGTTTTACCGCGAAGCAGGCGACCCGAGTGCGCCAACCATTGTGCTGTTGCACGGCTTTCCTACTTCGTCGCAAATGTATCGCAACCTGATTCCGGTGCTGGCCAAAAATTACCACGTGATCGCCCCGGACTTTCCCGGTTTTGGCAAAACCGAAGTGCCCGCCGGTTACACCCATAACTTTGTCAACATCGCCAACGTGGTAGACAGCTTTTTAACCCAAAAAGGCGTGAACCACTACAGCATATATGTGATGGATTATGGCGCAGCCGTGGGTTGGCGTTTGGCGGTGAATCATCCGGAAAAAATCGATTCGCTGATTATTCAAAACGGCAATGCCTATGATGAAGGCCTGCGTGACTTCTGGACGCCGATCAAAGCGTACTGGGCACAAAATGATGCCACCACCCGCAATGCCCTGCGCGGCTTTTTAACCCTGGGTGGCACGCAATGGCAGTACAACCACGGCCAACCGAATCTGGCCCTGATTAGCCCGGATGCAGCGGTGACGGATCAATATTATCTGGATCAAGGCAATAACAAAGAAGTGCAGTTGGATTTGTTTTATGACTACCGCAACAACGTGGCATTTTATCCGCAAGTGCATTCGTATTTCCGTACCCATCAACCCAAGACCTTGATTGTATGGGGCCGCAATGATGAAATTTTCCCGTACCAAGGGGCGGAAGCGTTCAAACAGGATTTGAAAAACGTCGATGTCCATTATATGAACGGCGGGCACTTCATTTTGGAATCACACGGCGCGCAAGTGGCAAAATTGGCGCAAGACTTTTTGAAAAAGGTGTATCAGAAATAATGAGCAAATAAGCGGCAAATAAGCCAGCAAATAAGTTTGAAGATGTGGTCGGCAACGGCGGCTTGCTCGCCACCGTGGCTGATTTACTCAAATGGAATGACAATTTTGAACATCCGGTGGTGGGCGATGCCAACTTCGTGGCCCAGTTGCAAAGCGGCCACAAGTTTAATGATGGTCGCTCGCACAACGATGCCATGGGCATGACTTTGTCTGAGCGTAATGGCTTACGCGCAGTCACCCACGATGGCACACTCATTTTCCGGCGCAAAGCCAATGGCAAGCTTGAAGCGCTGAGCCTGGTTAATGGCAAGCACAGGCTATTTTGCGCTATTGGCTATTTTGACCAAAGGCGCGACCAAAGGCAAGCGAAACAGGAAGCGGGCACCCTGCCCCGGCGCGCTTTCGACTTCGACCGTGCCGCCCAGCAAACCGGTGGCAATATTATGCGAAATGTGCAAACCCAGGCCAGAGCCACCCACACCCAGTTTGGTGGTGAAAAACGGTTCAAAAATATGCTGTAAATTGTTCGCGGACATGCCAATGCCATCATCGACCACCAGCAATTCGATGCCATCGCCTTGCAAACTGGCGCTGATGTTAATCTGCCCGCCCTCACGGCCGTCAAAGCCATGCAACATGGCATTGCAAATCAGGTTGATCAGGATTTGTCCGAGCGGCCCCGGATAGCTATCCATTTTAATCGCCGGGTCCACCGCTTCATTCACCACCACCCGGGCTTTACGCAAGCTCGGCGAGAGTGTCAGAATAATTTCAGCCACGGTGTCACGCAACACAAAGGTACGGCGTTGAGCGCTGGTTTGGTCGATTGCCACTTGCTTGAAACTGGTCACCAAATCGGAGGCGCGATGCAAGTTACGCAGCAAAATATCACTGGCTTCGGTGGCCTGATCAAGAAATATTTCCAGCGCGCTGCGCGTCAAGCCTTTCATAAAACTCTCGGTAAATTCATGGATATGATCGACAAAAGCCGAAGTGACCAGCATGCCGTTGCCAATGGGCGTATTCAATTCATGCGCCACCCCGGCCACCAACGCGCCCAGCGCGGCCAACTTTTCTGACTGCACCAATTGCCGCGTGGCGAGCGATAAAGTGCGGTTGAGCTGGGTTAGTTCGGCGTTGCGATTGGTTAGCTCTTGTTCCATTTGCTTACGTTCGGTGATGTTAAAGCCGATACCGAGCACGCCCAACACCTTGCCTTCATCATCACGCAAATGCACCTTGGTGGTCAGGGTCCACCCTGCCTCGCCATTGCTTTGATCGATGACCGGTTCTTCTTTTGCGATCACGGGGATGCCCGAGATGAGCAAATTTTGCTCATCGTTGAAATACAGGGTGGCCAGTTCTTTGGGGTAGAAATCAAAATCGGTCTTGCCGAGCAATTCGGCGGCGGATTTTACCCCCATGATATGCGCCACCTCTTCGTTGCCAAAAATAAATCGGCTTTGCGCATCTTTGGCATAAATCCGGAATGGGCAATTTTCGACCAGGGTGTGCAGCAACAAACTCTCAAAGGCGAGTTGTTGCGCCAGTGATTCACGTTGATGGACGACTTGTGCCAGGCTGGCTTTTAATTGGGCATTCTCGGCACGCAACTTCAGCACCTCGTCCGACAGCGCTACAGGGGGCGGGTTTTGCGGGTTTTGCGCGTTGGGGTGGTGATCTGGCAGGTCGTTTTTCATACCATGGCTCTTGCAAATAATTAATAAATTGCCGTAGAGCCAGAATACACGCAAGTGCCGTTTGCGTCCAGCATAAGCCAATTAAAAACCATCGATAAAGCACAGTCACGCAACAGGCGGAGCACGAGGCTGGAAAACAAGGCACCCCGCCTGCACGATTATTTACTATTGCTGCAACACGCTCAACCCTGCCCGTGTTTTGACGACCGAATCAATCGCACCCAATAAGGATTTGCTGCCCGTTACGTCTTGCGAGAGTTCCCAAATCATCACACCGGCCAATTGCTGATCCAGCGCATAATTAACCTTGGCTTTGATGGTGGGGATGCCGTTATACCAAATCGTGTTACCGACCTGATCCACATTTTCTGCGCCGAAATATTGGTTCAAAATGGTCGCATAAGTATAGGAGCCTGCGGAAGCGCCAAAGCCATAGCCGTAAAATGGCACGCCCAACACCGCCTTGTTTTTAGCCAGACCACGGCCCACCCAATAATCGACATTGCTGCGCGCAAAATCATACGATGAATGCTGGCCAGGGTTGGAGGTATCCCATGGCCCCACCGCATCGTAGGCCATGATGTTGATCCAGTCAAAATAAGCAAACACGGAAGAAGGCACGCTGGAGCCGCCATAACCTTGCGACAGGGCTGCCGATAAACCCTTACCCAGCGGTTTGAGCTTGGCTGACAGATCGGCGATGAATTTGCCATAATCGGCATTAATGGCCGGGCCTTCCAAATCGACATCGAGGCCATCAAAATGATGGTTTTGCACATAGCTGGCCAGTTTGCTGACGAAATCGGCGCGGTGCGCATCGCTGATCAAATTGAAGTAGCGATTGCGTTCGGTTGCGTTTTCTGAAATCGAGCCGCCGCCAATCGAGACAAACACCTTGACGTTTTTGGCATGCGCCGCCGCAATCAGCGCGTCGTTGCTGGCACCGAAGGACAAATCGCCATTGTCGTTGGGGTTTTCAAAGGCGACATTAATGTGGGTCAGTTTGGCGAACTCATTGCGGTTGATATACGCTTGCACGTCGATCCAGTTGGCCAGGTATCCAACCACTTTTTTCGGCGTCACCGTACCGGGTGGCGCGACCACCACGGTAGTGCTGCTGGAGCTGCTGGCTCCCAGATTATCAAACGCCTTCACGGTAATTTGATACGTGCCCGCCGCCACATTATTCCATGCCAGCGTGTAAGGTGCGCTGCTGTCGGTGCCAAGTAAAGCACTGCCGTTGTAATATTCAACCCGCGCCACCGTGCCATCGGCATCGCTGGCGTTGGCGGTAATGTTGATGTTGGCGGGCGCGGTAAAGCGGTCGCTACTGGTGGGGGCAGCAATACTCACGCTGGGCGGTACATTGCCGGGCGTCGTCGTCACCTTGCTGCCATACACTTCCAATTCATAAATCGAATAACCATACACGGTGCCACGCAGCGTACCATTGATGCGCACATAGCGGCCGCTACCAGTCAAGCCAGTCCAATCGTTATTCAAGCTGGTATTGCCAGTGACGGTTTTAATGGTTTTCCAGGTTTTGGCGTCGCTGGAAGTTTGCACCGTATAGTTTTTGCCCAGCGCCACTTCCCAGGCGATTTTAACGCGGCTCACGTTGTAGCTGGCACCCAAATCAACAACAATCCATTGCGCGTCGCTATAGGCGGAAGACCAGCGCGTACTACCGTTGCCATCCACCGCATTGGTGGCCACGTTGGCCCCGGTTTCGGTGGAAGACACCGTCACCGCTTTACCGCGTGCCAAATTGGTGGTAGTGGTCACCACCGGGGTGCCAACCACTTCCAATTCATAAATCGAATAACCCCATTGCGTACCGCGTGCCGTGCCGTTGATGCGCACATAGCGCCCACTGCCCGTCAAACCGGTATGGTCATTGGCAAGGCTGGTATTGCCGCTCACGGTTTTAACGGTGCGCCAGGTGCTGCCATCATTCGATACCTGTAACGTGTAGTCTTTGCCCAACGCCGCTTCCCAGTTGATTTTGACGCGACTGATATCAAAATTCGCACCCAAATCCACAGTCAGCCATTGCGCGTCGGAATATTCCGACGACCAACGCGAAGCATAGCTACCATCCACCGCATTGGCCGCCACATTGGCCCCGGCTTCGGTGGATGACACGGTGACCGGGCGGCCCTTGGCCAGGTTATTGGGCACCACATTATTCCAACCCGGCATTTGCGCGCGGTTTAGCACGCGGCTGTTGTTATACACATCGCGAATAGTCTGATCGGTATTATTTTGCTGCAAGCCATACGACCAGACCATAAAAAACGACCAGCGCGGCTGGTTTTGCAACACCGTGGCATTGGGCAGCGTGAAGGATTCGCCAATGCCGACCGGTTTATTACCAGCCTGCGCCAACAGGGCGTTGTAATAGGTGCTGTTGGTATAGCCATCGCCATACACATCCAGCGCGGCCACATCCCAGTAGGCGTTGCCGGGGTTGTAATCGCCATAATTGCTGCTCAGGTCTTGCACATCCCAAACCCAAATCAGGTTATGCAGGCCCTTGACGTTTTGCATATAGTCGCGCGTGAGTTGGTACAAACGCCTGGTGCCTTGGCTACCAGTGCGGCCACCCCACCAAAATGCACCTTGATTCATTTCATGCAAAGGCCGCCACATGACTTCGACACCTTTGTCTTGCAGATATTTGAGGTAGACGCTAATTTCATCAATGCGCGCTTTCCAGATGCCGTTGAGGCGGCCGCCGTCGGTGATCAAATCATTCCATTCGGCGTCGGACAAGTGGCTGAGCAAGCCGCCGTCCCAATTACAGACTGCGCCCTGGTTGGGTGGGCAGGCATGCCACATCAAATTGACGATGGCCCCGGCATTCCATTGGCGTTCGGCTTCATAGGTTACGTCCCAGCGCAACTGGCTGCTACCGTGGAACAGAAAGTCGCCGCTGTACAGCGCAGGGCTTTTTCCGGTGATATTGGCTACCCGCTCGGTGTAAGTACTGGCGGTGGTGCCGTCTTTTTGGTCGTTGTGCTGGCCAGCGATGGTTTTATTGCCGCTGATGCTGTACAGATAATTCAAACTACGAAACGAAGTTTGCGCTTGTGCTGCTACGCTGCTGAGTAGAAAAGCCAGTGGTAGCATTCCTTTAATTAATGAAGTTGGGGTCATGTGATGAGTCTTCCTGAATATAGTTTTTAGTGTAATTGCCTTGATGACGTGCATATTGGAAATAAAATATAGTAATATGCAATTTGCAGGCGTTGGCATCATGCAAGCAAGTCAAGTTTTCGTCAAGTGGTTTTATTAATAGAAAACCGCAACCATACCAGTTTGGTCGTGGCCATAGTGGAATGGCCTAATTATGGATAAGACCACTTTTTTGGTTGGATCAACTGGTATTATAATATTTCATGACTCCAATGCATCATCAACAACTGGCTACGCAAGACTCATTTTTTTGAAGATATTTGGTCATGGGATGACATGTTAATCAAGAGTGCGGTAGTTTGCCGTTAAGACCCTTACTAACAAATTACAATTCAACAATTTACCGTTCTCCAGAGAAATTTATTCCCCCGGTTTATTGAGAATGGTGCGCCTGTGATCAAATCAAGATGGGGTTGGCTGGCAGCTAGCATGGCATCTCCTGGCGGTTACAGTAATTATATAGTGCAACTTTACCGCAGGTCCATTCATGCATAAGTTTGTTTCACCGCCAATAAATTCACCCATGGGCGGGAAATTGTGCGGAGATTATTTCCCATTTCTCTATTAACTGGTAAAATCACCCCCATTCATCGCCATCACAAAGGCCCTACCATGTCAACCTACCATGAAGTCATCGATCACGCCACCTTAATTAACCTCGCAGCAACAGGCGAAGTGCAAAGCGCTCGCATCATCGGTCAATCCGGCGGTTGGGGGGTACTTATTGAGTCGGGCAATATTGTGCGTGCGCTGGCTGCCAAACGTGGGGCAATGCGGCACTTTGCCCGATTTGAAACACTGGTCGCTTACCTCAAAAAATTGGGCATTGTCCAATTTGCGGTGGACGCATCCCAATATCTTCCCGCCAGTTCACATCCCGCGCATGCGCGGGCCGATGCGTCAGAGCGCATGCGCCGCACACATGAGGCCATGGCGCATGATCAATGGTTTCGGCAGCAGGTAGAGCAAGCCATCAATGAAGCCGATGCGCCCAATGCCGTATGGATTGATCACAGTGTTGTCAAAGAAGATATGGCCAAGCAGCGCGCCGGCTTATTGCGCCGCATTGCGGGTGAAGCCGCATGAAGCTGGTTTGGTTGGCGCGGGCACGATCTGCCCGCACTGCGGCTATTGAGTATATTGCGGCAGATAGCCCACGTGCTGCACTGGCCCAGCTTGACCAAATCGAACGTCAAACCGATATGTTGTTGCTCCATCCCGAATTGGGCCGACTAGGGCGCGTCACGGCTACCCGTGAATTGGTAATCAGCCATACGCCGTTCATTGTCATCTACCGCGTTCGGCCACGCGCCAAACGCATCGAATTACTGAATCTGGTTCACAGTTCCCAGCAATGGCCACCGGTCACGCAGAAACAAACACCGCAGCGCTGATTCCGAAGAATTTTCCCAGTTTGGCCGCCAGCGTGGCGTTGATTTTCCTTTTGCCAGCCAGAATCGCCGACAGATTGCTTTGGTGGATCAGTGGGGCCAAGTCCTCTTGCTTTAGTCCACGCTCGTCCATCAGAAAACGCAGCGCGTCCTTGGGGGGACGCTGCCTTGATGGCGTAATGTTCCCGCTCGTACTTTTCCACCACATCCCCAACCAAATCCAGCAGGCTGGAAAGCGGGTGGTCTTCATCGTCGCCTGTCGCTGCCAGCAGGGAATCCATGAGCGCCACCATGCGCTCATAGTCGTCAAGGCTGCGAATGGGGTGGACATGGGCGACCGAATCAAAGGCTTGCCAGCAGGCCGCTATCGTTTGCAGGTCGAATGGGTTTGGTGGGGTGTGCATGATCAGGTTTTCCCTTTTCGGTAAAGTTTATTCCAATCGTCATATTCGCGGTGTGTCATCACTTTTTGCACGTATATTCTGCCGAAGCGGTATCGCGCCAACACGACCACGCGATTCCAGAACTGTCTAAGCATTTTGATGGAAATAATGTGCATTTGGCGATTATATCGGTTTGATATATAAAGTCACGTGGCTAATTGGGGCTGTCCCGCTCCGTTCTTCGCCCGCCAACAAACTTGATTTAAATTGAAGTAACTTTCAGAAGTTATACCCTCCAGTCAGCGATTTCGGCAATTTAACAACAATGTTACTGTGTCCATTTTTCTTTGTTATCCATATCCCGTATATTGGAAATCCCTGATTTCAAAGGAATCACCATGCCTTCGTGTCACCCTTGTCTCACCGCTATTTATGCCGCCCTGCCCGGTGTCAGCGCCTTTGTCGCTGTCAATGCACAGGCGCAAGCAATTAATCCTCATTGCCTTTACCAGCCCATCGACATCAATCAATACGGGCATCAGGATTTCCAAAACCCGGCCACCACCGGCATCGCCCGCCGCCATCATTAATTTTACGCACAGCGAAAAGGAAGAACATGGCCACATCGACCAACCCCGGGAGCGGACTTTCCCGTTACGAACAAGTCAAATCGATACTGGAAACGGCCAGCATCGGTTCCAGCGCCATTTACGAAGGTTACGACCGCTTCTGGAACCTGCCTTTGGCGCAACTGCTGACGCTGGAGTTATACGGCATCCGCATGATTGCGCCTGTGGGCAAAGGCAGTGGTGGTCCAAGCTATGGCACCAGCAGCGCTGGCAGCGCCCCGGCCACTGCGGGTGGTTGCCCGAAGATGGCCGCTGCCGCTGCCGCTGCCGCTGCCGCTAAAAGCTGCTGCCATGCCAATGCATCGTCGGCTGCGGCGCCAGACTCGGGCGCGGCCCCCGCCAGAGCGGGCCGGGGTGGGGCCTCGGGCTTGATCAAGGGTTTGAAGGGACAGTTTCCGTTTGACGGCAGCCAGTTCCCGCGCTTGCCATGGGGTGGCCAGGTCGTCTCCGGCGGCGATATTGCCTTTATTTCGCAATGGATCGACGATGGTTGCCCGGCCACCGATGATGTCCCGCTGGCGGGCGATGGCACGCGTGCCGCGCGCGCCAACGGCGACGCCGACCATCCCGGCTACGACGGTTCGAGCAATGACTATCATGACGACGCAGGCTCGCTCAAGCAGCGCAAGAATGTCAAGTTCCTGACGCCGCAAGAGCTGGCACGCTATCGCAGCGCGGTGGCGCAAATGATGTCGCTGGATGCGTATTTTCAGGATAACCGCAGCTTTGCGTATTGGGCACGCACCCACGCCACTTCGTGCCAGCACGGATGGGAAGAATTCCTGACCTGGCACCGCGCCTACCTGTACTTTTTTGAAAAACAATTGCAGGATATCGATCCGGGCGTCACCATTCCGTACTGGGACTGGGCCGCCGACAGCGAAAATGTGAAAATATCGCTGGAGGATATGGCCTCGACCAACACCCCGCTTGACAACGGCATCATCCCGGATGCGTTTTGTTGCTGGGTCGATGCCGATGCCATCGACAAGCTGCGCAGCACGGGCCTGGTCAGCGCGGCCAATCTGGCCAAACTGAGCGCCATCAAAGGCAAGCTGTATTGTTCCGGCAACCGTTTGTTTCAGGGCGCAGGCATCAGCTATGGCAGCGACAGCAGCGACAGCAACAACGCCAGCACCGATGCGATCATGAACCAGCTCGCGGCCACCAACCCGCTGTGGCACCGCCAGCGCTGGCCGGGCGGCGATTCCCAAGTCATTTTTGAAGAGTACCCGACCCAGGGCGATGTGGACACCATCATGAAGCTGGACAATTTTTTCCAGTTTGGCAGCGGCCCGACCGACAACCACTTTTTTGGCGGGCTGGAACAACAGCACAACCTGATCCACAATTTCAGTGGCGGTATCAACCCGGTATACGATCCCAACGCGCCGGCCAGCCGCAACAACGTGGCCAACGGCGATATGGTTAATGCCGGGGTCACCGCATTCGATCCGCTTTTCTGGTCGCACCATTCCAATGTTGACCGCCTGTGGGCGCAATGGCAAAGCCTGCACCCCGGCGTCAACCCGGACGACCCGACTTCGGTCTTGCCACCGTGGCCCATGACGGTGCAGCAAACCTATAACACGGCCACACTGGGCTATGAATATGCCAAGGGCTCGACGGTGTACCCGACCGACAACAGTGCCGCCATTACGCGCTTCACGTCGAGCAATACCGACGTGCACCCGGACGTGATCGACAGCCACAAGCGGGCAGAAATCCGCCTGCACAAGGTGCAATACCCGGCCCGCGTGGGCTACCATATTCGCGTCTTCCTGAACCAGCCTGACGCCAGCGTCAGCACCAAGGGCAGGGGCAATCCCAACTATGTCGGCATGCTGCACATGTTTTCCGGCAATTGCATCGGTGGCCCCGGCCATTGCGACGTGCCGCCCGAGACCCGGCCCCGCTTTGACCTGCGCGGGCGCGCCCACAAGGCCCCGGTCAACTTCCGGCTGGACGCCACCGCCACCGTCAAAGCACTGGCAGAACAGGGCGCGCTTGATTTTCATGTCAATCTGGTGGTGCTCAACACCGACGGCAGCGCGGCCACCGATGCGCTGATTCTTGATGCGGTTTCACTTAACTTTTTTGATTGAGGCACGACATGACAGCTACTTACAAAATCCATCCGGCCATCGGTTTGGCCCGCGTTGGCAACAGCCCCAATGAATTTTATATCGCGCCCGAAGCACCGGGCAGCTTGCCGATTGCCTGCGATGTTGAAGGCAACCCGGTTGTCAATAATGGCGTCGAACAGCCAGTCTCGCAATTCAAGGATGCCCAAGGCCGCATCAAGCGCCAGGCCGCCCGCTTTCAGGTGTATGTGTATGACGATGCCAACCCGGCCGGGCGCGAAGTGCAGATCGGCGACCAGTTGCAATTTGTCAACAAAAATACCGGCAGCCCCAATTCCAAGTCGATAACCGGCCAAACCCTGGTGGGTGAAGTGCTCGACATCCAGTGGCAGGTGTATCTGGCCAACAAAAAATCGAGTTGGTACGAGTTTCAACAAACCGCTGGCGAACACGGCTATGCGCCCGACCACGCACTGCGCAATGCCGACATCAAAGCCACCCAGGCACGGCAAAAACTCATTACCGACCCCGGCAGTTGCAGCGTGCAATACACGCTACCCAAGCAACGGGTGGCCCGCTTTGACCGCGCCAATGCGGCCAATATCGGCACCTTTCCGCCCGCCACGCTGTTGCCCAATGCCATCGACACGCTTGGCGAAATCCGCGCCACCCTGTCCGGCAAGTCCAGCCGCCTGCTGGTATTGGGCGGCTATGGTAATTCGGGCTCGATGAGTACCGAATACGGCGAACCGATGACCCAGGACTATGCCAACAACGATGGCTGGTTTGATGATATTTCGGATGGCCCGGTCAACGCCACCATCCTGTTCAAGGTCATCACCATCGATGGCAACCCGGCCCCGGCCGGCACCAGCCCCGGCAAGGTTCAGGTTGATGATCCGGCATGGGTGATTGTTGGCTACCCGCGTTATGCGCCGCAACTGACCGACATTGTCACCCTCAACGATCTGATCTTTGATTTGTCGGTGCGCAATTTTGCCCACGACCCCGTAATTTTTGGCGTCCCGCCCTTTGACGCGGCCAATAACAGCCCCAAGGACAAGGATGCACTGCAATGGTGGCAGCAAAATGCCCAGTGGAACCAAAACTACTACCCCTACTTTGCGCGCGATATCTGGCCGATTCTGTCGCGTCCCTTCAATTATCAATGGGTGATGGATTTTGATCCCTTGGTCGGTGCCGATCCGCATGAAACCGCGCCCGGCTCGGGCGGCATGTTCGACCCGGAGATCATCGGCGTCTCGCCTTATAAAGGTGAAGACCCGGTGCTGCGCGAGAGCCGTCGCCAGCAGCGCGAGTTCATCTACAAGGTGTTGCGCCAGCCCGGCGAAGAAAACCTGCTCACCAAGGTGACTGACCCGGCACAACCCAATCTCCGGTATCAGGCCATGCCCTTGCTGTGCGGTGACAATTGCCTCTCCAACACCTCGCCCTCCAAATTCCTGCGCCTGACCGATACCATGCTGTTTTTGCTCAAGCAATGGGCAGAAGGTAAATTCATCAACGAGGTACAGGAAGGCATTAGCGCCCCGCCCTACCCGCCGACAGCGGGTGCGCAACTTGACCAGGGGGTTTTGGCGGCGGGCTTGGGCGGCGCGTTTTGTCCCGGCGGCGAAACGGGCTGGATCATTCGCAACCCGGCCATTTACAAAAGCGCCTACCGCATCCACCACAGCAGCAACGTGACCACCGGATCGTTGTCACAACCGGCCATCGTCAATCCCGATACCCCCGCCAATCTGGCAACTGGGCTGGAGCCGGGCGACCTCACCAAGTACAGCGGCGTGCCTTGGCAGGCCGACTTTAATGAATGCTCGACCCAGCCCATTAATGTTACCTACACCAACTGGAACAACCTTTACCTTGACAGCACAGGCGATCCGGCCCCGGATCAGACCTGGCTTACCTACTGGTGGCCGGTGCACCGCCCGATGATGGTTACCAGTTCGACCAATGGCATTGCCGGCGGGCAAATACCGTGGTCACCGACGCCGCAAACCAATGCGGGCGACACGCAAATGGTAACCGAGTGGAATAAACTTGGCTTTGTCATCAACGGCGGCGACCAAGGCTACATTCTGGTTGAAAATGACGCTTGAGTTGCCTCAAGCAAATCCAACTTGTTACGAAAGAGGACATTATGAGCTTTTCACCTGACACCGGTTCGCTGGTCGGCATCTGGACTTACCGCAGCCTGCAAAACGACCCCGACCTTTCGACCGCCTTCAACGATCTTGAATTTGGCCGCGGCAATATCGAAATCAAGGCCGCGCCCATGGGCACCTTTCTGGGCCGCATCTACGGCCCCGGCTGGGAGTTGCAACTCAACGGTTCGATCAACTATGGCAATCCGTACACGGTGCGCTTTCAGGGGCGCGGCATCGTTGGCGGCGAGGAATGGGTGTATGACTACATCGGCTACCTGTCGCCACCGTGGCCCAACGGCATCAACCAGCGCCCAGCGCTGGCTGGTTCCATCGTGCGCACCGTGCCGCATGCCAGCGGCGGCGGCGGCGTTTCGCCCGCCGGTGTGGTATGCACCTGGTATGCGGTGATGAATGATCCGGCCTGAGTTTGCCAAAGCAGCCCACGCCACACTGACCGGGAGCGGCAAATGAAGCCAACCAACCTGACAGCGGTGGACGTGGCGATCATCGGTGGCGGCCCTGCCGGGGCGGCCACCGCATTGTCGCTGCGGCGCACCAATCCGGCGCTGACGGTGGTCGTGATCGAGGCGGGCAATTTTGACACGCCACGCGTGGGCGAAAGCCTGCCGCCACTGGCGATGCCGTTTTTGCGCCAGTTGGGCGTGCTAGGCGCGATGCAAAACGCGCCCCACCTGCCGGTTTTCAGCAGTTCGGCGGCGTGGGGCAGTGCGCAAGCGATACCGAATGAATATTTTAGCCAGCCGCATGGCCAGGGCTGGCATCTGGACCGCAACCATTTCGACAAGATGCTGTTGGGCAGTGCCGCAAGCAGTGGCGCAAGCTGGCTGCGCGGCAAGTTGCGCAGTGTGGAAAAAACCGACGGGCATTGGCATTTGACGCTGGAGCAGCAGCCACCGCTTTCGGCGCGCTTTGTCGCCGACGCCAGCGGCCGCCGCGCCATGCTGGCCAGACGCCAGGGCCAAACCCCACAGGCGCATGACCAACTGGTGGCGGCGGTGCGCTTTTTTACCCGCCCGGCAGACGCACAAACGCCGGGGCTGGCCGATCACGGTGCCAGCCTGGTCGAAGCCTGTGAACATGGCTGGTGGTATTCCGCCTTTCTGCCCGATCAGGGCATGGTGGTGATGGCCATGAGCGATGCCGACCTCGCACGGGACTTGCGCCTGCAGCACGACGACGGCTGGCAGCGGCATCTGGCCTGTGCGCCCACCACGCAGCGGCGCGTGCAACGGGCCTGCGCGACATATGGGTACACCAGCGGGTACACCAGCGGGTACACACCAAGCGGGCACACGGGGGACGGACGCGAGCGCAGCCCCGCGCCCGATGCGCTGATGGTGCGCGCGGCGCACAGCCAAACGCTGGCGCGTTGCACTGGCGAGGGTTGGCTGGCTGTGGGCGACGCCGCCAGCAGCGTCGATCCGCTGTCGTCGCAAGGCATCTTGCGGGCACTGCGCTTTGGCCTGTGCGCCTCGTATGCGATTTGTGACTGGTTCGGCGATAAAAAGCCCGGGCTGGCACAGTACGAAGCGATGGTACAAGCCGAGTTCCAATCCTATCTGCAGACCCGGCAGGAAGTTTACGCCCAGGAACAACGCTGGCCGCATGCGCCGTTTTGGGCGCGCAGGCATGCCCATGGCTAAGGTCTGGCAACACTGGCAACGCTGGCACCCTGCGCTCGCCTTTGCGCTGTTGGTGGCGCTGGCCAACGGGCTGCCGCTATGGCTGCACGGCAGTCCCGGCTTTTGGCCATGGCCTTGCATCAGCGCCGCCTGCGCCCTGCTGCTGTATCAAGGCGGACAGGCGCACGGTTTGGCCTGCATCGGGGGCATCAGTATCGGCATGGGGATCGATTTTGCGGTATTGCCCGCCAGCGCGATTTTATCGATTTGCAGCAGCGGCGCGCCGCTCGACCTGTTGCGCGCACACCTGTCGTACCTGCCCGCCACCAGTCTGGCCATGTTTGTCATTTTGCTCTTCGATCTGCCCCGCCACGCGCCCCCGCTGCAAAGCGCCGCCGTGCTGGTGTTGAAATACGGCTTGATGATGGTGCTCATGCTGCTGGTTAATGAAGCCTTCAAATCCGGCACACTAGCCATAGCTTTGCCGTGGAGCGGGGACGGCATGGTCAGCGCAATGTTGGTGGGCATGTTGGTCTGGACAGGTGGCTTGAATTTCCTATCCGTTGATCGCCACTGACTTCACGCAGAGCGGGAGTGTACGCAAAGCGGCGCTGGAAAAGCAATCCGCATGTTTGCGTGAGCTTCGTCGATGTGTTCGTGCAAAAAGGCTTCCAACTTCACGGCATCGGCTTGGCCGTAGCTAAACAAGGCAAGTATTGATCAGTGGGAATGTGCGCGCCAAGTGGTCCATCTTGTACCTGATGTGATACAAATTTGCAGGTATCATATTTAAAGGCAGTTTCGTGTGTAATAATCCCCACTTCCCAACCGAATTAAACTGAATCAATCACTTTTTTGAGGATGCCACCATGCGTCGTGTTGCCACTATTCGCGCTTTTGCACTGTTGTTGATGTTTTCCAGCTTATTTGCCAGCGCCATGGCCCAGGCCCAGGCGGTATTTCGGGTCACCGCCATTCCCGACGAAGCGCCCACCGAATTGGCGCGTAAAGCCGCACCGCTGATCAAATATCTGGAAAAAACCCTGGGCCAGAAGGTGGAATTTTTTCCCGTCAGCGACTATGCCGCCGCAGTGGAAGCACTGGCCAATAAGCAGGTGGATTTGGCCTGGTATGGCGGTTTTACCTTTGTGCAAGCCAATATCCGCTCGGGCGGCAAAGCCGTTCCACTGGTGCAGCGCGAAGAAGATGAAAAATTTCGCTCGGTATTTATCAGCAGTGACCCCAATATCAAAACACTCGCCGATTTAAAAGGCAAAACCGTGAGCTTTGGTTCGCAATCCAGCACCTCCGGCCATTTGATGCCGCGCAGCTTCTTGCTGCAAGCCAAAATCGACCCCGATAAAGACCTTAAACGCGTGGCTTTTTCCGGCGCGCATGACGCCACCATTGCCGCCGTGGCCGCAGGTAAAGTCGATGCGGGCGCATTGAATATTTCGGTGTGGGAAAAGTTTGTGGCCGAAGGCAAGGTTGATCCCGCCAAAGTACACGTTTTCTTTACCACGCCCGGTTTTTTTGATTACAACTGGACCGTCCACGCCGACATGCCCGCCGCCCAGCGTGACAAGCTCAGCAAAGCCTTCCTGAGTCTGGACAAGAGCACGCCCGAAGGGAAAGAAATCCTCGAACTGCAACGCGCTACCCGCTTTATTCCCACCAAGGCTGAAAACTATAAAAGCATCGAACAAGCCGCGCGCAGTGCCGGGTTGTTGAAATAATGATGCCATGACCATTTATGAAGCTTACGAATTATGAAGCCTACGAATCATGAGGCTTAATTTGCAGGCTCTCTCGGGCCAGTACCTTGCTGCCCGGCCGGGCGCTGCACCCGCGCTGCGCGAGCTGAGTTTGCAAATTGAAGCCGGTGAACAAGTGGCGATTATCGGCCCTTCCGGCGCGGGCAAAACCACGCTGTTGCATCTGCTGGCCTGTGCGCTCAAACCCGCCAGCGGCAGCTTGCACCTGGGCGAGCGCGACCCGTGGCAATTATCGCGCAGCCAACTGCAAACCCTGCGCGCGGCGCTGTTTTTAGCCCCGCAAGTGCCACCGCTGCCGCCGCGCCAGCGCGTGGTGACCGCCGTTTTGGCTGGCCGCTTGCCGCATGAAAGCCTGTGGGCCAGCTTGCGCAGCCTGATCTACCCGCAAGACATGGCCTTAGCCGAGCACGCACTGGCCAGCTTTGATATGGCCGACAAACTGTTTGAGCGGGTCGATTGCCTCTCCGGCGGCGAACGCCAGCGCGTTGGTCTGGCGCGGATACTGGCTTCCCGGGCCAGCTTGCTGCTGGTGGACGAGCCACTGTCAGCGCTGGACCCCACCCGCTCGCGCCACGCCATCCAAACCCTGTGCCAATTCGCCAGTAGCCGCACGGCCACTTTGGTCGCCACTTTGCATCATGTTGACATGGCGCTGGCGCATTTCCCGCGCATTATTGGCTTGCGTGATGGCGTGCTGGCGTTTGACTTGCCCAGCGCCCAGGTCAGAGCGGAACATTTGCAGGCGCTTTATGCACAAGCAGCACAAGCAGCACAAGCAGCGCAGCAGACGCCAACCCATCCTGAGGCAGAATTTGCGCCGGAATCTGCTGCACAAGCTGATCTGTTGGCCCTACCCCCCGTGTCCGAGGTGATGAGTTGCCGCTGAGCCACACGCCTGCCTATCTGCGCCACCCCGCGCGGCGTGATCCGGCCTGGGCCGGGCGCGTATTTTGGACCTTGGTGGGCGTGACATTGCTCTGGCCCATGTTGCGCCTGACCGAATTTACCCCCTGGCTATTGCTGGAACCGGGTGCCTTAAAGCCAGCCTTCAACTTTGTGGCGGGCTTTTTCCCACCGCGCCGTGATGCCGAATTTTTAACCACCCTGGCAAAGGAAACCTGGCGCACCGTCGCCATTGCCACGGCGGGCATGCTGCTTGCCATGCTGCTGGCGCTGCCCATGGCCTTGCTCTCGGTGCGGGTGCTATCCCTCTCGGCCCTCACTGGCCGCATGGCAGCGCTGCCGGGCGTGCTGCGGCAACTGCTGCGCTGGTTGTTAATGCTGTTACGCAGTGTGCCGGAACTGGTGTGGGCGCTGGTGTTTGTGCGCGTGGTGGGCCTTGGGCCAACGGCAGGTGTGTTGGCCATTGCCCTTAGTTATAGCGGCATGCTGGGCAAAGTGTATGCCGATATTTTGGAAAGCAGCGACACCCACGCCAGCGCCAGCCTGATGCGCAATGGCGCAGGGCGCTTGCAAGCGTTTTTTTACGCGCTGCTGCCGCAAAATGCCGAAGAACTCGCCAGTTACACCGTGTACCGCTGGGAATGCGCGATCCGCTCCAGCGCGGTGCTGGGTTTGGTCGGCGCGGGGGGCCTCGGGCAAATGATGGATGCTTCCATGAAAATATTTAACGGCGCCGAAGTGGCCAGCATTTTATTGGTGATGATGGCGCTGGTATGGCTGGCCGATGCCTTCAGCGCCGCATTGCGTCGGGTGTTGCCATGAGCGCGGCGCGCGCCGGGGACATGCCCGTCGGGGACATGCCCGTCGGGGACATGCGCGCGCGCCGGGGCGCGTTTGGCTTGCTGTTGGCAGTGTTACTGTTGGTGCTGGCCAGTTTTGCCAGCCTCAATTTGCAATGGGCGAAATTTTTCTCGCCCGATGCCAGTGCCAGCATGGGCCGATTTTTGGCAGAATTGATTCACCCACAGTTGGGCGCGGCGTTTGTGCAAAAAGTGTTGCTGTCCACACTGGAAACCCTGGCCATGTCGGCGTTGGGCACCTTGCTGGCGCTGTTGCTCGGTTTGCTGTTGGCCCTGCCTGCCAGCAAACTGGCGGGGCAACAGCGGGCGCTTTGGCGCGGCCCGGCCCGGCTGGTGCTCAACGCCTTGCGCAGCACGCCGGAACTGGTGTGGGCCGTGCTGTTGTTGATTGCGGTGGGTCTGGGCCCCTTTGCCGGCACCCTGGCCTTGGCCTTGCACACTTCGGGCGTGCTGGGCCGTTTGTTTGCCGAAACCATGGAAAACGCCCACCCCGGCCCCGCCTTTGCGCTACGCGTGCGCGGCGTGGGCGCAGTCAAAGTCTTTTTCTACGCCACCTTGCCGCAGGTATTACCGCAGTTAATCAGCTATACCCTGTACCGCTGGGAAAATAATATCCGCGCCGCCGTGGTGCTGGGCGTGGTGGGCGCGGGTGGCCTGGGGCAAATGCTGGCCTTTCATATGAGCTTGTTCCAAATGAATGAAACCAGCACCGTGTTGCTGGCCATGCTGCTGCTGGTGGCGCTGGTGGATGCGCTCAGTTATTGGATTCGCACCCGCCTGGCAAAGTAGTGAGCACAAATTAGAGAGTTGCCTCAAGAAAATAATTGTTGACATGTGGAAACTGGTCATGCTATGATTCACTTCATCGACATCCCACCCATTTAATATTTTCTCAGGAGCCTGCCTTATGCGTAAAATCATCCTCGCTGCCGTACTTGCTGCCCCGTTGTTTGCATTCGCTGGCGGTGCTGCCGTTACGCCTGTTGCGCCATCCAATAACACGGGTGTGATTGAGTTGCTGGTCAATGGCAGTTTTGAAGCCAATACGCAAAACGCCGGTTCATGGCATATCTATTCCAACTTGACAGGTTGGACGGGTGGTGCGGCGGGTGTTGAGTTGCGCAACAATGTAGCGGGCACGGCCTTCCAGGGCAATAATTATGTGGAATTGGATACTACGGCCAATAGTTCCATCAGCCAAAGTGTGGCAACTACTCGCAATGACGCGTATTCCCTCAGTTTCGCTTACTCGCCACGCGGCGGTGTGGCTACCACTTCGAACGGAATTGAAGTGTTATGGAATGGTGCGTCGGTTGGCACATATACTGGCAGTGGCGCAGGTGCTTCGGGCAATGTCTGGCAAACCAAAACCATCAGCCTGCTTGGCGCAGCTTCCACCTCATCGTTGATGTTTCGTGCGATTGGTACTTCGGATAGCTACGGCGGTTCCTTGGACAAAATCTCGCTGACCAGAAACACGCTGACCAGCGCAGTACCGGAGCCAGAAACTTACGCAATGATGTTGGCAGGTTTGGCTGGTTTGGGTTTGATGGCACGCCGCAAGAAGCTTGTTAAGCTGGCTTAAACAGTCAGGCTGCTCCGAAATGATTAAACGCCCCTTGATTGGGGCGTTTTGCATTGATAGGCGCTGTTCATCTGCGATTCATCGAATGCCTATTTGTGCAGATACTTACCCAACCAATCCAAAACCGTATAATGCCACAGCAGTGAATTGGCGGGTTTATTGAACATACGCCCTTCGTTCGGGAACAAGAATAAACTTCAGGTTTAAATTTTGAAAACGGCATGCAACCATTTGCGTGCCGTTTTCGTTTATACTATTTTTACTCATCGTGAATTCAAACTGGTAGCAACATAAAGGAACGTCCATGAAAGAATTTATTGGCTATAAAATGCCCCACGATTCGGGATTTGCACCCAATCCCTTTCACGGTTATTTAACCTTGGCAACGTGCAAACCCATAATCAGAAGAACAAAGGCCGTAGGTGATTGGGTAGCTGGCTTTGCTTCACAAGAACTCGTGAACAGCAGCAAGCGCTATCAGGCCGTTATTCCTTTCGGCGGATTGATCTACCTTATGAAAGTTGAAGAAGTGATGCTGCTGCAGGATTATTTCAATGATCCGCGCTTTGAAAGCAAAAAGCCTCTTCAAGCTCCGGGCGGCGCACATTGCTAAACCTGATCCAGCGTAATATGTGGCCCCGCAGGCAAGGTGATTTCGATAAGGTCGCCCTCAGCAACCCTCCCACTTCCCAGCACCACCGCCATAATCCCCGCTTTATGGATCAATTTGCCGTCGGCATCCCGAGCCAGCACTGCTGCTATCAACCCGGGTTGAAAGTTGTCGAGTTGGGCGCAAGGGTTGCGCAAGCCAATTTGTTACATTTTTATGAGTACTCGCAGGCCATTCCGAGCATATCCTCGAAATGGTCGGCGCTGTTCATCCTGCTTCTCATCCTCGCCTCATCGAAGGGCTATTTGTGCAAATACTTGCCCAACCAATCCAAAATCGTATGATTCCACAGCAGTGAATTGGCAGGTTTATTGAAAATATGCCCCTCGTCCGGGAACAACAATAATTTGCTCTCAATGCCACGCCGTTGCAAGGCGGTAAACGTACTGAAGGATTGGGTCTCGGGTATGCGGAAATCTTGCCCGCCCTGGGTCAATAACATCGGTGTTTTCCATTTTTTGACATGCTTGACCGGGTTGAATTTTTCGTGTTTGGCGGGAGCGTCGTAATAGGTGCCGCCATTTTCCCATTCATTAAACCATTGCTCGTCGGTACTGTAATACATGGCGCGCAGGTCAAACGTGCCAGCGTGGTTGACGATGCATTGAAAGCCATTGGGCCAATTGCCGGCAATCCAGTTCATCATAAAGCCACCATACGACCAGCCGATGGCGCAGGCATTTTTGCTATCCAGCCAGGCAAACTGTTTGGCGACTGCGGCCATGCCCAGTTTTAAATCAATGAACGGTTTGCCGCCCCAATCCTGACTCACCGAATCGGTAAATGCCTGGCCATAGCCTTACGAACCATGGATATCGATCATCACCACCGCATAGCCCGCACCCGCCAGCACTTGTGGGTTGATGCGGTAGCCCCAGCCATTGGTAAAACTACCTTGTGGGCCACCGTGTACCAGCAGCGTTACCGGGTATTTTTCACCCGCTTTGGCTTGCCATGACTGCATCACATAGCCATACACTTTGTCTCCTTTGGCACCAGCAAAGCTAAATTGCTGATACGCGGCAAATTGCACCTCGGCCTGCGCCGCTTCGTTCACATGGGTGATTTGCTGCCAGTTTGCCTGCCCCTGGGTGCGATAAAATAATTGGGTGCCCGAACCTAAATTCGATTGCGCCATCACCATGCTTTGGGCGTGGCTATCAAAGTCCGCCACCACACCCAAATCGCTCAGCGCGCTTACCGCGCCGCTGACCACATCAATCGCAAACAAGCGCATTTGGCCCAGATCATGGGCGTTGGTGTAGAGCGTTTTACCATCGTCCGACCAGTGCAAATGGTTGGGTGAGCGATCCCAATTTTGCGCCAGACGACGTTTTTTACCGCTTTCGGTATCCATCAACATGATTTGGAAACGATCCGATTCAAATCCGGGGCGTTTCATGGCAAGGTAAGCCAAGGTTTTGCCATCGGGCGAGAAAACCGGCTGGGCATCCCATGCCGGGTTGTCCGGCGTCAGGTTTTTGGGGGCCGCGCCACCCTTGGCGGGCACCTGGTATAAATCAAAATTGGTCGACCAGGCTTCGGCTTTTCCAGCCACTCTGGCGGAAAATACTACCTTGCTGCTATCCGGGCTGAAGGCATAATCTTTCTGGTCACCAAACGGGCGCGAATGCACGTCCGCATCCAGAGAGCCGGACAAACTGATCGGTGCGCCAGTGATATGGTGGTTAGCGTCCAGCGCGGCAGAAAACAATACCATGCGACGGCCGTCGGACCAACTGTTCCAATGCCGGAACAAGAGCTGGTCGAAGATGACGCCGCTGGTTTGACTCTGCGCTTTTTTCGCAAGGCGCGCGGTGGTACAGGCCAGATCGGGGCAATCGAGGAAGACTTCCAACGACAGCGCGATGCCTTGCTCGTTGGGCGCAACTTTAAAGCTTTCGACCGCCAGTGCCAAATCACTCACTTTTTGGGCTGCACCGCCAGCCACGGGCAAACGCCATATTTGTGCGCTGCCGGAGCGGGTGGAGATAAAATAAATGGCATCGCCAGCAGGCGACCAGGCGGGGGCGGTGTTATTGCCATCAACGCTGCTGCCAGCATTGGTCAGTTTGGCTGACGTGGCGTTGGGGTCGCGTAAATTGAGCAGATACAAATCAGTGCGGCCACGATTTTTATCCTGGTCAGTGGCGCGCACGCTGTACACCACCTGCGTGCCATCGGGCGAGACGACCGGGCTGCCGATGCGCTCCATGGCTACCAGGTCTTCAATGGTAAAGCCACGGCTTTCGGCCATGCAAAGCGGGGTGAGGCTAACCAGTGCGGTGAATGCAAAGGCAAGCGGGTTAAATCTTGGCATCAACTTTTTCTCCATGGGATTGGCAAGGTAAGGCGACATCATCGCATAGTTCCCCTTCGGTTCCGGTTTGGCTGTTGTGCTTGATGGTGCCCTCGATCAGATTTCTTCAGATTTCTTATTGGCGGGTGAAAGTTAGGTTTGATGGATGTTCCGTGCTTTGGTATTATGTGGGGTGCGGTAGATTTGGCTGCCTTGGTTTACCCTGTTGCTTTGTGAGTACTGTTATTGAATTTTTTATAAGATAAGGCTATTGATCCATCATGAGTACATTGAACGAAGAAAAAGTGCTAAGCGTACACCATTGGACTGATCGGTTGTTTTCCTTCACCACCACGCGCGATCCGGCGCTACGCTTTAGCAATGGTCACTTCACCATGATCGGTTTGCGGGTGAATGGTAAGCCCTTGTTGCGCGCCTACAGCATTGCCAGCGCCAACTACGAAGATCACCTCGAATTCCTCAGCATTAAGGTGGATGGCGGCCCGCTCACCTCGCGCCTCAAGGATATTCAGGTTGGCGATACCATCATTGTCGGGCGCAAACCAACCGGCACCCTGGTAGCGGATTATTTATTGCCGGGCAAGCACTTGTACATGCTCTCGACCGGTACGGGCCTGGCCCCGTTCATGAGCATTGTGCGTGATCCGGAAATCTATGAAAAATTTGATCAGTTGATTCTGGTGCATGGGGTGCGCCAGGTGGATGAATTGGCTTATCATGATTTGTTGGTGGAACATTTACCCAACCATGAATACCTGGGTGATTTGGTGACCAGCAAGTTGCGCTATTACCCGACGGTGACGCGCGAATCTTACCGCAACACCGGGCGGGTTACCGATTTGATCGTCAGTGGCAAGCTTTTCGAAGATTTAGGCATACCGCCGTTCGATCCGGCGCATGATCGGGTCATGATCTGCGGCAGCGCCGAAATGCTGCGCGACCTCAAGCACATTCTGGAAGAGCGCGGCTTTAAAGAGGGCAATACTTCGACGCCGGGTGATTTTGTGATTGAGCGGGCGTTTGCGGAAAAGTGATGGGTAACGGAAAAAGGTCGTGTTCAGACGGCCCGGAATCGATCATTCCGGGCTAATATAATGATGCAAAAAAATTCGGGACAAAAAAATTGCCACGAAGAACGGCAAATTGCTGAATTATAATTTGTTAGTGAGGATCATAACGGCAAACTACCGCACTTTTCTAACATCACAAACGGCGCATAACGCCCGGTCCGTCTATCATCCGTTTCGCTTCGGCCCATGCGTGCTGCACATTGGCAAGGTCAAGCTGCCTGTCTTTGCTTTGCCAACTGCAATCGGCACTGCAAATCTGAAAATCACACAGCGGGTTTTGCCCCATGCTTTGGTATTGCGCACTGTTAAACATACTAAGCCGCCAAATGACGCACCTGGCGCGTATGACCTTGCTGCAAGGCAGCGGGCGCAGCATCCTTCGCGGCCGTACTTTCCTTGGCCCCATGCCGCCCGGCATAATCCTTGGCCAGCATGCGCGTGACGGTGCTGGCCGCTTCCCCTTGCAACTGCAACCATTGCCCCACCAGCCCCGCCAAACGATCCAGCGCAATGCGGTGGGTGGCGTCGGTTTTACTATACAGCCAATCAGAAAAATCCATAAAGCGCTGAAACGGTTGATCGGCCAAAATCAATGGCAAGCATTGTTGGAAGCGGCCGGAATTGGCCACCAAATCCCAATAGCGCGCAAAGCGCACCAGGCGCTGCATATCGCTGAAACTGATGCGGTCGGTGGCCAAAATGGTGTAGGGCGGGGCGGGGTCAAATATCAGATCGTAAGGCCCGGTATGGCGAATAATGGGTGTGCCGCGCAAGCGCTTCAAAATACCAAACTGGATTTCATCCGGCTGCAGGGCCACCAGCTTGTCAAAACCTGCGGCAAAGCTGGCGATATCTTCGCCCGGTAGCCCGGCGATTAAATCCACATGCATGTGCGCCTCTGAATGTTGACTCAGCCAGGCGATGTTTTCTGCCGCTTTTTGATTGTCTTGCTTGCGGCTGACCAGTGCTTGCACTTGCGGGTTAAAGCTTTGGATGCCGATTTCAAACTGCAAGGCACCGGGAGGAAATTGCCGGATCGAGTCTTTCAGCGCATCGGGCAAATGGTCCGGCACTAGCTCAAAGTGGGCATAGACCGGATCATTCGGGTTGGCGGCCAGCTTGTCGAGGAAAAATTGCATGATCTTCAAACTGGTTTTGATATTCAGATTGAAGGTACGATCGACAAACTTGAACAAGCGCGCACCGCGCTGATATAAATTTTCCAGCTCGCCCAAAAAGCGCGTCAATTCAAACGGCCAGGCGGTTTTGTCAAGTGAAGACAGACAAAATTCACATTTAAAGGGGCAACCGCGCGAGGCTTCCACATACAGCGTGCGCTGGGCGATATCGGTATCGGAATACAAATGATAGGGTAATTGAATCTCCGCCATCGGCGGCTGCAGGCCAACATGGGTTTTCATCAGCGGTTTGGGGCCATGCAAAATTTGCTGGCACAGCGCGGCGAAGGTCAGATCGCCCCAGCCAGTGATCAAATAATCGGCCAATTGCACAATCGCCTGCTCGTTCGATTCATACGACACTTCCGGGCCACCCAGCACGATAATCACCTTGGGCGCAATCCGCTTTAACATCGCCACCAGCTTGGTGGTTTCTTCCACGTTCCAGATGTAGACGCCAAAACCGATGATGCGCGGCTGATGCGCCAGCAGCCGTTCGGCCAGCTCGGTAGTTTTGGTGCCGATAACAAATTCCTCCAGCCGGGTTTGCGCCTGCAAATTGCCCATATTGGCCAGCAAATAGCGCAAACCGAGCGATGCGTGGGCGTAACGGGCATTGAGGGTGGAGAGAACAATGGTCATGATGATGGCGCTAAAATCGGGAAAAGAGCCGTATTTTACGCGGCTATTGCGGTTTGTGCTTGAATACTTTTTTATTGGGGTCAGAGTCAAATTGATGCTTGGACGTGTGTCATGATGTGCTCAGCAGCCCTTTTAGTTCAGGCATTGGCAAATTGCGGGTAACTTGCGCCTTCCAACATTGCTGGCACCGAGTAATCCACGCCCGGCAATTTATCCCATCCTGCTTCGCCTGGCTTGGTTTGCATCATATTGGCCCAGTGAAATAATTGATTATTGCCCGCTGGCGTATTCATTTGCATTTGAAACGCCCATTGCCCACCAAGCTGCGTCATCTGGCCAAAGCCGGTGGTTACGCTGTCGCCCTGGCGGCTGTTGCGGAAAAAACTGATTTGCACCTGGCCACCAGCGGTCACCGTGCCGACCATGGATGATTGCCCTGGCGATCTGGTGTGGCGACGGTTGGCGTCCCCCTGGTCAAAGGTGAGGGTAGAGGCAACGCCCCAGAAATAGCCATTTTTATAGCCGGAAATATGCCATACGGTTTGGTCACCTTCCCATGTGAGCACATTGCTGTCGGAAGAGAATTGCAAGGCGGGCAGGTCGGGGTGGGTGACGTACCAATAGGTGTCAGGCAGAAAATCTCAAGTAGTGCGTGTAGTTTCAGACATAGGTGGTTTCCTTTTTCTTCAAGTACTGACGGAGGTAGGGTTCGATTGGACTGGGTTATTGGCATTGTCAAATCAAAGGCAAGTATACCCGATAATGGTAGCAAGTGGACGAGGGAATGATGAAACAATCCGCCAACATCACCTCAATGATCCTGATTTAGGGACAGAGCAAACCGTCCTGATCTACAATCCTGATTTTCACAGAAATAATTAGGGCCATAGCAAATTGAAAACCTCAAAAAAAATCGTCCACACTCGCTAAATTGGGGTCAGAGTCAAATTTTTCCCGAATCAAACCTGGTAATCCCACTTTCTGCCCATACAAAAGCCGCACAAACCCCATGCTGTACCGAATTTACATCAATCGAACCGCCAGAATTCATTGCCGATTCATTCCCAATCCAACTCATAAAATGCTGATGTACAATAAACCCTTTATATTGGCATGGGAACCCCTGTCACTACTTACCATGCTACAACAATGGCAACGAGGGTCATATGACAAAACGCATCGTTATCGTAGGCTTTGGCAATCTGGGCCAAGCAATTCAACCGCTGTTAAAAAAGGAATTTCCTGATTATGTCGTGCTTGCCTTTGATCGTGAAAGCTGTGCTCAACGCCTGCGCGTGGCAAAAGAAATGCAGGTGGAATTTCATTTACTGGCGATTGATCAAGACAATTACCACAGCGCCTTGGCCCCTTTTTTGAGTGAGGGCAGTTATTTACTCAATCTTGCGGTCGAAGTTTCCAGCATCGATTTAATCAGTCTGGCGCAAGCGCATCAAGCATTTTATTTTGATGCAGGTATCGAGCCTTGGGCTTATCATAGCGAGGCCGATGCTTTCATGACCAGTAATTATGAATTGCGCGAACAAGTGTTGGCCTATGCCAAGCAATGCCAAGGCCGCAGCACCGCGGTGATTGCACAAGGCGCTAACCCCGGCTTTGTCTCGGTTTTGGTCAAATGCGCGCTCGAAAAAATGGCGCAAACCCATATCCCGGATAGCTTGCCAGCCACCATGGAAGCGGCTGATTGGGGCAAACTTGCGCAACGCCTTGGGGTGCGCGTAATTCAAATTTCAGAATGCGATACCCAGGTTTCCAGTTTGCGCGCCGAACCGGGCGAGTTCGTCAATACCTGGTCGGTGGATGGCTTGATTACCGAGGCGCTACAATCGGCAGAAGCAGGCTGGGGCACGCATGAACGCCTACTCCCGGAGGGCGCAAGCACGCATACCCATGGCTGCCAGGCAGCGCTAATGTTTAACCGCCCCGGCGCGAATCTGGCGGTGCGCTCCTGGAGCCCGAATCGGCTCGAATTTGAAGGCTTTTTAATCACCCACAACGAGGCTATTTCCATTGCCGACTTTTTAACCGTGGGCGAGCCTGGCCAGGCCCAATATCGCCCCACGGTGTATTACGCCTATCGCCCTTGTGATGAAACCGTGAATGCCATGAAGTTAATTGCCAATGGCAGCGACGAACAAGTCCGCGCCCGGCGGGTGGCCAAAGATGATGTGATCAGCGGCATGGATGAACTGGGCGTGTTTTTACTCAGTGACACTTACCCGTCGGTTTGGTTCGGCTCAAATTTATCGATCGGGCGCACCCGTGCCATCGCACCGTATAATAATGCCACCAGCTTACAAGTGGTCGCCAGCATCGTCGGGGCCATGAAATGGGTTGCCAGCCACCCGAATCTGGGCATCATCGAATCGGAAGATTTGGATCACCACGCCATGTACCAAGCCGTCGCCCCCTATTGGGGGCCAATGTTGTATGAACAAACCGATTGGCGACCTGGCCCGGATTTACAATTTGCCAGTTTTCGGGTACACCATACACCAGAGCCGGGCCATGTCATCACGCAGCAAAAGCTGTTTTCCGGGCACCCGATGGCATGAGCGGGGTTTCAGCGGGGTTTCACGATTGCGCGGCTAAAAAGCGCCTTTCCCAGGCGCTGATTTCATGTAAATAGCTTTGGTATTCCAACTCCTTGACGGCGCAAAACGCGGTCACAAACTGCTCGCCCAACAATTGCCGTGCCGATTGGCTGTTCAGCATGCCGGTATAGGCCAGAAAAAAGGTGCGGGCCAGGTCGTGGCTGCATGCATAGGCGCTGCCCTCGATGGCAGGGGAGGGTTGCAAGCCTTGTTCCAGCCCCGCCAAGCCTGCGGCCAATGACGCGGCAATTACCAGGTAGGGGTTAGCATCAGCCCCGGCGATACGGTTTTCTACCCGCCGCGCAAGCGGGCCACTCAAGGGGATGCGCAAGCCGGCGGTGCGATTGTCCACGCCCCACTGTAAATTGATCGGAGCCTGACTATCGACCACAAAACGGCGGTATGAATTCACCGAAGGCGCAAAAATCAACATCATATCGGGCAAATGAGTTTGCAAGCCGGCGATAAAATGATGCAGCCGCACGCTGTCGCTACCATCCTGATTGCAGAAAATATTCTGGCCCTGGGCATCCAGGATGCTTTGGTGTAAATGCATGGAGCTACCCGCCTGGCCAGCCATGGGCTTGGCCATAAACACGGCATTCATCCCATGTTTAATGGCAATTTCTTTGGCCGCATATTTGAACAAAAACGCTTGATCAGCCAGATTAAGCGGATCACCATGCAGTAAATTAATTTCATATTGCGACAAGCCCATTTCATGAATCCAGGTGTCGGAGCGAATACCCAAGGCATCCACGGCGGCATGAAATTCATCCCAAAATGGGGCCAGTTCATTGAGCATATTCATACTGAACGCCGATTGCCCCACTTCCGCCCGACCAAACCGGGAAACCGGTGCAGACAAGGGTAGCGCCGGGTTGAGATTGGGCGCGGTCAGATAAAACTCAATTTCGGGCGCAACCACGGGCTGAAGGCCCACCGCCGCATAACGGGCCAACACCTGTTTTAAGATTGAACGCGAGGCAAACTGACATAAGGTGCCGCCAAGTTCAACGCAATCATGAATGGCCATGGCGCGTGGCACACTACTCCAGGGCACCATTTTCAGGGTGCTGTAATCGGGCACCAAGCCCACATCCGGGTCGGCATCAGGGAAGATCGGGTGATACGAATATTCACCCGTTATCGCCTGCATTGAAATCGCCTGCGAAATCCGCAATTCACTGCCTTGGGCGAAGCTTTTGGCGGGCATCAATTTGCCGCGCGGATAGCCAGAAAGGTCGGGGAACAGGCATTCAACATCACGCACCGGGTGTTGCGCGAAAAAATTTTGCAGGTCAGCAGGCGTCATAACAAACCATTCGGATGAGGGGGAGGTTGGCTATTATTGCACAAAGCATGCGCAATTATTCTTTGCGTGATAGACAATTTTCCAACAATTGCGCAACAATTGCGCAACAATTGCGCAATATACGGTGAGGCATGAGTCAAGGTAAATTAGCATACGAGACTGTCGTATTTTTGCATAAAATTCGCAAATGTTACCGTAACAATTTGCCTTTGAAAGAATTGCCGTCACACGACTGTGCCAAACTGGGTTAAATCGGGCTGTAAAGCTAACCCTTTGCTGCCCATGAGCGTATTCCTCTTATTCTGATCCAAAACGGGCGCGTTTTCGGATCAGTTTTTTTTGGGCGGGCAGTTTGGCTAGCCAATCATATCATCTATAATGATGCATTCTTTCACCTTGCTTTGTACCACCATTGATTATGAAACCACCTAAAACCGCCATCAGCATTCGCGCCAAATCAAGTGCCACAGGCATTACCAAGGGCCAAAAATTATTTAACAAGCTGATCAAGCAAATTGAACAGCAACGCCAGCATCTGCAAACACTACATCAAGTCATGCCGCTGTATCAGCAAAAGCATGCCAGCCACTATCAACCGGCGATGCAAGCTTTTGATCAATTGCGCACCAAGCTGGTGATATTCATGGATAAAGCCTATGGCGAAAAAAAGCTCAGCAACACAGAACGGTTAAAACTGGCTGACCTGATTTGCAGCATCAGCGCCGACCTGTTGGGGCGGGAATCCATACCTGAAGTGCGCGAGATTTTTGATCGGCATAACGAGGTTGGCTTCGATGAGCAGGAAGAAGAAGGCAAAGCCATGTTGAAAAACATGCTGGAAGATATGCTGGGTATGCCGATAGAAGAGGATCTCGATTTACGCGACCCGGAATCGGTCATGCGGTTGATGGCAGAAAAAGCGCAAGAAGCCAAGGGCCTGCATGAAGCGGCGCAAGAGCTCAACGCTGCCAAATCTGCCAACAAGAAAAAAAGCGCCAAGCAATTGGCCAAGGAAGAAAAACTGGCCGAAGATGCGAAAAAAGTCAGTCAATCGATTCGGGAAGTGTATCGCAAGCTTGCCAGCGAATTACACCCCGATCGTGAACCCGATGAAGCCGAACGCCAACGCAAAACCGATTTAATGCAACGCGTGAATGTCGCCTACGACAAGCAAGATTTATTGGCCCTGCTGGAGCTGCAACTGGAGATAGAACAAATCGACCAGCACGCCATTGCCGCCATCAGCGAAGAAAAATTAAAGCACTATAACCAGATTTTGCGCGAGCAAGCCCAAGAGCTGGAAATGGAAATCGCCGGAACCGAATTTCGTATTCACATGCAATACCCGAACCTGGACGATGGGCCACTTTATCCAGAGGCGTTACTGGAAGAGCTGGACCAGGAAATCAGCGGCCTGCAATCTGCCAGCCAAATGCTGGAACACGATTTAAACAGTTTTGAAGAAATCAAAAATTTAAAGGCTTTTCTTAAATCGTACCGCCTGCCGCCCAAAGCCCTTTATGAATTTGACGGGTTTTAAGGTAGCCCGGCATAACAATCTTCCTGTGCTGCCAGCATGAAGCGCACACAATGGCGGCACGGGCCGGGTTATACTGCTCTCTTTGCCTGGAGCCAAGCTTGAACAACCCTACCGCCAGCGCCACCCCCACCGCGCCTGATCACCTTGCAGCCACCGATGCCGGCAGCTACGATTACATCATCGTCGGCGCAGGCACCGCCGGCTGTGTGCTGGCCAACCGCCTGACGCAAAACCCGGACATCGACGTTTTATTGCTGGAAGCAGGTGGCAAGGATGATTATGTCTGGATTCATATTCCGGTTGGCTACCTGTACTGCATCAACAACCCGCGTACCGATTGGCTGTACCGCACCAGGCCCGACCCCGGCTTGAATGGGCGCAGCCTGATCTACCCACGCGGCAAAGTATTAGGTGGTTCGTCATC
>JBKJLF010000063.1:0-3047 GCA_046597185.1 Burkholderiaceae bacterium | reverse complement strand
GGGTGAAATATAGGATAAATCAGCCAGCGGCATTTGCTTTTTCTTATTTTTTTCGACATGTGGGCGCAACTTGGGTGGCGTGGGCCAGTTTTTAGGCGTGCCATCGGTTAAAAATATATTTTCAAGTTTGATTTGCTCGGGCATTTCAAGAAAATATGTGTAATCATTGCTTACGCTGTTAAATTTCCAAATTGCCATGATGCTTGACCTATTAGTAAGGGAAGGTGCCAGCCACAAGCTGGCTTCTGATGGTGCGTAACGCTAAACGTACTTCAGCTTGGTTGTGGACTGGTATATTCGTCAAGTCGTAAAGTACATTTGCATAGTAGCGTATCGTATGAATATGTTGATGCGCACGGGCATTTGGCATGCTTGCTATCATTGTGGTCAAAAATCGGGGCAAGATTGTGCAGTCTTCGCATCAATGCGGCGCTGGGATTGCGCTTGCAACGCCACCGCAGTAGCTGACATTTCACGGCCATTTTTCTTGCAGATTGCTGCCTTATCCCGTGCCAATAACATGTCATTACGTAGCGTATAGGCATTGATGTCGGGTGTATGTGCGGCAATTTTATTGATGCCGATAGTTAGCGCAAGCATATTGCGTTTCGGTGCCGCATAGATTTAGGCATCGGTCTTATTACTTTCTTCTTTGCTCATTAGAAACCCCCATTAATTTTTGAAGCGGCAATTATAGCATGCCCTTTTAGAGAGGAGTTCGTGGTTAATATTAAAAAGTTACGGATGTGATTTTTGCCAAGACAATGGTAAACCCGCTTTCTCAGCTACTGCACCCGCCTGGAACACCATCATTCTGGCGGCAACCATTGCCGATGTGGCTAAGTCAATTATGCTGCCAGCCAACCAACCAACTTATGATGAATAACCACCAAAGGCCAAATAAGCCAAATAGACTACAGCGGAAGTCAATAGGACAAAAGATAACATGCTTTGGCCTGAAGGCGAATAGCGGCAACGCTTTTACCAAATGGGCTTGGTTACCTTGGCTTATGCATGCCCCGGTTACCCATCGGAAGTAGCTTGCGGAGCAGTGAGCAGCGGTGTTGAGGCAGTCTCATGCAATTTTTGTTCAATAGTATAAGGTTCGGCTTTACGTTTGGGTTCCATACAATAATAGTCCGCGATTAAATCTTGACTGGAATAGCCAATTTCATCAGTGGGGATGTTTTCGTTATAGTCTTTAATTTGAGCAAGTGCCTTTTGCATTGCTGCATCATCAGGCATACGCCACTGGGTGCAATGCGCGTGGGCATTTTTTATATTTTCTTCAGTTGTAATTTTTTCATCATAAAGCAGCCCAAGCACGCCATTCACAACCAGGTTTACTTCATCAAGCGGGATCGGGGGCGCACCAGGGCGGGTTGAATCTGCTAATACCAATGCGCCCAGCTCATCGGGGTATTCGATTAATTCTTCCGTAATGATTCGGATCAGCATAAGGTTACCCGCATTTGCTTGGCCAACTCGCTTTCGAGCAGCGTATATTGGTCATATTCATGATACGGCTTTTCGCTCAATACCCAAGCGACCCCACCAGTTACCTCAAACTCACCCCGATACTGAAGGTGGTCGAGCAGTTGGCGATGCATTACACCGGCTTTTGCGCGATAAAGCAGGATTTTCCTGAGCGAGCCATTAGGGCGGCGTTCGTCAAGCTCGGCAGTAAGAAGATAGAAACCCAGTATGGATATTGTCGCTAAATCTGGCTTGATCATTTGTACAGCGCGATAGGCAACAGCGTTAGCCAAACGAATGCCGTGGGTTTTTGCTGGTTTCGCTGAGTCCATGCTGCCCGTCTCGTCTGCGAATTTTAAGCCAACTACATAGCCATCAATACCAATTACCCGATTGTAGCTAAGAACGATCTGATATGTCTTGCCATCGACAACCAGTGGCTCGCTTTTCGTGCGAACCTGATTTAATAAAGGGTGCCCCGCCATTACCAACTCATCAAGGTCAATGTTGTTATCAAATTACGGAAAAAACAACGCTAACGCTGCCTTATCCGCGCCCGCACGCAACATGCTGGTGAATACTACCATTGCAAATGAAGTGATACAAGAATTTTTTTTTAATTAAGTATGCCGGCGAGTGGCGTAGTCTTTTTTTGTGGTAAGCATCAAGGGCGCCACCCCAGCTTCATGCAAAGCCAGTACAAACCCTTGCAGATGCCACTTCGCCCAGTTAGCCGACCGCACCCAACTTATTTTGGCGGCAACCATTGCCGATGTGGCCAAGTCGATCATGCTACCCGCCAACCAATCAACTTATGATGATGAGCCACCAAAGGCCAAATAAGCCAAATAACCTACAGTGAAAATCAATAGAACAAAAGATAACAGCTTTGGCCTGAAAGCGAATTGCAGCAACGCTTTTACCAAATGGGCTTGGTTACCTTGGCTTATGCATGCCCCGATTACCCATTAGAAGTAGCTTGCGGGACAGTTTGCTGCGGTGTTGGCGCAACTTCATGTTGGTTTTGGTCAATAGTGTAGATTTGTGATTTAGTACCAGGTTGCGTGCAATAATATTCGTTTATTAATTCCTGACTGGAATACCCAATTTGCTCCACCAGCATGCCTCCATTGTAGCGCTTAATTTGCTCATACCCTTTTTGCATTGTGGCTGCATCAGGTATGCCTGACAGGATGCAATGTTCTCTGGCGAACTTGATATTTTCTTCAAGCGTGAGTGTTTCATCATAAAGCGGGACAAGAACGCCATTTACAATCAAGTTAGTTTCCTCAATCGAGAAAGGTTCGGAATCAGTTCGCATGAGATCAGCCATCACTAATGCGCCCAACTCATCGGGGTATTCGATTAACGCAAGGTTGGTAAGGCGGATTAGCATAAGGACGCCTGTAACTGCTTTGCCAACTCATTTTCAAGCAAGGTAAATTGGTCATAGGTGAGGTACTTGCAAAACCCGCCGTGTAAACAACAATTTCCCGGAAAAATACAGGAAAAAAGAAAAGTGAGCGGCCATTTCTGGCATGATACGGTTATCGAAGCCAATATCATAACGC
>JBKJLF010000880.1:0-15577 GCA_046597185.1 Burkholderiaceae bacterium | reverse complement strand
CGTGCCCACGCGTGGCGGCTGATCGTATCCACGCGTGGGCACAGGTGCCCACGCTACCTGCGCAACGGAATCGTTTGTCATTGCGCTTTTTTTCGGTCTGCAGCCAAATCTTGCACGCAAGCAGCAATGAAACTGCTATTCTTGACGTATGACTACACGAAAAAAAACTGGCGTAATATTGACCGGCGGCGGGGCGCGGGCTGCTTACCAGGTAGGGGTGATGCAAGGGATTGCCACCATCCTGTGGGAAGCGGGCTGGCCGCCTGCGCGCTGTCCTTTTGATATTATCTGTGGCACCTCGGCGGGCGCAATCAATGCGACCGCGCTGGCTTGTCGCGCCGATAATTTTGGCGAAGGGGTAAGGCGTTTGGTGGATGTGTGGGAAAACTTTGAAGCGGCGCAAGTGTATCGGGCCGATTCTTTGGGCGTGCTACGCTCCGGTGCGCGTTGGCTGTCTTTATTGTCGTTTGGTTGGATGTTACGCAAATGGCGGGCCGCGCCCCCCAAATCGCTGCTCGATAATACGCCGCTGGTGAGCCTGTTGCACCGCATGCTCGATTTTCCGCGTCTGGACAGTGTTTTTGCCGATGGATTATTGCACGCACTGGCGGTGACGGCTTCATCGTATAGCGGCGGTCAGCATATTACCTTTTATCAAACCCTGGCGCAAATCGAACCCTGGGTGCGCATGCAACGGCATGCCTTGCAAGATCAAATCGGGGTCGAGCATTTGCTGGCTTCATCGGCCATTCCCTTTATTTTTCCCTCGATTCCTTTGTTTATCAATGGCAGGCAAGAATATTGCGGCGATGGTTCGATGCGCCAATTGGCACCGATTTCGCCGGCCATCCATTTGGGCGCGACCAAGGTGTTGGTGGTCGGTTCTGGCCGCTTGACTGAAGCGGCGCGCAATATTGCCACCAATTTGCAATACCCGAGTCTGGCGCAAATTGCCGGGCATGCGATGTCAAGTATTTTTCTGGATAGTTTAGCGGTGGATGTGGAGCGTTTAAACCGCATCAACCTGACGCTGTCGATGTTGCCGCCGGAATTTCGCGAAAAAATGCCGCTGCGCCCGGTTGAGTTACTGGTGATTGCGCCCTCGGAGCGGGTCGATGATATCGCCAGCCGCCATACCGATAGCTTGCCTGCGCCGATCCGCACCATGTTGGGCGGGATTGGTGCCACCGAGGCGCGCGGTTCGGCCCTGGCTTCGTATCTATTGTTTGAATCGAGCTTCACGCGTGAACTCATTGCGCTGGGCAAAAGCGATACCCTGCTGCGCAGTGCCGATGTGTTGAGTTTTTTCTCATCATAATTTTGTTCAGAGGTGGGGTTTGCCTTTCAGATATGGCAGTAGCGCACCATACACCACCGCCAAGGACGGCGTTGGCACCGCATGGCGTTTGCCCAGGCGCACGGCGTGGCCGATCAGGGCTTCCAGCTCCAGCGGCTTGTCGTTGATCAAATCCAGGCACATTGATGAATAATTGTTGGGCCCCAGCGATTCCAGAAATTGCAGGCATCGGCTCATTCTGTCCTCACCCAAATCAATTTCCAGGGCGCGCGCCAAGGCGATCAATTCTTCTGTTTGCTGTTGCCATAGCCAGCGCGTTGCGGGTAGTTCGCGGATAAATTTAACCGGTAAGCGGGTGAGGCAGGTGGTGCCCGCCAAAGGGGCCAGTACCAGGTATTTTTCCCATAGCGCACGGCGAATATGGCTTGAACATTCCACCGGAATGGCCGCGCTTTCGCAAGCGGCGGTAAAGGCTACCGCGCGTTCTGAAATGCGGCCATCCATCTCGCCAAACACAATCCGGCCAAATTGGTGGTGGGCAATCACGCCGGGTTCGATAATATTGGAAAAGACATAGCAAATACCACCCATCACATGGCTGGGGCCAAGGATTTTGGTCAGCTTGTCTTCATTGTCGATACCGTTCTGGATGGAAATCAAGCCGGTGTTGGGCCCCATGATGGGCTTGGTCAATTCGGCGGCCGTTTCGGTATCCCATGATTTAACGCAAAAAAGAATGATGTCAGCAAACTCATGACCTGCCAGATCATCGACCGCCTTGACCGGTATGGCCCATTCGCCTTCAATTTTGGATTGGATGGTGAGGCCGTGTTCGCGCATTGCCTGTAAATGCGCGCCGCGCGCCACAAAGGTGACATCTTCCCCCGCTTTGGCCAGTTTGGCACCAAAGTAGCCGCCAGTGCCTCCGCTACCGATTACCACGATTTTCATGATATTTCTCCCGACCAGGATGATTTAATCATGATACATCGTCGTAAAAGTTATGCAATGCATTTTTTAATTTTGATCAGGCAGTTGGTGCCTGGATTTGGTTTTTGCCCAATTCAAAAAACGCCCAAGCAAATGCTCAAAATCATCCACCCAGGTAAATACTGCAGGCACCACCAACAAGCTGAGCAGGGTCGAGGTGATCAAGCCACCGATCACCGCAATGGCCATCGGCGAGCGAAAACTTGGGTCTGCGCCCCAGCCCAAGGCCAGTGGCATCATACCTGCGCCCATGGCAATGGTGGTCATCAAAATCGGGCGGCTGCGTTTATGGCAGGCGTCTACCAGGGCGCTAAACCGATCCATACCGCCCGCGCGTGCCAGCACCGCATAATCGACCAATAAAATCGAATTTTTGGTGACGATGCCCATCAACATGATCAAACCAATCATCACAGGCATTGAAACCGCACGCCCGGTCAACAGTAAAGCGACAAACGCGCCGCCAATACTCAGCGGTAAAGCGGCAAGAATCGTGACCGGTTGTAAAAAGTCGTGGAACAATAATACCAACACACCGTAAATCGCCAACACCCCAATCAAAATCGCAATGCCAAAACTGGCGAACAGGGCTTGTGCCTCCTGGGCGTCACCCAATTCGGCAATACTCACCGCCGGGGGCAGGTTTTTAATGGCGGGCAAGGCGCGCGCTTCGGTATTGACTTCGCCCAATTGGCGACTGCCCAATTCCACATCCAGTATGACGTTGCGACTACGATTGAGTCGATTGATTTGCGCCGGCCCCGATTCCATACTCAAACTGGCCACGCTCGCCAGCAGCACCGGGCCATTTTTGCCCGGCACGCCCAGCCGCCCCAGCGCATCCAGGTCAGCACGGACCGAATCGGGCAGTTTGACCCGGATTGGCACCTGGCGCTGCGCCAAATTCAACTTCGAGAGTGCCGCGTCATAATCCCCTGCCGTGGCGACCCGCACGGTTTCGCCAATACTGGCCGTGGTTACACCCAGTTCAGCCGAGCGCACCGGGTCGGGGCGCACAAACACTTCAGGGCGTACCAGCGCCGCACTGGATGTCACATTGCCGATGCCTTTGAGGGTGCGTAACTCGCGCTCAACCAGTTTGGCACTGGCAAGCAGGGCCGCCGCATCATCACTTTTCAATACCAATTGCATTTTGACGCCCGTATCGGGTGGCCCGACACTGTATTTGGCACCGGCAATATCGCTTAATTGGGCACGAATGGCGGCGTCGATTTCGGGCAGGGTGGTAATGCGCTTGTCACGATGGCTGACGCTGATGGTGAGAATGGCACGTCTCGCTTCGGCCGCAGCACCGGGGGCAAAGGCATCACCGCTGGAACCACCACCGATGGAGCTGAACACGCTCACGATATGTGGAATTTTCATGATTGCGGCACGCGCATGCTCGGCCGTGGCGGCAGTTTCAGCCAAGGTGCTGCCGGGTGGCAGTTCGATATTTACCTGGGTTTGGCCGCGATCTGCCGGAGGCACAAAACCGGTTGGCAACAGGCCGATTAAGGCGATCGATGCCACGAAAAAAACGGTTGCGGCAATTGTGGTAGTTAAGCGATGGCGTAAGCACCATTGCATGGCCAACAGGTAATGGCGCATGATCCAGCCATCGGTGTGCGCTGGGGCCTGGGATGGGGTTGCCGAGGCAGGTTTTGCCATCAATAAATAGGCCGCCATCATCGGCGTGAGTAAGCGTGCCACCAGCAGCGAAGCGAGAATCGAAATCACCGCCGTCCAACCAAATTGCTTGAAAAATAAACCCGGCACGCCGCCCATAAACGCGGTCGGTAAAAATACCGCGACCAGGGCAAAGGTGGTGGCAATCACCGCCATCCCAATCTCATCCGCCGCTTCCATCGCTGCCTGAAACGGGGATTTTCCCATTTGCAAATGGCGTTCGATATTTTCGATTTCAACAATCGCATCATCCACCAATACCCCCACCACCAGCGCCAGCGACAATAACGTGACGGTATTTAAGGTGTAGCCGAAATACTGCAAACCGATAAATGTCGGCAGCACCGATAACGGCAGGGCGGCCGCCGCCACCAGGGTGGCGCGCCAATTGCGTAAAAACCACCAGACCACCAGCACTGCCAGCAACGCGCCTTCATACAATAATTCCATCGAGCCGGTAAAATTTTCTGAAACCGGTTGCGCATTATCAATCGCCAGCGTGAAGCGGAGATTCGGATGCGCGGCCTGCAACTCGGCAATCGCGGTACGGCTGCCCCGGGCGACATCGATTTCACTTGCGCCTTTGGTGCGAAAAATTTCAAATCCCACCACCGGCTTGCCATTCAGGGTGGCCAGCGAGCGCGGCTCACTGACCGTGTCGCTGACCTTGGCAAGCTGATCAAGCCGGATATGGCGTCCATCCGGCAAGGGTAAATCCAGCAGCGCCAGTTCTGCCGCAGTTTGCACGGTGCCTATGGTGCGCACTGCTTGTTCGGCCCCGCTGACATCGGCACGTCCGCCGGGCGTATCCTGTTGCACCAGTTTTAAACGCTGCGACACATCCAACGCCGAGACATTTAAGGCTGCCATTTTCCCGGTATCGAGTTCCACCCTGACTTCGCGATAGACCCCGCCCACCCGCTTGATCGCACCAATGCCAGGCAAACTGCGCAAACGTCTGGATACCGTATTATCCACAAACCAGCTCAGTGCCTCGGTATCGGCTTGGTCGTTGTCATTGCCAAGCCGCTTAGCTGCTGGTGCCAATGCTGGAGCCAAGGCCGGGGCCGGGGCGGCCTCTACGGTATAGGTCATAATTACCCGGCCAGCGGTAGAGGTTTTGCTGACGTTGGGATCACGCATTTCGGCAGGTAAATCGGCGCGCACGGTGGTGATGGCATCGCGCACATCATTCACTGCCTCGGACAACACTTTTTCCAGCACAAACTCGACCGTGATGGTGACACTGCCATCCAGGATCACGGTATACAAGTTTTTCACACCCGGCAAGGTGGCGAGCGAATCTTCCAGCTTGCGCGCCACCTCGGTTTCCAATTGGGCGGGCGCGGCCCCCGGTAGTGATGCCGAAACCGTTACCAGTGGCAATTCAATATCGGGGAAATCCTGCACAATCAGCTTGTTGAAAGAAATGAATCCGGCCAGGCTTAACAACATAAACAGCATGATGGCGGGAATCGGGTTTTTAATCGACAGCGAAGAAAAATTCATGGGGGGCATCCTGTGTTGCGAGCCAGTTTCGGCTACTATTTTTTGCGTTATTTGGCCGTGGGCGGATTAACTACTTTGACCAAATCACCATCATTTAAAAAGCCTGCGCCACTGGCGACCAGCACCGAGTTGGGATCAACCCCGGCCAGAATCTCCACCTGAGCCAACCCGGCTTGCCCGATCCGACGCCCGGTTTGCAATTTGATTTGCCTGACCCGACCATCCGGATTGAGGCGAAAACCATATTGAAAGCCATCGCGCGCCACCAGCGCCTGCTGTGGGATGGTCAGCGCTTGCGAGCTACCCATGCTGAATTCACCGCGTACAAACATACCCGGTTTGAATGCAAGGGGCAAACTCGGTTTGTCATTGATCAAATCCACATACACCAGACCAAGCCGGGTTTGCGGATCGACGTTGGCCGCAATTTGGCGCACCCGCCCCTTGATTTGTTTGCCCGCAGGGGAGGTGATGACGGCATCCATGCCCACTTGTATCCGTTCGATTTCTGCGGCCGTGACTTCGGCGCGCCATTCCAGGCGGTTTTGCCGGATCATACGGAACAATTCGGCACCGCTGGCAACGACTGCGCCAATGGTGGCGCTACGGGCCGAAATTTGGCCGCTATCCGGTGCCAGCACGCGGGTATTTTTCAGGCGCAGTTGTTGCAAACTGAGGCTGGCTTTGGCCGAATCCAGGCGGGCTTTGGCATTTTGTTCTGCAGCCAGAAATTGGTCAATTTGTTGCTCGCTCAGGGCACCGGAAGTGCGCAAATTGCGTGCCCGGCTGGCGTTGGCGTTGGCTTCATGCGCATTAGCCTCTGCTTCGTTTAGCGCCGCCTGGGCTTGCGCCAATTCTGCCTTGACGGCGTCATCGGTAAAGCTGGCCAGCAATTGGCCACGTTTTACGAACTCGCCCACGCCAGCATGTAGTTCTTGCAAGCGCAAACCATGCACTTCGGCCCCGATACTGGCTTCTTGCCATGCCGCCACATTGCCGTTGGCTTGGAGTTGAATGGCCAAGGTACTGGTGCGGGGCGTAATGGTGGTGACCGTTAACACCGGTTTGGCTTTGGCGCTGGCGCTGCCGTCTGCGGCTTGGCTGCTGGTGGTGCTTGTTACGAGCAAGGTAGCGAGCAAGGTAGCGAGCAACGGGGCGAGCAACGGGGCGAGCAATGCAGTGCCTGACTTTGATTTGATACACATCATTGTTTACTCTAAGAATGGTTAGGTGTGAATGGGGTGGTCTCGGTGACGCTTGCATCCCAGCCGCCACCCAGGGCACGATACAAGGCCACCCAGGCCCGATTGCGCTCCAGTTGTAACGATAATTGGGTGGTTTGTGCCGTGAGCGCTAGTCGGCGCGCTTCTTCCAATTCTAATAAGTTGGCTAGCCCCTGGCTTTGTTTGGCTTGGGTCGCTGCCATGGTTTGGGCATAGCTTTGGCTGACCAGATCGGCCGCGCTTTGGCGCATATCGGCACCCTGCAAATTCAGCAAGGCTTGTTCCACCTCTTTTACTGCAAGCCGTACCCGGCTGGTATAGCTGATGACGGCTTCCTGATATTGTGCTTTGGCCACAAGAATATTGGCTTGACGCTGGCCACCATCGAAAAGCGGGTAATTCAGAGTGAGCGGGCCAATTGACCAGGAATGCAGGGTTTGTTGCCGACTATTGTTGTTCTGGCGCAAGATGCCAATTGAACCATTCAGGCTCAGGCTTGGGTATTGTTTGGCCTCGGCCACACCGATTTGTAGGCTGGCGGCCGTAACATTGCGTTCGGCTGCAAAAATATCGGGGCGCTGGCGCAACATCTGGGCGGGCAGTGCCGCCACTGCGACCGGGCGCGCCAAAACGGCTTGTGCCAAGGCCTGATCCAGTTGCGTCTTTAAAGCCCCTTCCTCAATCCCGGTGAGTGCGACCAGGGCTTTCAGGCGTTGTTCGCATTGCGTTGTTTGCTCAATCAGGCGGATGCTGGCCTGGGCGGCGCTGGCCCGGGTTTGCGCCATCATGGTATTGGAGAGCATGCCATGTTGGGCGCTCAGTTGTGAGATTCTGGCCGTTTCGTGCCAGGAGTTGGCATCGGCTTGTGCCAGTTTGTGCAATTGCTGGCAGGTGGCATACTCAAAATACAAATTTGCCACTTCTGCCGCCACCAGGGTGCGGGCGTCATGCCATTGCGCCTGGCTGCCTTCCAGTTGCAAGCTGGCAGCCGAATTTGCATCGCGTTTTTCATGAAATAAATCGACTTCCCACGCCGTTTGCACACCCGCTTGCAAGGTAGTGGTCGGCCCTACGGCTGGCACATTATGGGCTCGGGTGGCACCTGCTGTGGCATCGAGCGAGGGGAAGCGCGCTGAATAAGCTGCCGTCAGTTCCAGCTTGGCCGCCTGGATGCGCGAAAACGCCTGTGCTACCGAGGGGCTGGCGAGCTGGGCGGCGTCGATCAAGCTGGCCAGAACGGGATCAGTTTGCTGTTGCCACCACAAACTGAGCTTGCCAGCCTGGTTGGGTGTGGTCAGTGCATTATTGGGGGGCAGGCTGGTTTGCCATTGTGGTGGAATGAAAAGTGGTGGCGTGGCCTGCGGCGTGGGGGTGCTACAAGCTGATAACAAACCAAGTATGAGAAAGGGAGATAGTATTTCCCGGAGTTTAATCATGGCAAATTTATTTCAAGTTCAGAAAATGTCGCTATGATACCTTGTTCGCCCGGTTCAGGGTTGGAAGACGAGGTTAAAATTTCCCAGAAAAAATTTAATTGCCATGTGGAAATTGTGGTGTTATAATCCGCCTCGCTTTCAAAAAAGAAAGTAACGGTCAATACAAATCCTGAAGGGAATCGCCTGTATGAAACGACGAAATATTTTTGCAGCACTGGTATTGCTGGCGACCAGCGCGTCATTGTTGGCGGCCACTGCGCCGACGGCACCAAGCCAGGCTTATCCGGCGGGTACGATTTTCAGTGGCGGTTTGGCCTGGTTAAAACCGGATGCCAACAGCCGTTTGCAAGCCGACGCGGCCAGTTTTTGCGCCAGCAGTAGCGCAGCCGGGGTCAGCGGCTGGCACTTGCCAACCGAATTGGAATTATCCAACCTGTATTACGATAAAGCGGCCCAAATCACTGCCTATGGCTGGAATACCAATTGGTTGTGGACCAGCGAACCCTACATTAACTGGGGCCGGGTGGTGCGCCTGTCCGACGGCACCTGGAGTTATACCAATGACCCACTCCCCAACACCTGCGTGCGCAACCTGGACCCACTGCCAGCAGGCACCTTCACCGATAATGGCTTGCAATTTCTCAAACCCGATGGCATCGCCCGCAACTGGACCAATGCCGTGGCCTATTGTGCCGCCAACAGCACCAATGGTTTAACCGGCTGGCGCGTGCCGACCGAATTCGAATTATCCAATCTGTACTACAACAAGGGCAGCACCGCACTCTCTGCCGCAGGCTGGGCCTTGAGTTGGGTGTGGACGACCGACCCCCAGTATAGCGGACACTATGTGGTGCGCATGTCGGACGGCTTGCCCAGCTATGACACCAGTGGTTTGCAAGCGGTGAGTTGCGTGCGCGAAATCGATGCGCTGGCTGCCACCACGGTGGTGCAGGGCGGGTTAAGCTGGATGAAGCCCGCAGGGATCGCAAAAAACTGGACCGATGCCAACAATAGCTGTAACAGCAGCAGTTACGCCAATTTGTCTGGCTGGCGTTTGCCAACCCAGCTTGAATTGGCCAGCCTGGTCTATGAAAAGGGCAGTGCCTGGTTTAGTGCGTCAAATTGGCCGAGCGATTGGACCTGGACCAGCACTGTGTATTCCAACGGGCATAAAGTGATACGTCTGAGTGATGCTGCCTACAGCTATGGGATTAGTGATGTCTTGCAATTTGCCTGTGTGCGCCCGGCTTTCCCGGCTGCCCCCACGACCATTACGGCGGCTAATCTGGTCTGGAGCAAACCCGCAGCGTTGGCGCGCCCGTATGGCAATGCCAATGCCTATTGCGCCAATGAAACCATCGCCGGAAATACCGCATGGCGCTTGCCGACGCTGGCCGAATTGCAAGTGTTGTACGCGCAACAGGGTAGCCAGAATCTGACGCAATCCGGTTGGGCTAATGGCTGGCTGTGGAGTTCTACCGTATATTCCAGCGGGTATGAAGTGGTGCGCATGAGCGATGGCATGGTCAGTTGGGATATTGATACCGATGCCAGCCGCCAATTGGTCAGTTGTGTGCATGATCTGGATAATAGCGGCAATATCAGCAGCGGCGGTTTAACCTGGAGCCAACCCGCCGCCATGTTACGCCCTTGGTATAACACGGAAAACTATTGTTCCAGCGCACAATTGGGTAACCAGTCTGGCTGGCGTTTGCCCTCCAAGGCAGAGCTATTGGCTTTGTATGCCGACAAAGGCGGCAGCTATTTGGCCGCCAATGGTTGGCCAGCGAATTGGGTGTGGAGCTTTAGCCCGTATAGCACCGGCTTTAGTGTGATGCGCAGCACCGATGGTTTGAGCAGTTGGGCAGGCCCTGCCGATGCCAACCGTTATTTGATCAGTTGCGTGCGCGATGCTGCGGCCAATCCGGCGGGTAGCTTTACCCAGAATGGTTTGGTGTGGGCGCGCCCAGCCCAAGCCAAGCGGCCTTGGGCGAGCAGTGCTAACTATTGTAGCGAGGCTGTCATTGCAGGCAAAACTGGCTGGCGCATGCCAACCCTGAGTGAAATTTCAGGCATGTACACGCAAAAAGGTGTGACTGCATTAACGCAACTGGGCTGGCCCACCGATTGGATTTGGACTTCGACCCCGTATAGCAGTGGTTATCAGGTATTTCGTTTTTCCGATGGTTTGACTAGTTGGTCGCCCCTGGTGGACACCGAGCGCCAGTATTTGGCTTGCGTGCATACCATGTAAAAAAGTGCCTGGCAAGCTGCATCCGGCCTGGGTGCAGCTTCCAAAGGGCGGTGGAATCTAAAAAATTGGCATACCATTTGCGGGTGCATTGATCCATGAAAGTGGTACATTATCGATCATTGCAAATTAAACGTGAATGGAGTCAATCCGATGCAAGCCCCAGCCCTGCAAGCTGCAACCCAGCATGACCCCGACCCTGATCCGCAAGAGAGCGCTGAGTGGCGCGACGCATTTGAAGCGCTGGTAGCGTTGGAAGGCCCACAGCGTGCGCGCCAGATCCTCGACATGCTATGCCAGCAAGCGCATGGTTTGCGCATCGGTTGGCAACCCAAACTCAATACGCCTTATTGCAACAGCGTGGGGGTGGATGATCAGGCACCTTTCCCTGGAGACTTGGCGCTGGAAGAGCGGCTGGGCGCGATTATGCGCTGGAACGCGCTGGTGATGGTGGTGCGCGCCAACCAGGCTTATGGTGAGCTGGGTGGCCATATTGCCAGCTATGCCAGTGCAGCAGATTTGTTTGAAACCGGCTTCAATCATTTTTTCCGCGCGCGCAACGAGCAAAGCGGCGGTGATCTGGTATTTTTTCAGCCGCACAGTGCCCCCGGCATTTACGCACGCGCTTTTTTGGAGGGGCGCTTGAATGAAATTGACCTGATGCATTATCGCCAGGAAATCATCGCCCCACAACATGGCGCGCGTGGCCTCTCCAGCTATCCGCATCCGTGGTTGATGCCAGACTTTTGGCAGTTTCCCACTGGCTCGATGGGCTTGGGGCCGATCAGCTCGATCTACCATGCGCGTTTCATGCGCTACTTGACGCATCGCAATTTATACAATTGCGTCGGGCGCAAAGTGTGGGGTGTGTTTGGTGATGGCGAAATGGATGAGCCGGAATCGATGAGCGCGCTCACGCTGGCCGCGCGTGAAGGGCTGGATAATCTGGTATGGGTGGTGAACTGTAATTTGCAACGGCTGGACGGCCCGGTGCGCGGCAATGGCCGCATCATTGACGAATTGGAGCGCCTGTTTGCCGGCGCGGGTTGGAATGTGATCAAACTGGTCTGGGGTTCGGATTGGGACGGCTTGTTTGCACGTGATAAATGCGGTGCCTTGCAACAGGCTTTGACCGAAACCGTGGATGGGCAAATGCAAACCTTTGCCGCCAAGGATGGGCGCTTTAACCGTGAAAACTTTTTCGGCCAAAATGAAGCGCTCAAACATCTGGCGCAAGGCATGACGGACGAGCAAATTGACCGCTTAAAACGCGGTGGCCATGATCCGGTAAAAATTGAAGCCGCCTATGCCGCAGCCGCCGCGCACAAAGGCCGCCCGAGCGTGATTTTGGCGCATACCAAAAAAGGTTATGGCATGGGTACGGCCGGGCAGGGCAGAATGACCACGCACAGCCAAAAGAAATTTGATTCGGAAGATTTAATCGCCTTTCGCAATCGCTTTAATTTGCCATTAACTGATCAGCAAGCGACTGATCTGGAATTTTTCAAACCCGCTGCCGACAGTGCGGAGATGCGCTATTTGCACCAGCGCCGTGCTGCGCTGGGTGGATATATGCCAGCGCGGCAAACCACGGCGGCTAAGGTGCCGGTGCCGAATCTGGCCGATTATGCCGCCTTTGCCTTGCAAGCTGGCGGGCGGGAAATGAGTACCACCATGGCCTTTGTGCGCATCCTGGGCAATTTGCTCAAAGATGCCACGTTGGGGCCGCGCATTGTGCCGATTGTGGCCGATGAAGCGCGCACCTTTGGTATGGCCAATTTATTCAAGCAAGTGGGGATTTATTCCAGCGTGGGCCAGCGTTATGCGCCGGAAGACATTGGTTCGGTGCTCAGTTACCGGGAAGCGCTGGATGGGCAGATTCTGGAAGAGGGCATCAGCGAAGCCGGGGCGATAGCCAGTTGGACCGCTGCCGCCACCAGTTACAGCGTGCATGGTTTGGCGATGTTGCCGTTTTATATTTACTACAGCATGTTTGGTTTTCAGCGCGTGGGGGACGCGATTTGGGCCGCCGCCGACCAGCGTGCGCGTGGCTTTTTGTTGGGTGCGACTTCGGGGCGCACTACCTTGGGCGGGGAGGGTTTGCAACATCAGGATGGTTCCAGCCATCTGGTTGCGGCCACCATTCCCAATTGCCGCGCGTATGATCCGGCTTTTGCCGGGGAGATGGCGGTGATTGTCGATTACGGCATGCGCCAGATGTTGGAGCGGCAGGAAGATGTGTTTTACTACATTACGCTGATGAATGAAAACTATGCGCAACCGGATCTGCCGCCCGGGGTGGAGCAGGATGTGATGGCGGGTTGCTACCATTTTGCGCATTATGCGGCGCAGCAGGGTGGGGCTGTTGAGGGTGGCGAATCAGCCAAGAGCGTTACCTTGCTTGGGTCGGGGGCGATTTTTACCGAGGTGGTACAGGCGGCGCAGCAATTGGCGGCGCAGGGGGTGAATGTGGATGTGTTTAGCGTCACCAGTTGGAGCGAACTGGCGCGCGATGGCATGGCGTGTGAACAGGCGATGTTGGCGGGGGATGAGGGTGGCTCAATTGCCCCATCATTTTTGGCGCGCAAGTTGGCGGGCAGTTGTGGCCCCATTATTGCCGCCAGCGACTACGTGCACGCGGTGCCCGAGAGTGTGCGTGCGTGGCTACCGCAAGGGCGCGCCTACCTGACGCTGGGCACGGACGGGTTTGGGCGTAGTGATACGCGTGCGCAGTTGCGCCAGTTTTTTGGGGTGGATGCGGGGCATATTGCGGATGCGGCCGGGAAGATGTTGGGCCGACAGTAGTTGGCGCACGACTTGAGTGTACGCCATGGTAAGGGATTCGGTCGTACTAACCTGTGTAGGAGAGTTGTGTTGCTTGTCGCTGTATATTCCAAGGCAGATAGAAGCAACATGACACCTTCCAAAATCAGAAAGGCGGTGTGATATGGGTATTAAGGGATTGGATATTGATGCTGTTGCCAAGGCTATTTGAATCTTCAATCAGGGTAAGGGTATTACTGACACCACGGCCATACAAAAACCTTGGCCCGTCTTGCTCTTGACCCGAATCAGTTTGCCGCAAGCGGCGCGTGCGCCTGTATGAATGCTTTTTGAATGGTATCAGGCAAAGCCGTGTATTCTTGCGAGCCATACCAGCGCGTCGAGATGGTGGCATCGTGGTTTTGATAAATGCCAATCCACAAATGGCCGTCATCTTTCTCGATAATCATCAAATGGTCGCTTGGGCAAGCGTGCGGTTTGCATTTGAAGAAAAACGTATACTCGCCTTCCCTGGTAACGATATCACCCACGGCAAATTGCTTGATTAAGTGCGCCTCGGCGGCGGGTAAAATATTTTTATTCAGCAATTTTTTGGTAATGAGGGCGTTGGCAGTTTGGTTGGCAATTTTATCTGCCGGATATTTGCCGATCCACGGACTCAAGGTGGAGGCAAATGCCGTGTGGGTGGCGACAATAAACAGGAACGCGCAGGTTGCTTTTGCGGGCATGGCGAACCTCATTTGTGGATTTTATACAATGCGGCAGACCAATGTTCCCGGTCGTTTTGCAGGCATTTTTCACAGGCAAAAATTGATTTGGCATAACCTGTTCCCGTGCCATATCCCTCAATTCCTTTGGTTTTATTTTTCGCCCACTTGATGCGCAGGTCAAGGTAGTGCGTACCGCATTGGATATTCTTTGCCGGATCAGTCATTTCTGCGTGGGTAAATGAGGTCTTGTAAAATTTGTTGACATCCCCGATCACCGCTTTGGTGATTTGCATCAACCCGGTTGCGCTACTATGTTCATTTGTAATGCCATCACGAAAATCGCTTTCTTTCCAGATCAGGCAAATGATGAATTCATCTGAAAGCTGGGTTGACTTATTATTGGCCGCGACCAGTTTTTGTACGGCTTCGTAGGTGAGTGTTGGCATTGATGACTCTTTTGGTTCGAATTAATGGATTGAGAAAATGTTTATTTTGAAAAACATTTTGAAAATAAAAATGCAATTGTAGCATAAATTATCGCTATGGTGACAACATGGCAACTTACTGCCGCCGCTAATGCAGCGAAAGTGGTTTTGGCGGCGCTACGGCTACCGGGTTTGTATGTGGACATTCCACAGGCGAGCAATGTCATCACACTCTTTTTAGCGGCTGCACCAGAATTGCAACGAGAGCGCGACCGAATTGAACAAGCTTTGCCGAGTATGTTGGGCCATTATCGGGAGCGGGATAAACCCCATGTACCCAATCACTTTGGAAATTTGTTTGCGGAATGAATCCGAGTCGATTCAGTGCCCACGAATGGACTAAAAAGAGATTTCCAGTGGAGCGCGTTAGTTGGCTTGATGTTCAAAATCGGTCATTGAATTTGCATGGTGTAAAAAACAAATTATCGGGCAATGGGGTATCGAGTGGGATCGGGGCAGCAACTGTTTCTTCTGGTGTGAGGCGGCCATCCTTGGGATAATATTCTGCACGAGATGAATGCCATCAATTACAAAAAAGGGTTTTGAATCAATAACCCGGCAATTCGTTGCCCGTGTTGTAAATCTTCGCTATACAACAATTCCGCGCCTGATTTTTCTGCTGCTGCAATCACCAGACTGTCCCAAAAACTGAATCTTGCAAGCTCCATGATTTCACTGGCCCTCACAATGTCGGCAGGGCTTGTGTCGTGCAATACCCAAGTGCTGTAGTTACGGATAATTTCTCGTGCGTGAGGAATGGCGAATGGCGGCTTGAGTTTGCGCACTGCATTGACGAAAATTCCTGCAAAATCTGGCTGCTGAGGATACCTGTCCGGTTTTCCCATAAGCCAGCAAGCAAGGTTGCAGCCTGCACCTGTTTTTCACCAGCCTGCCGATCATGGGCGTAGAGCAATATGTTGGTATCGACAAACGCCAACATGGTGGCGTGCGCCGGATTAGCGGGCATGCGCTTGTTCCCTGCTCAGATAATCGCCTCCCAGATCAAGCTGCGCCTGTTCCAGCATCGCCAAGGCGTGGCGCTTGGCCTGTTGGTAGTCATTATTGCTTGCCACCTGTTTGGATAAGGATTCTGCCAGCAAACCGCTGACGCTAAGATGGCGTTGTGCGGCCAATTCTCTGGCCTGCTGGATGATGTCTTCATCCAATGAAACGGTAATGTTCTGGCGCATGATGAGCTCCTGA
>JBKJLF010000705.1:0-39063 GCA_046597185.1 Burkholderiaceae bacterium | reverse complement strand
TAGGTGGCAAGAGCGATGGCAAAAAGCCGATTGAACTAATCCACCAGGCATTGCGCATGATCCACGAAGAATACCAATTCGATTTCACCTTGTTATGCCTGCCAAGCGGCTCAGCCGGTTTGGTGGGCGTATCGGGTGTAGGGCGCAATGCCAATCAGGTAACGCCCAAATTTCGTTGTGCCGGCCCCAAGCTGGATATTTTCCAGGTCATCATGTCGAAAAAAATTGATTTATATGTAGCCGATGTGCGGGCGCAAAATTACGCCAAACTGATACCGGATTGGTTCCCCGCCCTGGTGGGGGCGCAATCGTTTTTATGCTTGTCGCTGGTGCACGAGGGCAAATTTCTGGGGTTATTGTATGGCGATTATTCCAACCCCCACCCCACCCTACAGCACGAAAAGACCGAAGGCGCGGTGCAAAAATGGCGGCAGCAATTGGTGACTGCGCTGTTGGCCGGGAAGCCCTAACGCATCGGCGCACTGGCGCACGCTATTTTAAGGCTTTAAGCCTTGCGCCACACGCAGGCAATGCGCCACTTGCTCTTGAATCGGGCCGGGCACAGGCTGTTCGCCACGCAAGGCGGCAGCAATCCATGCGGCGGTGGTCGCGGCATCACGTTCGGCAGGCATGGGCGGCCAATCATCCACTGGCGCTTGCTTTTCCACCAGTACCGTGCGCTGCCCCGCATGAAACCATTCAATTTGATTGGCACGCTTGGCATTGGCAACGGTTTCACCCTCGGTGCCGCGCATTAAAAACACATCACCCTCATCAAACGGCGCGGCATGACTAAAATAGTCGGTCAGCATTTCCAAATATTCAGGGTGGGTGTAAGAACTCAAACGCAACGCCGCCCCGGCAAATGGTTGCACCAGTTTCACCAGAGTATGGGTTGAATTGCGCAAACCCAAGCGGGCACGCAAATTGAGTAAGCCCGCCATTTTCGGGGCCAAAATCTGAATCGGCATAAAAGTCAGGCGCGCGCTGGCCAAATCCTGATTGGCTTGTTCAACACTATCTGCCAGGCGGTAACCCAGTTGCTGCAAGATTTCAGCGCTGGTCACGCGCCCAGGGTCGTGCGTGACGCCATGCATCAACACGGGCGCGCCCTCCCGCGCGAGCAGCAAGGCCAGCAAGGGGGTGAGATTGGCCACCTTGCGCGCCCCGTTATAGCTGGGGATGATGATCGGCGCGTAATTGGCCTCGGGCAGCGGCAGCAAGGTCATTTGATCTTGCGCAGCTTGTAAAAAGCCGGCGATTTCTTCGACTGACTCGCCTTTGATACGCAGCGCAATTAAAATGGCCCCCAATTCCAGATCGCTGACCTGCCCCAATTGCATCGCCGTGTAGAGCGCATGGGCATCGCCGCGCGACATATTGCGCGCACCATGTTTGCCGCGCCCGATTTCTTTGATGATGGTGGCGGCAGCGAAAGTGCTGGCCGCAACGATGGCCGCATGCGCCGATTCATGCAGCGGCTCCTTGCGCGATTCAGTCATCCTGTTTCTCCTGGTTTTTCCCATCAATTTTGTCACTGCGCCATTGAGCAAACCAATATTCCATTTGCCGCCCCGCCGCTTCGCGCCCACCCAGGCCAAACGACAGCGCCACCGCCACCGCCACCGCACCAAAGGTAAACGCAAAGGCCATATTGACGATATCGTCCGCAATACCCATGGCGCGCAAACCCATCGAAATCACCAGACCCAAAATCGCAATCCGGGCGATTCTGGCCATACTGGCACTGCCGCCGCGCGAAATCGCATCGTGCGCCAAATTCGAGAGCCAAAACCCAACGGTAAAGATGACGCCACCCAGTAACACATCACCACCAAATTCGATGAACATGGTCACCACTTCACTGACCTGATCAAATTCAAGCTGGGCCGCCGCTTCCACGGTGGCAAACAACATGGCGAAAAATTTGAGCAAGGAAGCAGCCAGGGTCGAGGGCAAAGCTTGGCCGCGCATGACTTTTTCCAGGCCGATTTTTTCCGGCACCGCATCCACCCCCAGGCTGATGAGAAACTGTTGCAATAAAATCGCCACGAAGCGGGCAATGAAGAAAGTGAGCGTGAGGATCATGATGGCGGCAATCACTTGCGGCACCGCATCCATCATTTTGCCCAGCATCAGCGAAGCGGGGCGTGCAATGGTATCCACCTTCATGGCATCAAGCGCGGCAATCATTGAGGGCAAGAATACCGCAATCATTACCAAACTGCCGGCCAGGCTGGATAATTTGGTGGCGTCGGAGAGGCCGGCGTTTTTACCAATGCGATCCAGCCCTGCCGCCGCCAAGGCGACCACGGTCAGCGTGCTGAGCGCGCGCCCGACCAGCCAGCCAATAAAGCCGATTAATAAGGCAGAAAATACATTGGGCAACATTGCCAGTGCACGGTTGAGCATGCCCGAGAGCGGGGCCAATAAATTTTCAATTTGATAGGCACTGATAATGGCGGGCAAAAACAACAGAATGACCAGCCAAAATAAAATATTGCCCAGGCTTTTGGCCAAGGGCTGCATGCCGGCCGCTGCCAGCAAGCGGTCTTCCAGCAGGGCTACGGCCACCATGCGCGTGGCCAAGCCACGCAACAGCATTGCCATCACCCAGGCAATGACCGCCAATACGCTGCCATTGACGGCACGCGGCAGGTAGCCGGCAATTTCCCGCACCAAGGCTTCAAACGGGCCGGACAAAACCGGTAGATCGAGCGCATTGAGTACGCCCACCACGGTGAGCAAAATCACCAACCAAAACCCGGCCCCGGCGAAAACGGATTCAATATCGAGGTGCATTTCACTCATTTCAACGTCTTGCGCCAGATGCTGGTTTAATTTGATCAAGCCCAGCATTCGGCGCAACGCTGCGCGCAAGACCAAAGCGCCAGTCCAGCCGATGATTAAAAACAGCAAGGCAGCGCCAATATTGGGCAAGCTGGCACCCAAGGTTTTTTGCAGCGAAGCCAAAATCGAACTACTGCCCATCCTATCCCCTCATTGCTTTTGAAAAGCACCATCAATATTCGACTGAAACTTGCTGCGCCCCCAGTTGATCGCGCAGAGCCAAGTGTAGCGCATCGGCGGGCGCAACGCGCCATTCATCGGCCAAGCGGATTTCACATTCGGCACTCTTGGCGCGATAGCGCAAGCTCAAAGGCAAACCATCGGCCGCGCGGTAAGGCATCAAGACATCGCGCAATTTTGCCACGTCCACACTACCGGACAATGACAAGCCCAATTGCCGCCCGTACTGACTGCGCGCACTGACGATATCCATCACCTTATCGGCATTGATGCGCACCCCGCCATTAAAGCGGTCTTCCGAGACTTTGCCCTGCACCGCTAAAAATTCATCTTCCTTGAACCAGTTTTTATGCTCTTCCACCAAATCGGCATTGACCGTCACTTCGACCACGGCGGTGCTGTCGTCGAGTGCCACAATCCAGATTTTGCCGCGCTGCGTGAGTTGGGTGCGCACGCCCGCAATCACGCCTGCCATCATGCGCGGCTCACGCGAGGGCGCGAGTTCGGACAATTTGGTGCGGATAAAGCGCCGCACTTCGCCCGCATAGGAATGAAACAAATGGCCGGATAAATAAAACCCTAGCGCCAGTTTTTCTTCGGTCAAGCGTTGTTTGTCACTCCACGGCGGCACTTTAACGTAGTCCGGCGGGGCCATCGAACTGTCGTCCACATCAAACAGGCTGACTTGATTGGCACTGGCCGCCGCTTGCTCGGCACATTCCAGCGCAAAGCTGATCGAGGCCAATAACACGCCACGATCGACCTTAAAGCAATCAAACGCACCAGCGCGCGCCATCGATTCCAAGGTGCGGCGATTGATTTGGCGTTTATCCACGCGCTTACAAAAATCAAATAAATCCAGAAACGGGCCGCCCGCGTTGCGCGCCGCGATAATCGCTTCAATCGCACCCTGACCGGAGCCTTTAATCGCCCCCAGGCCATAGCGAATTTGCGTCACACGCTGGCCCGTGACCGAGGGCGGCGCGCCCGCTGGCGTGAAGCGGTAATCGGATTGGTTGATATCGGGCGGCAACATGGTCAAGCCGCAGACATCGACCGCATCTTCAACCAGAATTTTCACCTTGTCGGTGTCATCCATGGCCAGCGACAAGTTGGCCGCCATAAACGCGGCCACATGGTGCGCTTTCAGATAGGCGGTGTGGTAAGCCAGCAGTGCATAGGCGGCGGCATGCGACTTGTTAAAACCGTAGCCAGCGAATTTTTCCATCAAATCGAAAATTTCATCGGCTTTTTCTTGCGACAAACCATCTTTGGCGGCACCAGCGCGGAAAATATCGCGGTGCTTGGCCATTTCTTCGGCCTTCTTTTTACCCATCGCACGGCGCAGCAAATCCGCACCGCCGAGCGAGTAGCCGCCCACCACCTGCGCCATCTGCATCACCTGTTCCTGATACACCATAATGCCGTAGGTTTCCGACAAAATGCCTTCGGTACGAGGATCGGGGTATTCAAACGCTTCGCCGTGTTTGCGTTTGCAAAAGTCGGGTATCAAATCCATCGGGCCGGGGCGATACAGCGCCACCAGCGCGATAATGTCTTCAAAACGGTCGGGCCGGGCGTCTTTCAGCATGCCTTGCATGCCGCGACTTTCCAACTGGAACACGGCCACGGTTTTGGCTTCGGTCAGCAATTTATAGGAGGCCCTGTCGTCCAGCGGCAGCTTTTCCAGCGCGAAATCGGCTTGCGCCGGATCGAGCCGTTTGATGTAACGCACCGCCCAATCCAAAATGGTGAGCGTGGTCAAGCCCAAAAAGTCGAACTTAACCAGACCGACCGCTTCCACGTCATCTTTATCGTATTGCGAGACCACGCCCGAATCACCGCCCTGGGTGTAGAGCGGGCAAAAATCGGTGAGTTTGCCCGGCGCAATCAGCACGCCCCCGGCATGCATGCCGATATTGCGGGCGATGCCTTCCACTTGCTGGGCCAGTTCGAGCAGGTTTTTCACATCATCTTCATTGGCCAAACGCTCGGCCAGTTGCGGCTCTTCAGCAATCGCATCGGCAATGGTGACGTGTTTGCCCGGTTTAAATGGAATCAGTTTGGAAATGCCGTCGCAAAACATATAGCTCAAATCCAGCACCCGCCCCACGTCGCGCACCGCGCCCTTGGCCGCCATGGTACCGAAGGTGGCAATTTGCGATACCGCATCTTTGCCGTATAAATCTTTGACGTGTTGAATAACCCGGTCGCGCCCTTCCTGGCAAAAATCAATATCAAAGTCGGGCATGGATACCCGCTCAGGATTAAGAAAGCGCTCAAACAGCAGGTTATAGGCCAGCGGGTCGAGATCGGTAATCAGCAGCGCATACGCCACCAGCGAGCCCGCGCCCGAACCCCGCCCCGGCCCGACTGGCACGCCGTTTTCTTTGGCCCAGCGGATAAATTCTGCGACAATCAAAAAGTAACCGGGGAAACCCATTTTGATGATGGTGTCGAGTTCAAACTTCAAGCGCTCTTCATAGCGCTCCCGCACCGCTTCGCGTTTGGCAATGTCGGGAAACAGGTGCAACATGCGCTGTTCCAGACCGGCGCGTGATTCGGCCACCAAAAACTCATCAATCGTCATGCCCGGCGGCGTGGGGAAATTGGGCAACTTGGGTTTGCCCAGTTCCAGCGTTAAATTGCAGCGTTTGGCAATTTCCACCGAGTTTTGCAAAGCGATCGGCAAATCGGCAAACAGTGTTTCCATCTGTTGCCGGGTTTTAAAACTTTGCTGTTCGTTAAAACGCTTGACGCGGCGCGCATTGCCCAGGATTTCTCCTTCGGCAATACAGGTGCGCGCTTCATGGGCGATAAATTCGTCTTGCGATAAAAATTGAATCGGGTGGGTGGCCACCACCGGCAAACCCAGTTTGGCCGCCAATACCAGGTGTTGGCGCAGCAAGTTTTCGGCATTCGGATGGCCACCACGTTGGATTTCGATATAAAAACTGCCTGGGAAAATCTGCGCCCATTGTTTGGCGCATTGTTCGGCCAGGGCAACATTACCATTTTCCAGCGCGATACCAATATCGCCAAATTGCGAACCGGAAAGCGCGATCAAACCGTTTTCGCCGCCATTTTCCGCACTATTTTCCGCATTTTTTTCATTTAAGGCTTGCAGCCATTGGGCACGAATTTCGGCGCGCCCCTTCCATTGGTTGGTGAGCCAGGCTTGCGACAATAATTCGCACAATTGCAAATAACCATGGCGATTTTTAACCAGCAGCAATAAACGCGATGGTTTGTCGCGGTTGCTGTCGTTGCTAATCCACACATCGCAGCCCACAATCGGTTTAATGCCCTTGCCGCGTGCGGTTTTATAAAACTTCACCATGCCAAACAAATTGGCCAGATCAGAAATGGCCAAGGCTGGTTGGCCGTCTTTGGCGGCAGCCGCAATCACATCGTCAAGGCGCACCAAGCCATCGACAATGGAATACTCGGAATGGAGTCGGAGATGGATAAATTTAGCAGTCGTCATCCTGCCATTTTACATGCTGCCAGCCTGCATTCAGTGCAGCGACCTGGGCTTTTCTCGATTAAAATACTTGCCTGTGCACGCGCTGCATACACAACAAACCCGCAACAACCGTATATAATTGCGACAAATCAATGACTTAGCCCAAACCCCATGGAAACTGCCAGCCCTTACGTCAATATCTCCGCCTACAAATTTGTGACGCTCGAAGACACCGCCGCCATGCGCGCCGATTATCAAGCCAAATGCAAAGAGCTTGATTTATTAGGCACCATCTTACTCACGCCCGAAGGCATCAATCTGTTTCTGTGCGGCATGCGCAGCCAGATTGACGCCATGTTGGCCTGGTTGCGCAGCGACCCACGTCTGGCCGATTTAGCGGCCAAAGAAAGTTTCTCCAGCAAACGCGCGTTCAAGCGCATGTTGGTCAAATTAAAGTCGGAAATCATCACCATGCGCCATCCATTAATCCGCCCCGAACTCGGTCGCGCGCCGGCGGTAAATGCGCCCACGCTCAAGCGTTGGTTGGATCAGGGCGTGGATGATGAGGGCCGCACGGTGGTCATGCTGGACACCCGCAATGCGTTTGAAGTGGATGTGGGTAGTTTTGACGATACGATTGATTACCGGATTACCAAGTTTAGCGAATTCCCGGATGTGATTGCCACACAACGCGAGCAATTGGCCGATAAAACCGTGGTCACCTTTTGCACCGGCGGCATCCGCTGTGAAAAAGCAGCCATCCACATGAAAAATGTGGGCTTTGAGCATGTGTACCAGTTGGAGGGTGGGATTTTAAAGTATTTTGAAGAAGTCGGCGGCGCGCATTACCATGGCGACTGTTTTGTGTTTGATTACCGTACCGCGCTCAACCCCAGCCTGGCACCTTCAACCAAGGTCGGGTGTTATGCCTGCCGTGCGATTTTGACCGAAGAAGAGCAAGCTTCACCCGAATACAAGCTGGGTGTGTCTTGCCCGCATTGCTTTAAAAAACTGCTTGGCTAAGCATGCGCGTATTGTAGGGTGGGCACCCGTGCCCACGCGTCAGTTAACGGTGCATCCGAAGGTGGGCACAGGTGCCCCTCTACGATGTGTCACTCATTTGCCTGCAACAAAAACCCCTGCCAGCTTATTCACATCCGTCGGGGCTAACACTCCGGCGGCGGCGCGCAAGCGCATATAGGCTTGCAGGTAGTTGTAGCGCGCCTGTGCCAAATCACGCTGGGCCGAATAATATTGCTGGCGCGCATTCAATAAATCCAGATTAATCCGCACCCCGCCCTTAATACTCTGTTGCGTCGCCGTGATCAGCAACCGCGCTGATTCTACCGCCTTATTCAAAGCATCCAGCCTCGCCACACTGCCCACCACGGTATTATATTGGCGCTGCAAATCATTGAGAATGCGATCCGTGCGCACATCCTGATCGGCTTTGGCGCGCATATAATTGGCCGTTGCCTGGGTCGAACCGGCACTGACTGCGCCGCCGGAATACAATGGAATACTCAATTGAATGCCCACGCTGCGGTTTACGTTATCGGTATTTAACACCGTGATCGACTCCGAGGTGCTTTTGGAATAACCGGCAACCAAATCCAGCCGTGGTGCATGGCCCGCACGGTTGCGATTCAATTCTTGGCGCGCCACTTCAATGGCATGAAACTGCGCTTGCAATTCAGGGTTATTGGCGACCGCCAAGGCCTTCCATGCAGCAAAATCGGCGGGTTGCAAAGGCATCACCCTGAAGTCGCCGCTTAAACTATCCACCTGCCCGACCTCATGCCCAACAATCGCGGCCAAGGCTGCACGTGACACCGCTTGCGCATCCCGCGTTTCAACCACTTGCGCTTCTGCCAAATCCAGCCGCGCCTGGGTTTCCAGGACATCGGTTTTGGTGCCCTCGCCTTTGGCAAACAAACGCTCATTGACCAGCTTTTGTTCCGCCAGCGTATCACGTTGCGCGCTGGCCAAATTCAGTTGATCCGATGAAAACAACAGTTCAACATAAGCACTGATTAAGCGCACCATTAACTCGTGATGGCGGCTTTGAAATAAGGCTTCGCTCGATTTGGACTGAGCCACACCCTGATAATAACGCGCCACCCCTTCAAGATTGAGTATGGGTTGCCGCAGATTTAAACTGGCCGAGGAACTGGTATATTCCGGGTGCGTAACACGCTCATTGCCCATATTATCTTTTTGCGTATAATCGGAGCGATTTTTATTGGTGGAATAATTGGCCGACACCACTGGCAACAAACCCGCGCGCCCGATTTGCTTGTTGGCCATACCCGAATCGTTTTCAAATTTGGCCGAACGATAGGTGGAATCGTTTTGCAATGCATCCTGATAAGCTTGCAGCAAACCCCAGGCATGCGCACTACCGCTAACCGATAGTGCCGACAATGCCAACACCATCCCCAGCTTGGTCGCCATGGTGCGCCCCGAATGGTTTGCCGCCGAATTTGTCACCGAATTTGTCACCGAATTTGTCACAATCATTCCTCTCTCAATGCCGACCCAACCCGGTCAACCAAGGGTTTGATCAGGTAATTGGCCAATGTGCGCTGGCCCGTTTTAACAAACATATCTACTGGCATACCCGATTGTACCTGATGATGCGCCAGCAATTTTTTACCTGCGGGTGTCACCTTGGCTTTCATTTTATAATACGGCGCGCCATTTCTTTCATCTATCAGGCGGTCTGGCGACACATTTACCACAATACCGGGAATATGCGGTGTTGTATTTTGGTTAAATGCCGAAAAAGTCAATTCAACTGCCAGCCCGGCCTTTACTTTATCGATTAAATTCACGGGGATTTGGCCTTCAATCACCAGTTCATCTTCACCGGGCACAATTTCCATCATTTTGGCACCGGGTTGCACCACGCCGCCATTGGTAAAGACCATTAAACCCACCACCGTACCCGCCACCGGGGCTTTAATATCGGTACTGGCGCGGTCGGCATCCTGGCTGGTCAAGCGCTCTTCGAGGCTGGTGGATTCGCGTTTCACATCAGATAATTGGGTGCGCACCTCACGTTGCACTTCTTGTTGACGTTGTGAGCGGCGCAATTCCAATTCAGCGATTTGGCGCTTGGTGCGGCCAATATTACCGGTATCTTCCGCAATGGCACCATTCATTTGCGCCATACTACGCTCCAATTCCAATAAGCGGGCGCGCGCCACATAGCCGTCTTTGACCAAATCGCGCATACTATCCAATTGCTCCTGAATAATTTTCTTTTGCAGCTTTTTATTCTCGCGCGATTCTTCGATGCCTTTGATTTGCAACTTCAAACCGGCCATATTTTCATCCACTGCCGCCAATTCATTTTGCAAGGCACTTCTACGTGAACTAAATAATTGGTTTTGCATGTCAATATTGGCTGCCACCCGGGGATCTTTGCGCGCCGCTTCCAATTGTTTAGAGAGGACAATACCGGGTTTGCCATCGCGTTCAGCGGAAAGGCGTGCTTCGGTTGCCAGCGCACTGTAATATTGGGTACGGGAAATCTCTGCTTCGGCTTTGGGGCGAATATCATTCAAGCGCAATAACACTTGGCCCGCCACCACTTTATCGCCTTCTTTGACCAAAATCTCAGAAATCGTACCGCCCGTTTGGTGTTGCACCGCTTTACGGTTGCTCTCCAACACCACCGTGCCGGAAACGGGCACCCCTTTATCTAACGGAGCCAGCGTAGCCCACAGCACAGCGCCACCCACCCCCGCCAACACAATCAACCAGCCAAGACGGCTATAGGCTTTGGCATCGGTATTAATCCCAAGGTCTGCGGTATCGCGCGCCACCACGTCGGTGACCTGATCTTTTACTGCTATCAATTTACCCATGTCTACTCCTAATTTCCGGCCATATTGCCGGGGGGATTATTCGCCGCAATTTGTGCCTGCTGCTGTGCTTGCTGCTGGGCTGCCAGTTGTTGGGCTTGCTGTTGATTGGCTTCATTCAGTGCCGCCAACACTTGAGGGGTCGGGCCATACATTTGCGCCACACCCTCACGCAAGAGCAATAACTTACTGGTTGAACCGATAATACTGGTGCGGTGGGTAATCAAAATCACGGTTTTACCGCGTGCGCGCATTTCGTTCACGGCCAGCACCAGCGCTTGTTCACCCGCATCATCGAGGTTGGAATTGGGTTCATCCAGCACCACCAGCGCAGGCATGCCATACAGGGCGCGCGCCAAGCCGATGCGTTGCTTTTGTCCGCCCGACAAGCCCGCACCACCGTCGCCCAAGCGGGTATCGTACCCTTGCGGCAGACGCAAAATCATGTCATGCACGCCCGCCAATTTGGCTGCTTCCACCACCATATCCGAGTCTTGCTGACCAAAGCGGGAAATATTTTCACTCACGGTGCCGGCGAATAATTCGATATCTTGCGGCAAATAGCCAATATGTGGGCCGAGTTGATCTTTATTCCATTGAAAAATATCCGCGCCATCCAGCCGCACCTTGCCCGTACCCGCCGGCCATACACCCACCAATAAGCGTGCAAGTGTCGATTTACCTGAGCCGCTCGGGCCAATCACGCCCAATACATCGCCCGGCAGAACGGCAAAATTCAACCCTTTTAACACTGGCACCATCGAACCCGGTGGCGCTGCCGACACGCCTTCCAAAGTCAAGCCACCCAGCGGGGCGGGTAAAGGCATACCCGCCTGACGCGGTGGATTGTCTGCCAATAAGGCGGAGAGGCGGCCGTAGGCGCTGCGGGTTGCACTCCAGGTTTTCCAGACCCCGATCACCTGCTGCACCGGGCTGAGCGCGCGGCCCACCAAAATGGAGGCGGCAATCATCATACCGGGCGACATTTTGCCTTCAATCGCCAACAATGCACCATAACCCAGTACCACCGACTGCAACGAAATTTGCACAAATTTGGTCAGCGCTCCAACAATACCGGCTTTTTCACTGGCTTCGGCTTGCAATTGCAAAAATTTGCCGTGCATCTTGAGCCAGCGCCCCATTAAATTGGGCAGCATGCCCATGGATTCGATCACTTCGGCATTGCGCAGGTTATTGGTCGCCAGGTTACCGGAGGCAATCGCCATGGTACTGGCATCGGCCAAGGGTTTGCGGGACACCAGTTCATTGGCAATGGCCAAACCGATCAGCACAATCACGCCACACAAGGCAAATATGCCCAGCGATGGCTCGAAAAAGAAAATAATCAGCAAATTGATGGGAAACCAAGGCGCATCAAAAAAGGCAAACAGCGCGTTGCCGGTCAAGAATTGGCGCAAATTGGTGAGGTCGGCCAAGGCCTGACCCGCATTGCCGCCAGCGCGCTTTAAATTCTGCTCAAACGCTGCAGTATAGACGCGGGTATTCATGTGCATGTCGAAACTGGCCCCCACCCGCACCAGCACAAAGCTACGAATCAATTCCAGTGCGCCCATAAATACAAAGGCACCCAACATCATAATGGTGAGCATCAACAAGGTGGTTTCGTTGCGGCTGGCCAAAACCCGGTCATATACCTGCAACATGTAGATGGAAGGAACCAACATCAACAAATTGATGATGGCGCTGAAAACACCAACGGTACGAAATGTGCCTTTGAAAGCCAACAACGCTTCCATGATTTCGTTTTTGGGCATTTGAAATTTACTGTTTTTGCTATTCATTGAGTTAGCGAGCCTGCTACAATGTGCCGCTGGGCACGGTCATATTCAAAAGTAGCGCCATGCTAACCAGCCATGTGCTACCATGCACCGCCGAGCCAATTTGACTCAACAGTTTTGGTTTAAAAAAAATCTGATATCCAGTTAAAGTATGTGATGTAGATCACATGGAGCGAAAGCATAGCATAAAATTCTCACGTTTGCCAGAAAACCACCTTTTTTTTGAAGCTTGTACCGATCATGACTCAAATCACCCTGGGCTATAGTGATAGCGAAGACCGTTTATGGATGCTTTTTGCCTCCGATGCAACGCAATTATGGCTGACGCGGCGCATGACTGAAGTTTTATTACTCCGCATGGCTGAGCGCATGACGATCAGTTGTCCCGGTGCCGCCATGGATGTCAGCCTGCAGGCGGAAGTACGGGTCGCGCTTGAGCATGAAGCCGCGCATGAGGTGGACGACCCGCCCAAATCGGTGCAAGAATCCGCCGCTGATGCCGCGCCTGGCAGTCTTGCGCCGGGCCATATCTATCGCATTAATTCATTTAATCTGACCGTATCGAGCAACCAGGTGTTATTGGAAGCGCTGGCCCCCGGTTTTAACCGCAAACTGACAATGAGCCGTGCTGAAGCGCATCGTTTTATTGCGGCGCTGGCGCGTCGCACCCGTGCGGCAGAATGGAATATTCCCAATCTACCGCACTGGCTGAATGGTCCAGGTTCGGGGCCAAGTTCGGGGCCAGGTTCAAATCAAGCCGCTGCTTAAATCATTTTCAACTGACGCCAAACCGGCAATTTCTGCGCGAGAATCGGTTTGATTTGCAGCTCCAACTCGGCCAGGTTTTCCTCTTCGGTAGCCAGGGTTTTACCTTCTTTCATCATGCGGCGGCCTTGGTTGGACATGGTTTGCCAGGCTTGTTTGACGACCAGGCTGACATCCGCATCTTTACCGTGCTGCGCCAAACTAAGGTAGACCAGCCGTTCGATGAAGTTGGTGGTCAAGCCATTGCCCAGCAAGGGCGATGTCAAGACTTGATATTCATCGCCGTAACGCACATTGGCGGCCAGCGCGCGGTTCATGCGGTGGGCGGTGTCGGTGGCAACTTTGGAGGCGGTGGCAAAATAGAAGGCGGTTTGGCCGGATGCGCTCAAAATTGCGGCGATTTGCGCCAAATTGCCGATGCTTTGATCTTTCAAGCCGGGCAAGACGCTCAATTCTGCCAGGGTTTGCGGCTGTTTGACCAAGGCGTCCAATACCGGGCCATACACTTCGGGCTTGGCGTTGACTTCGCCTACGGCCAGCTTCATGGTAAAGGTGACGGCGTCACGCGGCACCAATAAGGCCAGGCCAACCTGAGCCAGACATTCGGCTTGGCGCACATTGTTCATGCGGCGCGCACCACGGACAAACACGTCTTTGCGAAAGGCCGTATTGAGACAATAATCCTTCATCGTCTCACGCAAGGTGGCATCGGGCAGGGAATTGATCAGTTCTTGCTTTTCTGGCGACAAAAACAGGGCCGGGTAAGCGAATGGCAATTCAGCCGAACCGACGTAATCGAGCTTGGCATCGGCCAAATCGCGTGCCACGTCGGCGTGGTAGAGTGGCTGCCAGTGCTTGTGCATGTATTCGTGCACCAGATAGTTGGGGCTGCCGTTTTTCAGCATCTCCAGGCGCGGCTTTAAGCTGGGGTTGACGCTGAAGTAACCGGCTTGGGCGGCTTCCAGCTTTTCCACATAACTGGCGGCACCTTTGATTTGTACGTCGCTGCGGTTGGGGAACAGGTCGGCATATTCCACCAGCAAGCGTTGCAGCGGCAAGGTGGCAGACCAGCCGGGCATGGCGTTATAGCTTAAATAAACGATGCCGCCGGGTTTGAGGTAGCGGTTGATAAAGCTGACGATGTGGTGGCGGTTTTCTGCCGTTACCCAGGTGTAAATGCCGTGCAGGGTAATAAAATCGAACTGCGGCAAACCTTTGACTTGGCCGTCGGCCAGTTCTTCGAAACTGTTTTCCAACAGAATCAGGTTTTCCAGCTTGGCGGCACTGGCCAAGTGGCGTGCGCCTGCTACGTGCGAGGGGTTAAAGTCGGCTGCGTAAAACTGGCCTTGCGGGTTGCTGGCGGCCAGCACGTTGGCGGTGAGGCCACGACCAAAACCCAATTCGAAATAGGTGAAAGATTTATCCATCGGTACTGGCTCGTAGCCATTTAGTACACTGACGAAATTTAAGTAAGCGGGGCTTTGTTCGCGGTAAAACCCGGCGGTGTATTCAATATCTGATGCGTAACCTGCGGTCCAATCCATTTCAGACTCCTGATTGCTTCGCCTCTGGCTAATAAAAAGGCCAGACTTGCGTCTGGCCTTTTTTAGCAGATGACGAATATGTTATCTACGTATTGCTTGTTTTGACTTGCTGGGCGAGGAAGGCAGACTGCCCTTCCTCATATCACCACCTTAATTAACCCAAGGTAATGATGTTGGTAGTGCCGCCAGTAGCCAACGACAGATCAATCACACCAGTCAATTTGACGATAAAGTCTTGGCCCGCAACGAAAGCTGGGGTAGTACCGCTACCGTCATGACGGCTTTCAACCAAATAAGTGTCAGTTGAAGTTACGCCGCCCACTGTTTGTGTGAACTGGAACCAGCCGAAATGGCCGTTGGCCGACGAATTACCACCTTGTGCGATAACTGCATTGGCGTAATCCTGGAACACAGCGGTTGAAGCCAAGGTAATTTTAGCACCAAATGTTTCAGTGCCAAGGTCACCCACGGTAAGTGTGACACCTTTGTGTGCATCGGTAATTGTGGAATAGCTGTTCACGCCAGTAGGCACTGCAGTAAATGTTACCGTATCCAGACCAGTCCCCAAGGTAATGGTATTGGCACCAGCACCAACGCTAACGGCATCAACACCTGTACCGCCTGTGTAAGTATTGTTACCCGAACCAGCAGTGAAGGCATTCGCACCATTGCCCAGATTAACGATATTCGCACCGTTGCCCAAAGTAACACTATCTGCACCAGTCGAAGTACTGTTCACAGTCACGATACCATTTGCACTGCCACCTGTTACGGAGTTGGCTGTCGTGCCGCCACCCAAATTGATAGTATGAGCCTTGGAACTCGCGCCCAGTGTCACATCATCAATTCCTGTGCCACCAGTGTAAGTCACACCACCAGCAACATCGGCTGCCAGATTAATTGAGTTGGTACCAGCTACGCTACCTTTAACGACCGCATCAGCAGCCAATGCACCGGAAGTCCAGGTAAAGCCACCTGTAGTCGTACCAGTGATGCCACTTGCGTCAACATTGGTTGCCGCTGTACTGGCAGCAGTCAAAGTCAAACCAGCGTTACCGGTAACAACAATCGACTTGGCCGAATTACCCGACAAAGTAACGCTGTCATTGAAAGTACCGCTTGGCGTAGCTTGGGTATCGGTTGTCGTGACATTGATGGTTTCCACATTGGCGGCGGTCACACCCGTACTTGCAAACGCCACACCAGCACCTGAGCCATCCGTCAAAATCAGGTTCAAAATATCGTTAGCGCCGCCAGCAAAGGCTGTATTGCTCACGGTATAAGCGGTGCCCGCACCATTCAATACCAAAGTACCACCCGTTGGCAAGTTACTCAATGTCAAGCCATTGCCACCGCTTGTAGTCACTTTGTTGAAGTTACCCAAAACGGCCAGATCAACGGTTTGGTTGGTAGAGCCAGTCAAAATCAGGCTTTCAAAACCTGTTACCAAACCAGCAAATGCTGGCGACCCAGATGCCGTTGCAGCAGCAGTTGCATCAATGCTCAAAGTATCAGTACCTGCACCACCACTCAAGGCGGCTGTTGGAACCAATGCGCCTACTGTCAGGGAGTCATCGCCATCGCCCAAAGTCACGGTTTTGGTCGCACCAGTAGCCAAGGTAACCTTATCTACGCCAGCGCCGCCAGCAAAGGTTGCTTTCGAGCCATCAATAGTCACGGTCGAAGCACCTGTCGTCGCAGCAGTGCTAACTGAAGTCACAGTCGCACCACTTAAATTGGCGGTTATGCCAGCGGAACCGGAGACCGTCACAGTCTTCAAAGCTGTCAAGCCAGCAGCCGAAGTCAACGTCAAGCCTTTTGTACCAGCAACTGTCAACGCAGTTGCTGCACCAAACGTGACGTTCGCCAAGGTGGAATTCGCAGTACCTGCTGTTGTAACATTCAATGTGGTGTAAATATCAGCATCATCCAAAGTACCGCCAGTTTGACCATTAATAGTCAAGCCCAATGTTGTTGCAGTTGGTTGAATTGGGAAGGCTGGTGGGCCAACAACCGCAGCGGTAGGCGTATTGTCGATAATAATGTTGCCAGTACCGCCTGTAACGCTCAATGTAGTTAATGCAGCGTCACTGATTGATAAAGTACTAAAGCCTGTCACCGTTGCACTGGTGATGGTGCCTGCCGCGCTCTTCATATAGTTTGCATCAGCAATGGTAACAGTATTAAGAGTAGCGCCAGCAACCGTTGCTGATGCAGTAGCAGCAACCGCATTATTAACCGTTACCGCTGTAGTTGTTGCGCCGCCAGTAACAGCTACCGCGCCGTTAGCGACTGTTGTATTAACAGCATTCGTGCTGGTTTGGGTTACGCTGATGGTTGTGCCGCCAGAAACTGTGATGTCACCGCCTGCGCCCGAGTGTGCATTGCTTACAGCCACGGTGCCAGTTGAACCAGTAACATTAATCGTGCCAGTACCAGCACCAGTACGGGTAGCAGTAACACTGCCCGTGGTTTTGCTGATAGTCAACGTGCCAGCGGTTGTGCCTGTTTCAGTCGAAGTCACATTGCCTGTGGTCGAATCCAGTGTTGTAGCACCACTACCACCGCCAGCGTGAATAAAGGTCAATGCGCCAGTGCCTTTGGAAATATTGATATCGCCCAGTGAGCCAGTACTGATATTAACGCTAACAGCAGCACCACCAGTAATTTTTTCGCCAGCTGCGCCGCCCGTTCCTGCGTAGGTAACTGCAGTGGTTGCAGCAGCAGTCAAATTCACACCACCCACCGAAGAAGCAGTCAGTTTGGTCAAACCGGTCCAGCCGGATACGTCACCAGAAATTACGGCATCACCAGTGATTTCAGCATTTTGGAAATTCTTAACTGATGCAGTCGTAGGCAGCGCGAAGTCAGCGCTAGTAGCAGAAATAACTTTGAATGTATTAGTACCCAAACCACCGTCAATGACATCGAACGAAGTGAAAGTTTGGCCGCCAGCTACAGTACCAAGTGCAATGAAAGTATCATTACCAGCAAATTTCTGCGTGCTGGTTGGGATAAAGCTATCGGGGGCAGCGGTCAGCTGCACGGTTTGTGGGCTATTGCTTTGGCTAGCATTCGCAGCAACCAAATTGGCTACGGCCGTTGTAATGGCGGCTGGCGTAGTTTGGGCGGCAAATGTTTCGTTGGTAGTAATCGATGAGATGTAATCTTTGGCAGATTGAGCAGCAGCAGTACCAATGTAAGCCAAGGCAGAGCTAGCGCTATCCAAAGCAGTGGTAAACAATCCGGCAGCGGCCACTTTATTGCCGTAGGCAGTCAAATCGCTACCTTGTGCGCCAGCAGCAACTTGGGTTACCACGTTGTCAATGGTAATTTTACCCTGATCCAACAACAAGCTCCAATACGTCAAGCCACCAATTTCAGCAGGACGGCCAAACAAATTTTGATAAATCTGATCGACAATTTGTAGGCTTACCTTACCTGCGAAAGCAGTCGTATATTCTGCTGACTTGGCAAACGAAGCGCTAACAGCAGCAGTGCTGCCGCCTTGTGCAGCAACCACACTGGCCCAGTAGTTTAAACCGCCAACATCGGCGGGACGGTTAAAATAAGCAACATACAGTTGTTGCACACTATTCGCGATATCCGAATTGATAGTAGTCATTTAAAGCTCCATGATTTTTAACACATAAATTTTGCAGAATCGCAAGACGCTTCTCGCAACCCGCAACCCGCAAGGTAACGTAACGAATGATGGCAGAAGACCCTTACGATTTAATGTGATGGTCATCACAAGAAACTATAAAAACCTTCCAGATTGAGGGATTTTCACCACAAAACCTGCGCCACCCGGGATTTTGACCGAAACATTCATACAAATCAAATGTTTTCGCTCAATTGAATCAATCCCAACAACAGCAACCAAAATAACACAATGGCAGCGCCGGATTATACCTGAGATAAGTCCGTTTGGCGCAACATGTCGTACAATCCACGCAACACACCCTTTTGCTGCGCCACCACAAACACAAAGGCCAGCATGCCAATGGCAAGCCAGCCTCTACGCTTCCAACAACAGCAAACTCACTTACACAACTCATTTGCCCCACTCATTTACCCCACTCATTTGCCCCACTCATTTACCCCAATAAGTCACACCCGAAGCAACACGATTCGAATCCAGCCGCCCCCTGAAGGTATACGCTGCACTATTGCCATCCGGCCCCAAACTGCCATTCACGCTGATATTGGTCGGCCCAAACACCAAGTCACCAAACAAGCTGCCATCTTTACTGAAACCGCCTTGCGATTGCAATTTAAAGCGCTCCGCCTGGCTCACCAAATCAAAGCTGGTGCTAAAGTTGCGCTTACCAAAATCAAACTGCAAGCGCGCATTTTCGATATTGACCAGCTTTACTTTATTGCTGACATCTTCGCGTATCACCGCCTCGCTGCCTTGCAGGGTAAACCCCACGCTGCCTTGCTGCGGCAACTGCAAATCCGCGCCCTTGGTGCGCACCACCACATAATCCCCCGCTTGCCCAACCGCCTTGCCGCCTTGATTGAGTTCTTTCAGCAAATCCACCTGGGCCGCTTTATCCAACACCGCTTGCCAACGTCCCCAAACAATTTGCTTTTGCTCCACCACTGGCACCACCACTGGCGGCGGCGTTACCACCGGCGTGGACGTGGGGATGACAGGCGACGGCGTGGGTGTAATATTGCGCACCACCAGCGAAGCATTTTTTTCGGGATCGAGACTAAGCTCAGTTTGCGCCAGATTGGTATTGCCAGCATTGGCCACCTTTGGCTCATCGCTACGCGCAGGCGCAAGGTCCGGCGGCAAGACATTGCCATTTAATAACTGCGGTGCCGCCTGACCGCGCTTGACCTGCAATAACTGTCCGACCTGGCTGGCCGTCAATTCATGGCTGCCGCCACCTTCACAAGGGCCTGTACCTTCAGGGCCACACGCCCCGGCAAAGCCACTGACCACAATACCGCCTGAAAACACCGCCACGCGTGAGGTTTCGTTATTGGTGAACACGGTAAAATCGGTGCCGCGCACCCCAATTGCCGCAACCGGCGTATTAAAACGGAAATTTTGCCGCGCCGCCTTCACAGCCTGCCCGGAAATACTACGCGCCACACCACTGATTAATTCAAATTTGATACGGGTATTGGCCGGATTGACTGCATCAATATGGTAAGCCACAATGCGCGCGCGGGTTGCGGGCCGCAAAATCAAAAATCCATTATCGACCGTCTTTAAATAGACATAACCGTCCGCCCCGGTGCTCAGCTCCGCCCCTTCCGCAATGGCTTGCCCCTGCTGCAAAGCAACATTGGCGCTATACGCCGCCCCGGTGACGAAAACAATCCGCCCCGCCTCACCTGCTTGTGCAAAAGCCGCAACAAACAAACTTACAACACTTAATACGCATAGTCGCACCATGATAGCCCCCTTTTTTCTGCCATTTTCCGCTTTATTTCGGCAAATTCTGTGACAGCCATCACATTTTAGCATATATTAACCCTGTTACTCTGCCAGCCTTGGGCAAAACCTGAATCAAACCTGAGCTAAACCTGAAAATCGACATTGTGCGAATTATTCTTTTTACACATTTTGCGCCAAAGCAAGTCTGCAAACGCATGGCGGCCCAGGCCCTGTTGCTGACCTTGTGGGCGCTGCTCATGGGCCAGCTTGCGCATGCGCAAGAAAGCGCGCCCGAAATTTCGCCCAATGAAGCCGATCTACTCTATATAGAAGCACTCAAATCGATTGCAGAAGGCCGCAAAGGCGATGCCAATATCACCTTGAATCGTTTGATTGCCCAAGCGCCCTACCACGCCGGTGCCTATATGGAATTGGCCATGATTCAATGCCAAATTGGCAACGAGGCCGAAGCCGACGCGTTTTTTAAGGCGATTGAACAACGCTTTCCGCCGGAACCTGCGATTGCAGAAATTATCGCGCTACAACGTTCGCTGGGTTGCAAACAATTTAAACGCCAAAGCCACACCAATATCAGCCTAGGGCGCGGCTATGATCAAAATGTGAATCAAGGCGCATCGAATCCGATTTTTTCCATTCCACGTGGCACAGGGCAAATTGAATTGCAATTGTCGCCCGAATTTTTACCGCGCCCCGACCATTTCACCACACTTAATGCCGATTATTCGCTCGAATTAACTTCCAACGGTGGCTTGGGCTTTGTGCAATTGTTCGCCCGCAGCAATGATCATTTGAATCGCTACAATAATACGGCTTTATTTATCGGCTTTGAACAAAATTGGCGTCTGGGCAGCTGGACCGGCAAAAATACCGCGCTGACGGGTTGGGTCGGTTTGGGCGGTGAACTCTATCAACGCCAATCGCAATTGCAAATGCGTATTAGCCCACCGCTCAGGCTGTCGGAACGCTGGCAAGTAGGCTTCTCTGCCAACCTTTCGCACACGCAATATTTAACGCTGAGCAATTTCAATGCAAATAACCTGGAATTACGCGCCCACCTTGGCTGGCAAGCCGGGCAATCGACTTTGCAAGCCAGTACCGGGTATTTAATTGATCGCGGTAGCGCCGCGCGCCCGGGGGGCGAGCGCAAAGGCTGGCTTTCCAGCCTACAGTGGCGCAGCCCCATCAAGGGCAATTTGCTGGGTGATATTGCCTGGACGCACCAAACCTGGTTCGGTCAAACCGATTATTTGCCGGGTCTGATTGATCGACGGCGCGATCAGGAAACCAATATTTTGCGCGCGGGCTTACAATATCCGCTGGGTGCCAGACAAAGTGTGCAACTCGAATGGCGGCAAACCTGGAATCGCGAAAATATTTCCATCTACCAATACCAAAACCGCCAATTGCAGCTCAACTGGCTGTGGCAATACTAATCAGGACTTACGCAAAATCGATTTTGCGCTAAAATAGCGCTGTTTTAGACAACTCACCGAAATGCAAGCATGATGCCCTCTGGCCTCGAAATGACCGTAATTAACCCCGATGACGCAAACCAGCCCGAAGCACAGGCTGGCGATGGTACTGCGGCGCGGCAAAATGTTCAAGTTCATTTGCGCAAGATTCCGCTGCTGGCGGACTTATCCGATGATGAAATTATTCGCGTCAAAAGCGCCTTGCGCTTTCGTCAATACAATAAGCGCGATGTGGTTTTGCAAAAAGGCGGCAGCGGTGACGGTTTGCTATTTTTGCTCTCCGGCCAATTGCAAGTGATTGATGTGACCGAAGATGGCCGCGCGATTGGTTTGCGCATGTTGGTGCCGGGCGACTTTTTTGGCGAAATTGCCGTCATTAACGGCTCCACCCGCTCCGCCTCGGTAGTGGCCACCAGCGAAGCCCTGGTCGCGTTTTTACCCGCGCCGACGGCGCTGCACCTGTTTTCGCACTCGCCATCGGTCGCCAACCAAATGCTGCGCCACCTGGCACAAAAAATTCAACGCGATTCCGAATTTCGCGCCTTACTCAGCATTAATAATGCCACCCGGCGCATTTATACCTTTTTGGTGTTATTGCGGCAAAAAAATCCGGATAGCCCGAATGTGGTGGAAAACTTGCCAACGCATCAAGATATTGCAAACATGATTAACACCAGCCGCGAAACCGTCACGCGCGCCCTGCTCACGTTGACGCAACAAGGGATTGTGGAAAAAGAAGCCCATCGTTTGATTATTCGTAACCCGGAAGCCTTGCAACGCCTGATACAAGGTGAAACCATTCCCTGAACCATCCCATAATCCATCACAGACTCAAGTCTACGACAAAAGCCTCACCGCTTACGGTATAATTGCGCCCTTTGTCCTCACAAGATTTGCGCCAACCCATTTTCCCATGATCCCATTCTTGCCCTGTTGCCACCGCTGTTACCAATTTTTAAAGGTCAGCCCACCATGTTAAAAGGTCTGTGGGCTTATCGCGGCTTCATTCTTGGCAGCGTACAACGCGAGTTTCAAATCAAGTATCGCAATTCGATGCTGGGCGCGGCATGGACGGTGCTTAACCCGCTGGCCATGATTTTGGTCTACACCCTGATTTTTGCCAAGGTGATGCATGCCAAACTGCCCGATTTGAACAGTGAATTTGCCTACAGCATTTATTTGTGCGCGGGCATTTTCACCTGGGGCCTGTTTGCGGAAATCATCAGTCGGGCGCAAAATGTGTTTTTGGAGCATGCCAATCTGATCAAAAAAATCAGCTTCCCGCGCATCTGCCTGCCGATGATTGTGGTGCTCTCGGCGTTATTGAATTTTGCCATTATATTTGGCTTGTTCACCTTGTTTTTAATTGGCTCGGGCAATTTTCCCAGTTGGCATTTTCTGGCGATTTTGCCGCTGCTATTGCTGCAGATACTGTTTGCGATTGGTTTGGGCATGGTGTTGGCGGTGTTGAATGTGTTTTTCCGCGACGTGGGCCAGTTTTTCACGATCTTTTTACAGTTTTGGTTTTGGCTCACGCCCATTGTCTACCCCGCCACCGTGCTACCGACCGAATTGCAGGGCTGGATTGCGCTTAACCCGATGGCCGCACTGATCCGCGCTTATCAAACCGTGCTGGTGCATGCGGCTTGGCCGAATTGGGCTTCGCTGCTGCCATTGGCGCTGCTGGGTGCGGGTTTGTGCGTGATGGGCGTGCTGCTGTTTCGCCGCCGCTCCGGGGAAATGGTGGATGAGTTATGACCAACCCGATGAGCATGAACGGTACGATCAGGGTCGAAGGTTTGGGCAAAGCCTACAAGCGCTACCCAACGCGCTGGTCGCGTCTGCTCGAATGGCTACTACCCTGGCGCGGCGCGCAACATCAAGTCAAATGGATTTTGCAAGACATTGCTTTCGAGATCGCCCCTGGCGAAGCGGTCGGTTTGATCGGCATTAATGGTGCTGGTAAATCGACCTTGTTGAAACTGATCAGCGGCACCGCGCAAGCGAGCACCGGCAGCGTGCAAATTATAGGGCGGGTGGCCGCCATGCTGGAACTGGGCATGGGCTTTCACCCCGATTTTACCGGCCGCCAAAATGCCTTGATGGCGGGCCAACTGATCGGTTTATCCGCCGCCGATATGCACGCTTTAATGCCCGGCATTGAAGCCTTTGCCGAAATTGGCGAATATATCGACCAACCGGTGCGCACCTATTCCAGCGGCATGCAAATGCGCCTGGCCTTTAGCGTGGCCACCGCACGCAGGCCCGATGTGTTGATCATCGACGAAGCCTTGTCGGTGGGGGATGCCTACTTCCAGCATAAAAGTTTTGAGCGCATCCGCGCCTTCCGCCGTGAAGGTAGCACGCTGTTGATTGTGTCGCACGACAAAGGCGCAATTCAATCGATTTGTGACCGCGCCATTTTACTCAACGCGGGCAAACTGGCCTGCCAGGGTGGGCCGGAAGAAATCATGGATTTATACAATGCCCTGATTGCCGAGCGCGAGAACCAAACCGTGCGACTGGAAACGCGTGAGGACGGCAAGGTGCAAACCACTTCCGGCACCGGTGAAGCCAAAGTGGATGCCATCACCCTGTTCAATCCGGCGGGGGAAGTGGTGGATACGATTGATGTGGCCAGCCCGGTACGCCTTGAAATCCGCGTCAAAACCTATGCCGCCATCCCGCGCCTGGTATTGGGGTATATGATTAAAGATCGGCTGGGCCAGGTCATGTATGGCACCAATACCCATTTAAAGCAAATGGCGCAAGACGATGTGGCTGCGGGTGAAACGCTGACCTTCAACATCGCGTTTCAAGCCAATTTGGGGCCAGGCAGCTATTCGATTGCCACCGCACTGGTTTCTACCGACACCCATTTGGTGAATAATTATGAGTGGCGCGATTTGGCGCTGGTATTTAACGTCATGAACCTGAGTCGCGAACATTTTGAAGGCTGCGCCTGGCTTGATCCTGAAATTCAAATTCAACGCAGTCCTTCGTTGAATTCGATAAGCTAAATTCGATAAGTTAAATTCAATGAGCTACTTTACCTCTTACGCCCAAAATTACGAAGACGTGCTGCTGTGGCGCGCGCTGGGCCATATCAAAAACGGCTTTTATATCGATGTCGGCGCGAATGATCCGGAAGACCATTCGGTCACCAAGGCGTTTTATCTGCGCGGCTGGTATGGCATCAATATTGAGCCGCTGCCAATGCACCAGCAAAAGCTGGAACAGGAGCGTCCGCGCGACATCAATCTGGGCGTGGCGGCCGGTGCCAGTGATGGCGAACTCACGCTCTACGATGTGCCCGACGTGCGCGGCTGGGCTTCGCCCGATGCTGGCGTGGCGGCACAACACCGGCAAGACGGCTATACCGTGGCCGAGTTGACGGTGCCGGTGCGGCGGCTGGATGGGATTTGCCAGCAATATGTGGATAGACCGATTCATTTTTTGAAAATTGATGTCGAAGGTTTTGAAGCCGAAGTATTGCGCGGGATGGATTTTCAACGCTGGCGGCCCTGGGTGTTGGTGATTGAAGCGACCCTGCCCAATAGCCGCGTTACCAATCATGAAAGCTGGGAACACCTGATCACCGCGCATGCTTACCAGTTTGCCTGGTTTGACGGTTTGAACCGCTATTATGTGGCCGATGAAAAAACCGAATTACTGGCGGCGCTGCAAACCCCGGTGAATGTGTTTGATAATTACGTGACCGTGCATTTGGTGCGCGCCTGGGATAAGGCAGAGCAGCATTTGTCGCTGCAGCTACAAGCCGAACAGGCGCAGCGTGAGCAACTGGCGCAATTTGAGCAACAAAGCGCCCAGCAAGCCGCGCAACACCACGCCGAGCAAGTCGATTTACAAAACCAGATTGCGCATTGGCAAGGCGTGAACGCGAGCCAACTGGCGCAACTGCACGCCAATAGTGCCTGGGCCAGCGATTTGCAGCAGCAATTAACGGCCCATCAGGCCAGCTTTTCCTGGCGCATTACGCGCCCCTTGCGCTGGCTGGCGCGCCAGACGCGCCAGCATTTTGTGATTAATCCTCTGCCGCTGCGCGCCTGGCGCATGGTCAAACGCACCCTCGTTTGGCTGGCGCGGCAAGAACCGATGCGGCGCACGCTGTTGCCGCTGATTGGCCGCTTTCCGCGTTTAAAGGCGCTGATGCAACAGCAACTGGCGCAAATTCGGCAAGACCCGACCCCGCTACCCTTGAGCGCGAACGAAGCGGCACTGCCTGATGCCTTGCGTGAACTGCCCGTGAGCGCGCGCAATGTGTTTGCCGATCTCACCCGTCGCCATCGTTGATTCCCATTGATTTCCTTAGCCAATACGTCATCCATCATGCGCCTCGTTATTGATCTCCCCGCCGGCATCAGCCCCGCTGTTTTATGCGAAGTGGAACAACTTTGCGCTCTGTCGCACCACGTCATCGTGGCCGTTTGTAATCAGTTTTCTGGCGCGATTGAATCCACGCGCGCGGCCTTGGGCCATTTGCCGGTGCAAGTGCTCGATTATAGCCTTCCCGCTGTGGCAGCCAATCAGCCGTGGCTGGCGCGCGCCTGCGAGCCGCTGCGCGAGCATTTTTTGGCTTGCCTGAAGCCCGATCTGGTGTATATTCCCGAATTATTCGCCCGCGCCGACGTAGTGGTCGCAATTGATGGCAATAGTGCCTGGCCTACCGTGGTGCGCCTTGGCTCAGGCGCGCAAGCGCTGACGCCGCGTCAGCAGGCCATTTTGGCCAGGGCCAGCCACTGCCTGGATGCGCAAGAAAACCTGGGCGCTTACTTGAACACGAATTTGGCAGATCCGCAGGCCAGCGCGCCGATTGACAGCGCCGCTGCTGCAACCCCGACTGCCAGCACTGCCACCGCTAAGCGCCCCAGACTGGCGTATATTTCACCCTTGCCACCCGAACAATCCGGCATTGCCGATTACAGTGCCGACCTGGTCCCGCATTTGAATCAATACTACCAGGTCGAATTAATTTTGGCGCAGGCGCAAATCAATGCGCCATGGATCGAAAGCCATATCCCAATGCACAGCGTGGCGTGGTTCCGCCAGCACGCCAGCCAATTCGACCGGGTGCTGTACCACATGGGCAATTCCCCCATGCATCAACACATGTTTGAATTATTCGAACAATACCCCGGCATTTTGGTGTTGCACGATTTCTTTTTGGGCAATGTGCTGGAATACCTGCAAAGTAGTGACGCTTTAGCCGGATGCTTTGAGCGCATGCTGTATCAGGCGCACGGCTGGAGTGCCTTGCTCGATCAGCAGCAAACCGGGATGGCGCAATCGCGCTGGAAATATCCGTGCAATAAAACCATGCTCGACAGTGCTGATGGCGTGATCGTGCATTCGAACTTTCCTGCCAAACTGGCGCAGCAATGGTATGGCGAGGATGCCACCCACCATTGGCGTGTGATTCCGCTGCTGCGCTGCTTACCGCCTGGCCCGACGGCGCTGGCTCCACCAGCAACACAAGACGCAGCAACGCAGGAAGCAACAACGCAGGAACAAACGATGACGCAACAGGCACGCGAGCACCTCGGGCTGGCTGCTGGCCAGTTTATTGTCTGCTCGTTTGGCATGATCGGTCGCACCAAATTCAACGACCGCCTGCTGGACGCATGGGAAGCAAGCCCACTGGCGCAAGATCCCCAGTGCGAACTTATTTTTGTCGGTGCCAACGAGCCAGGCGAATATGGCCAGGCGCTGGCTGCGCGCCTGCGGGGCCGCGCCAAGGTGCGCATCACCGGTTTCGTCAGCGCGCAAGATTACCAATACTGGCTGCAAGCCGCCGATGCAGCGGTGCAACTGCGCACCCAGGGCCGGGGCGAAACCTCGGCGGCGGTGCTCGATTGCCTGCTCCATGGCTTGCCCACCATCGTCAACGCCCATGGTGCGAATATCGAATTACCCGACGATGTCTTGATCAAGCTCGACGATGCCTGCCCACTACCCGCGCTGACGCAAGCGCTGCTGGATTTACGCCAGCAAGCCGGGTTGCGCGAGCAGTTGCGCAACCGTGCGCGCGCCTATATGCAAGCCGCCCACGCGCCCGAGCCTGTCGCGCTGCAATACCGCGACGCCATCGAACAGTTTGCCCGCCATGGCCGCAACCGGCCGTATCGCCAATTATTAAATGCGCTGGATAATCTGTCCAGCTTAAGTAGCCCGAGTGAGGCTGATTATCTGGCCTGCGCCGCCGCCATTGCCAACAATCAGGCTTGTCAGGTTGTGCCGGGCCAGTTGCAGCAATGCTTCATCGATATTTCTGCCATGGTGCAAACCGATTTAAAAACCGGCATCCAACGGGTGGTACGCAGCATTGTTATGGCGCTATTGCAACAAACCCCGGCAGGTTTCAGGATTGAGCCAGTCTTCACCCGGGGTGGCAATCAACCTTACCACTATGCCTGCCAATATATGGCCAAGCAGTGTGGCGTGAGCCAGTTTGCTGTGCCCGACACGCCGATTCAGGCACGCCCCGGTGATATTTTTATTGGCCTGGATTTATTCATCCAGGGTACCACCCAAAGCCAGGCGCGCTTACTGGCGTTGCGAGATTTGGGCGTGCGGGTTCATTTTATTGTCTACGATATTTTACCGCTGCTGCGGCCGGACGCCTTCCCCACTGGCAGCGAAACCGACTTTGGCGCATGGGTGCAAACGGTAGCCAGTGTCAGCGATGGCTTGCTCTGTATTTCAAAGGCGGTGGCCGCCGAAGTGCAAACCTGGTTGGTCGCCAACCCGCTACCGATTCCACGCCAACGCCCACTCTCGATTGGCTATTTCCATCTGGGGGCTGATATTGACGCCAGCAACCCCAGCACCGGCATGCCCGAATCGGCCCCCGCCACCCTGCAAGCGCTAAGCCAACGCCGCTCGCTGTTAATGGTGGGCACGGTGGAGCCGCGCAAAGGCCACGCCCAAGCCTTGGCGGCCTTTGAATTACTCTGGCAACAAGGCATAGATATCAATCTGGTCATCGTTGGCAAACATGGCTGGATGGTGGACGCCCTGGCCCAACGCCTGAACAGCCACCCGGAACTGGGTAAGCGCCTATTTTGGCTGGCCGGTATTTCGGATGAAATGTTGCTGGCAGTCTACCAGGCCAGCACCGCCCTGCTGGCCGCCTCGGAAGCCGAAGGCTTTGGCCTGCCGCTGATTGAAGCGGCGCAACACCATTTGCCGATTATTGCGCGCGGCATCCCGGTGTTTAAAGAAGTCAGCGGCGCATATGCGTTTTATTTTGATGGCTTGCAAGCGCAAGACCTGGCCAAAGCCGTGCGCGCCTGGCTCAGCCTGTTTGAAGCTGGCCGCGCCCCAAGCTCAGAACACTTGCCCTGGTTGACCTGGCAACAAAGCGCAGCACAATTAAAAGCGGCGATTTGGGACGGGAAATGGCTCACTGAGGTAGCGCCTGAGCAAACTTGCGCGGGAGCAATTGCAAATACCTGACATACGTAACACGCAAACCGTTATGTCCAAATTTGTGCAAGAATCCCCAACCCGACCTCAATACCGACCTGAATACCGACTTGGAGGCAGCCACCATGCCACGTGCTTTTATCTTATTGCTTGATTCCTTTGGCCTTGGGGCCACACCGGACGCCGTGCGTTTTGACGACGCGGGGGCCAATACCTTCGGCCATATCGCACATTGGTGCAGCCAGCAAGGCCGCCCACTGCGCCTGCCGAATCTGGAAGCGCTGGGCTTGGCCGCCGCCGCCCACGCCGCCTGCGGTGAATGGGCCAGCGGCTTTACGCAGCGCGACGGTTTTAACGCCGCCTTTGGTGCGGCACGCGAACGCTCGACAGGCAAAGACACCCCCAGCGGCCACTGGGAAATTGCCGGCGTACCGGTTGAATTTGAATGGGGCTATTTTGGCCGCAGCGAACCATGCTTTCCCACTGAATTAACCGATGCCTTAATCGCGCAAGGCCAATTGCCGGGTTTGCTGGGCCTGTGCCACGCCTCCGGCACGGAAATTATTCAACGCCTGGGCGACCAACATTGCGCCACTGGCCAGCCGATTATTTACACCTCGGGCGACTCTGTCTTTCAAATTGCCGCGCACGAAAGCCATTTCGGGCTGGAGCGCCTGTATGCGCTATGCGAAACCGCCTTCAAACTGGTGGCACCTTACCACATTGGCCGGGTGATTGCGCGCCCGTTCAGCGGCGCAAACGGGCAATACCAACGCACCGCGCGGCGTAAAGATTATGCGGTGCCGCCGCCCGCGCCCACTTTGCTGGATAAAATCGTCGAACATGGCGGCCAAGTGTTGGCGGTGGGTAAAGTCGGTGATATTTTTGCGCACCGGGGCATCAGTCAAGAGATCAAAGCCGATGGCAATATGGCGCTGTTTGAGCGCTTGCTGGAATTGGTCGGCAAGCAGCCCAACGGCAGCACCGGGGTTGGCAAACCAGGCAGCGCCCCCGATGGCAGCTTAAGCTTTGTCAACTTTGTCGATTTCGATCAAAATTTCGGCCATCGGCGCGACGTGGGCGGCTATGCCGATGCCCTGCAAGCGCTGGATGCGCGGTTACCCGAATTTCAAGCCTTAATGCAGCCGGATGATTTGGCAGTAATTTGCGCCGACCACGGCTGCGACCCCACCTGGCGCGGCACCGACCATACGCGCGAACATATTCCGATGATTTTTTTCGGCCCGAAAGTAGCGCCCCAGGCGCTGGGCGTGGCCGACAGTTTTAGCGACATCGGCCAAACCCTGGCCCGCCATTTGGGCCTTCCACCTCTTCACTTTGGACGTGCTGTATTATGAATCAAAAACCTACCCACCCCGCGCGCAACCCGATTGGCGAGCTCGATTTAAGCTGGGTCAACCATATCAAAGTCAATCACGCCGCCACGCTACGGCGCTGCGCCAGCCTCACCGCACGCCGTTCGCTCAAAAACCAGTATCAAGCCGCGTGGTTAATCAAAGCGCTGCAATGCATGGACTTAACCACCCTGGGCGGCGACGATACGCCGGGCCGGGTTGAGCGATTGTGCCTGAAAGCGATGCGCCCGCTACGCGCCGATTTGCAAGCCGCGCTCGGCTTAAACCAGCCGCTACGCGTAGGTGCGGTCTGCGTCTACCACGAAATGATCGCCCCGGCACGCGAAACCCTGTTGCAGCATGGCGCGGGGAATTTACCGATTGCCGCCGTTTCCACCGCCTTCCCGGCGGGCCTTGCCAGCATGGAAACCAAGCTGCGCGAGATTGAATTATCGGTCGCGGCCGGTGCGGCTGAAATTGATATCGTCATCACCCGCCAGCACGTGCTAACTGGCAATTGGCAAGCCCTGTATGATGAAATGCGCGCTTATCGGCAAGCTTGCGGCGAGGCCCACGTGAAAGCCATTTTAGCCACGGGCGACTTGCAAACCCTGGAAAACGTGGCCAAAGCCTCGTGGGTATGCATGCAGGCGGGGGCGGATTTCATTAAAACTTCGACCGGCAAAGAAGCGCATAACGCCACCCTGCCCGTAGCGCTGACCATGGTGCGCTGCATTCGGGATTATTTTGATGAAACCGGCTTTCAAATCGGCTTTAAACCCGCAGGCGGCATCAGCAGCGCCAAAAGTGCCCTGCAATTTTTGATTTTGATGCAGGAAGAATTGGGCCGCGCCTGGCTGGAACCAGAACTGTTTCGCCTGGGCGCTTCGAGCTTGTTGACCGATATCGAACGGCAATTGGAACACTATGTGACGGGCCACTATTCGGCCAGCCATCGCCACGCCATGCCTTGATTTTGCGCAGCCCTGATTTTGCGCAACCCTGAACAACAAAACTCAAGCACATTGAGCCATAAACCTGAGAACCAGCCATGCCGACCCAACCCACTATTCACGAGATCCTTGACACCATGGACTACGGCCCTTCCCCCGAAGGCCTGCAAGCCGCACGCACCTGGCTAGCCAGCCATAGCGATGGCTTGGGCCTGTTCATCAATAATCAATTTACTGCTGCGCACGATACCTTTGCCAGCCTGAACCCGGCTGACGGTAGCACGCTGGCGCAACTGACGCAAGCCACCAGCGCCGAGGTAGACCAAGCGGTCGCCGCCGCACGCGCCGCACTCGCGCCATGGCAAGCGCTGCCCGGCCACCAGCGTGCGCGTGTGTTGTACGCGCTGGCGCGCCTGCTGCAAAAGCACGCACGCCTGTTTGCGGTGCTGGAAACGCTGGACAATGGCAAGCCGATTCGCGAAGCCCGCGATATCGACATCCCGCAGGCCGCGCGCCATTTTTATTACCATGCTGGCTGGGCGCAAATGCTGGAGAGCGAATTGCCCGACTACCGCCCGGTAGGCGTGGTGGCGCAAATTGTGCCATGGAACTTTCCGCTGCTGATGCTGGCCTGGAAAATTGCCCCCGCGCTGGCCGCTGGCAATACGGTGGTGTTTAAACCGGCCGAATGGACTTCACTTACCGCCATGTTGTTTGCCGAACTGTGCCAGCAGGCGCAAGTGCCGCCGGGCGTGATCAATATCATTACCGGTGACGGTCAAGTGGGCGCGGCCATGGTGGCCCACCCCGGCGTGGATAAAATCGCTTTTACTGGTTCGACTGAAGTGGGTCGTTTGATCCGCCAGCAAAGCGCGGGCAGCGGCAAAAAGCTTTCGCTGGAACTGGGCGGCAAATCGCCTTTCATCGTCTTTGCCGATGCCGATCTGGATGCCGCCGTCGAAGGGCTGGTTGATAGCATTTGGTTTAATCAGGGCCAGGTTTGTTGTGCCGGGTCGCGGTTATTGGTGCAAGAATCAATCGAAGCGCACTTTCTGAGCAAACTGAAACGCCGCATGAGCCAGTTGCGCGTGGGTAGCCCGCATGATAAATCGATTGATGTTGGTAGTTTGGTCAGCCGTGAACAATGGCAACGGGTGGATGCGCTGGTGCAAGGTGCGCGCGCCGAGGGCTGTAGCGTGTGGCAGACGGAATGCAGTTTGCCGGAAAGTGGCCATTATTATCGCCCTACCCTGATTACTGGCGCTGCCAGCAGTGCCGAAGTGGCGCAAGCGGAAATTTTTGGCCCGGTGCTGGTAGCGATGAGTTTTCGCACCCCGCAAGAGGCGGTTTTGCTGGCCAATAACACCGTGTATGGCTTGGCCGCCTGCGTTTGGAGTGAATCGATAGGTCAGGCGCTGGCGATTGCGCCGCAGTTGAAGGCGGGCGTGGTGTGGGTGAATAGCGCAAACCTGTTTGATGCCGCTTGCGGCTTTGGCGGCGTGCGCGAATCCGGCTATGGGCGTGAAGGCGGACGCGAAGGCTTGCTGGAATATCTGGTGGCCAAGGCCGACGATGCACGGCCAGCGGCCCCACTGCCGATGTTGAGTCTGACCGAGCCAGGCAACGCTGCCAGTACACCCACAGGCTTTGGCATCGACCGCACCGCCAAACTGTATATCGGCGGTGCCCAGGTGCGCCCGGACGGCGCTTACACCCGCCAGATATTTGGGCCGGATCAGAGCCTGGTTGGCGAAGTCCCGGAAGGCAACCGTAAAGACATCCGCAATGCGGTGGAAGCGGCGCACAAAGCCAGTGGCTGGAGCAGTGCCAGCGCGCATAACCGGGCGCAGGTGTTGTACTACATTGCAGAAAATCTGGCAGCACGCAGCCAGGAATTTGCCGCACGCCTCTCCAGCATGGGCTGCAGCCAGCCCGAGCGCGAAGTAGAACTGTCGCTGGAACGGCTGTTTTATTACGCCGCGTGGGCCGATAAATGGGATGGTCAGGTGCATCAACCGCCGCTGCAAGGCATTGCCGTGGCCTTGAATGAACCGGTTGGCGTGATCGGCATGATATGCCCGAACGAAGCGCCGTTACTGGGCTTTATTTCGCTGGTGGCCCCGGCTTTGGCTTTGGGCAACCGCGTGATTGCGATTGCCTCGGAAACCAAGCCCTTGGCGGCGCTGGATTTTTATCAGGTGCTCGATACCTCCGACCTGCCCGGCGGCGCGCTCAACATCATCACGGGCAAGGCCAATGAACTGGCGCGCACGCTGGCAGAACACCACGACGTGGCGGCAGTATGGCGGCATGACGGTAGCGCCAGCGGTTGCGCCGAAGTGGAGCGTTTATCTGCTGGCAGCATGAAGCGTACCTGGGTCAGCGGTGGCCGTGGGCGCGATTGGTTTGATGCCAAACAAGGCCAGGGCCAGCGCTTTTTGCAGCATGCCAGCCAGGTCAAAAATATTTGGCTACCGTACGGTGTTTAAACCCCGCGCGTAGAGTGGGCACCTGTGCCAGCATCCTTCTTTATCAAACGAGAGACAAACCATGTTCCTGCCTCAAGAAATCATCCGTAAAAAACGCGACGGTGGCGCGCTAAACCGTGCCGAAATCGAATTTTTCGTGCGCGGCATTACCGATAACAGTATCAGCGAAGGCCAGGTCGCCGCGCTGGCGATGGCAGTATTTTTCAACGACATGAACATCGACGAGCGCATCGCCTTCACCCTCGCCATGCGCGACTCGGGCCAGGTCTTGAATTGGGCCAGCCTGAACCTGCCCGGCCCGGTGCTGGACAAACATTCCACCGGTGGCGTGGGTGATCTGGTGTCGCTGGCCTTGGGGCCGATGATTGCCGCCTGCGGTGGTTACGTACCGATGATTTCCGGGCGTGGCCTGGGCCACACGGGCGGCACGCTGGATAAATTTGACGCCATTCCCGGCTACAACACCACGCCCGACGCAGACACCGTGCGCCGCGTGGTGCAAACCGTGGGCGTGGCAATTATCGGCCAAACCGCACAACTGGCCCCGGCCGATAAACGCGTCTACAGCATCCGCGATGTGACCGCCACGGTGGAATCGGTAGCCATGATTACGGCCTCGATTCTCTCCAAAAAACTGGCGGCGGGTCTGGATGCGCTGGTGATGGATGTGAAACTGGGCAGCGGTGCCTTCATGCCCACGCCAGAAAAAGCGTTGGAACTGGCGCAATCGATTGTGGCGGTGGGCAATGGTGCCGGCATGCGCACCTCTGCGCTCATCACCGATATGAATCAAAGCCTGGCCCCGTGCGCCGGGAATGCGCTGGAAATGCAATGCGCGATCGATTATTTAACTGGCAAAAGCCGCCCCGCCCGTTTGCATCAAGTCACCATGGCTTTGTGTGGCGAAATGCTGGTACTGAGCGGTTTGGCCGACAATGCGGCGCAGGCAGAGCAAAAGCTGCTGCACGCGCTTGATTCCGGCCAGGCGGCGGAGCGCTTTGCACGCATGGTGAGCGCGCTGGGTGGCCCGGCGGATTTGCTGGAACATTCAAAGCGCCATTTGGCGCATGCGCCGCTGGTGGTGCCCGTACCTGCCTTGGCCGATGGCGTGCTGAGCGCCTGTGATTGCCGCGCCCTGGGGCTGGCAGTGGTGGCCCTGGGTGGCGGGCGGCGCAAACCGAGTGACATCATCGATTATGCGGTTGGCATCACCGAACTGGCCGAACTGGGCACGCAAGTGCGCGCAGGCCAGCCCATGGCGCTGGTGCATGCACAAAGCCAGGCTGGCGCGGAACAGGCGATACGCGAAATTCAAGCCGCATATCAAATCGATGCGCAAATAGACACTCAAACCAATGCCACGCCGTTGGTGTACCAACGTGTTGCCCCGAATTAAAATACTCAACTTCCCCCCAACCGGAGCCAATATGACCCCCAGCCAACTCATCGCCCTTGCCGCCAAAGCCCGCCTCAATGCCTGGGCACCGTATTCCGAATTTCAGGTCGGTGCGGCGCTGCAATGCCAGGATGGCACCGTGTTTTCCGGCTGCAATGTGGAAAACGCTTCCTATGGCCTGACCAACTGCGCCGAGCGCACCGCATTTTATAGCGCGATTGCAGCGGGCTATCGGCCCGGTCAATTCCAAACGCTGGCGGTGATTGGTGCCACCAGCGGGCCAATTTCGCCCTGCGGTGCATGCCGCCAAGTGATGCTGGAATTGGGTGGAGCCGGGCTGGAAGTTATCCTTGGTAATGTGCAAGGAGTGATGGCGATTACCCATGCTGGTGCGCTGTTACCGGGTGCTTTTGAGGCGGGGGATTTAAAGACGGAGCCAATTAAAAAGTAAGCCTGAAGTCGCAACAAACTCAAAATCCAAACCGCCACCAAGGACGTTTGTTGCGCGTGGGAAAATCTTCAAAATGGATAACAGGTGAGTTTGATGGTTCAGAAATAAGCGCATGCAGATCGAGTGCCGTTTGATATTGCTGCGTTTCACCATTCAGGCAGACCTCAAGATATCTGGCATTTTGCAATTCATCAAACCAAAACATTTGCCCCCCAAATGGAAATTCTTCTTCGCTCCGGTTGACAACGGGGACAGAAAATTGAACCATATCGCCAATCCTGAGGTTGGCATCAGATTTGAAGATTTGAACAACTTTTCCATTGACAAACAACTCGCCGAATGGCTTGTCAAAGCTGGTCGGGATATCGCATAATGCCACTTGAACGTGGCAGGTTGCGCGTTCAAGCGCGTCACGCCTTTGTGCGAGCGGGATAGCCATTATTTTTTCTCCGTTGCCACAACGCCAAGCACTTCCATAACCAGTATAGTTAATCCCTTGGGGCCAACAATTTTTGCATAGACACCTTCCACCCTAACCGCTTCTTGTAAAATAATTTCTTTTGCACCATAAATCGGGCCAATATCAGACAATTTAGTATATACCCCTGTTCGATCCATAATTCTTATTCGGCCAAAATAGTCATAATACAAATACATGGCATGCCGTACAGTGGTGCCATCATTTTTCATCAATTTAACGCCTATCAGCATAACACTGCCATCGCGTGGGAGCAAACTTAATGCTTGGCGAAGGTGAGCTATTCTTTGTGGCACACCTATTTTAGCGCCAATACCGCGCAAATCTTGTACCAAAATCGTCAAATTCTTCACACCGCCAAAATGCGAAAGCGGCCTACCAAGCGCTTGCGCCAAGTCATCAACAGCAAGAAACAATTTACCATTACTACGTGTACCCGTTTGCACCAACGCTTGGGTTGCCGCTACCCAAGCACAAATCGGTTCACCTGGATAATGCCCTAAAAAGTATTTATTGATTATTATTTAAACCCATTTGCAGACGATGATTCGCGCTATATGCGGCTGATTTCCGTGTAATGATTGTCTCACTTTTCTTGCTTGTATTTGTGGATTCGATTTACTCGGGCCGGACAGGCGTTTGCTGGTAATGGCAAGACTGATGAATTTTGCCACTTTGGGCCGAAGTGGGGCTAGTACTGGTAGCCGATTGATTCCTGACTCCAAGGAATTATACCAATCTTTGGTTGCATCAAGTCATTAAATTTAACTATCAGTCATATTTCAACCCTTTGCAAAATCCGCATGTGCCACTACTACTTTTCTTCTTATCTTCCCAGCAACGTGCTGCTGCCCTATTTTAAGGCGTGACGTTGTGAAAAGCGCGCTTGAACTGGCTGGCCGACGCCCATGCCTGCCCCTTTATGTTGGTCTTTACCCATGCAAGCGTGCTGTTACTAAATGATTTTGAAGCGGGTGATGTAAAAATTGCGCAGGAACAAGATATGGCAAAGGTTGGGGCGAACGCCAACTTTGGCATTGCCTGAAAATGGTCGATGCCTTTCCTGCCGCTGTCATTGTGAACACGGTGTGTTCACAATTGAGCTGGTCGGATCTACACCGATTGATTTGATTATGTGTACCAGCAAAAACCACGAATATTTTGAATGGATATCGCTCGATAAAAGCAATATCCGTGTCGCCGATTATTTGCCCTTACTGCGCCACCCAAAGGAATATTGGAAGGCAAGTTGCACCGAGCCATCGAACTGGCGTGGCAACCGATTTTTCCAAAAACAGATGGCGACGATACCTGCCCCAAGTTATACTGTGCCAAGTATTTTTGGCAGGCAGCGGGATTCGCTGTTTGACCATCATGGAAATTATCCAGAACTATCTATCCGCATGGAATAAAGGCATGCCAACATGAACGACTGGCCCATTCTGCACAATCTGTGGCGGCGGCACTGCGACACCGCCAGCGCAGGCACAGGCGCGCAAAACAACCCGCCTTCCGATCTTGAAGCAGAACTGCGCGCACTGCAAAAAATGACTGTCTACATGCCTGCTGCACTCCGGTTTCTGATGGAACAGCGCCCCAGTGCCGAGGGGTTTTACGCATGGCTACTGGAACAACAGCAGCGCTACCAAATCCCGCAGGGTGCAGCCAGCGCACTGGCAGGGAGCGTAGAACTGAGCAGCACCGAGCGCCAGTTTTGGGATGAAAATGGTTACCTCGTGCTCAAAGCGGCCATCCCCAAACCATACTGCCAGGCTGCGCTGCAAGCTGTGTTGGATTGTTTGGATGCGCGCCTGGATGCCCCCGCCTCATGGTATAAGCCCCACCCGCTGCGCAGTGGCCTGATGCTGCAATTTTCCAACCACCCCGCGCTGAACGCCATCCGCGAATCGGCCCACATCCGCCATGCGTACGAAACCCTGTACGGCAGCCGCGCGCTGTACAAAACCATCGATCAGGTCAGCTTCAACCCACCGGAATCGCCCAACCACCGTTTCATGGGCAGCCCCTTGCATTGGGATGTGAGTCTGGCCCAGCCGATTCCACAGCGCTTTCAGGGTTTGCTCTACCTCAGTGATTGCGGGCCAAACGATGGCGCTTTTCATTGCGTGCCGGGTTTTCACCGCCAAATTGGCGGCTGGCTGGCCAGCCTGCCACCAGGTGCCGACCCAAGGCAGGAGGCGGTGCAGCGTTTGCAGGCAGTGCCGGTGGTAGGCGAAGCGGGGGATTTTGTGATCTGGCATCAGGCGCTACCGCATTGCGCTACGCCCAACCATGGGGCACTGCCACGGATTGTGCAGTATTTGAGCTATGTGCCGGAGGATTATCGGGCGCAGGAAACGTGGATATAAACCAAGGCACAGGTGCATTCCGGTAAAAACCTTCCAAGAAAATTCTCGTCAGGAAGCTTGCAGGCATATCGAAACGTAGGTGATAATCGTTTTTTCGCCTGAAAAATTTGCTATGATGAGCAATTACAAGTCTTCTTGGGCCTGTTTTTAGAATGTGATGATGTACGAGACAATGATGAAATCTGAACAACGGTACGGCAAGCGCCGGGTAAATAGCAAGCAAAGCGCGTTAATTGCCGCTGTTGACCTGTTTTGTGGTGCGGGTGGTTTAACCCGTGGCATGCTTGATGCTGGCATCCCCGTAGTAAGTGGGTTTGATATTGACCCTGCATGCTGTTTCCCTTACGAATTTAACAATCGCGGCAGCAAATTTCATCAAACCAGTGTTGCTGACTTATCAGGTGCAGAACTCGCAGCCTGCTATCCGGCACACCATACCCGCGTGCTGGTTGGCTGCGCACCCTGTCAACCTTTTTCAAAATATACCCAAGGCACGCCTACCCAGGATAATGACAAATGGGGTTTGCTGCATGAATTTGGCCGATTGGTGCAGCAAGTTAAACCCGATGTCATCAGCATGGAGAATGTCCCGGAACTACAGCGGCACAGCGTCTTCTTTGAGTTTGTTGCCACACTGGAGCAATCTGGCTACCATGTTGCTTATCAAGAGGCATTTTGCCCCGATTTTGGCATCGCGCAACAGCGCAAACGGCTGGTGTTGTTGGCGTCTTTGTTGGGTGAGATTCGACTGGCGCAACCGGC
>JBKJLF010000615.1:0-3179 GCA_046597185.1 Burkholderiaceae bacterium | reverse complement strand
GGACTATAACCCGGCGTAGCATCGCTTTGCAGCGGTTGCCAGCTGATCTGACTGTGGTCCGATTTGGGGCTTGGCGCTATTTTTGCCAAGCATAAAATACAGCAGTGCAGCCATCAGCGCCAGCAACGCCAGGCTTGCACCCAAGAAAGGTAGCGTCAAGTATTTGCTTACATTGAGTGCCTGCCGGGTTAGCTCGATTTGGCCAGTATGCGGGCCAGTATGCGGGCCAGTTTGTCTGCTTTGGTCGAACGTGGTCGGTGTGGTATTGATTTGTGTATCGGTGCCTGGGATGGGGTGAGCGTTGTAAGCGTTATGCGGTGCCTCGTTCATTGGCGCAAGCTTGATCACATCATCGGTTTCCGACGCGCTTTCGCTGCCATGAATGGTACTGGCAGTACGCAACTTGCGCGCCGATTCAAACACGCTGATACCCAAAAGCCGCCGAAATTCATCCATGCTTTGCGGTCTATCCTCAGAATGCAAGGCCAGGCCCTGATTCACCGCCTGCAGAAACTTGGGACTATAACCCGGCGTAGCATCGCTTTGCAGCGGTTGCCATGAATCTTTGACGATGCGTGCAATCGAACTGGGTGGCGGGGTTTTCAGAATCGCAAAATACATCACGGCGGCCAACGCATAAATATCGGTCCATGGGCCTTGGCTAACGCTGCCATCATCGGAATATTGCTCCAGCGGCGCATAGCCGGGTTTTAAGATCACGGTCAGGCCTTGCGTCATATCGCCGATAATCTGGCGGGCCGAGCCAAAATCCAGCAAGACCGCTTCGCCATTTTTTTGCACGATGATATTGTCCGGGGACACATCGCGATGCAAGATTTTGGATTGGCCAAGCGTATCGAGCGCTTCCAGAATCGGTTTGAAAATTAATTTGAGCCAGGCTTCAGAAATGATTTCCGGGCGATTTTTAATAATATCGTTAAGGGTTTGGCCATGGTAATGGCGCATCACCATGTAGGCGGTTTGATTTTGTTCCCAGAAACGATATACTTTCACCAAAGAAGGATGATCAAATTGCGCCAGCAAGCGCGCTTCGTTGATAAAACTTTTTAAGCCGGCGGCAAAGGTGGCCGCATGGCGTTCAGCGCGCACCACCACCGTGCCATCGGCTGCACGCCCGGCAAAGGAAGCGGGCATATATTCCTTGATGGCAACCGTGCGTTGCAAGGCATGGTCAAACGCCAGATACACGATGCCAAAGCCGCCTTCACCGAGGGTGCCAGTGATTTCGTAATCCGCCAGCCAGGTGCCGACCGACAAGCCGTTATCGGCACCGGATGGTGCTGATGTTGGCGCAGGAGCAAGTATATTGGGTGTATTCAAGGTTGACTCTGAAATAATTGAATCGCAATGCTATCACAAACATTTCCTGGTCGGGCGTTTGCGCTATTGAATCTGCACCGCCATTGAATCTGCCCACACGGCATTTTTCGTCACTGATGAAATTTGGCTGGCCAAAATTTGGGCCATAAGCTGGCTGCTTGCCGCTTGGCCTCCGGTTCGAGGCGCAAGCGGTTTTGGGGCGATGGATTGAAGGGCAATGTCAGTAAATCAAGGTAAAGTCAGGGTGCCGCTACCGCCCACCCCGGTAGGTTGAAGCAAACCATTGGAATTGGTATTGGCGTGGTTGCCCAACTGGCCATAGCTGTTCAAACCCACGGTGTAGACGGTGCCATTGCTCGCCAGCAGCAGCAAAAAGCCATTGGCAAACGAAATCTGCACGATATTACTTGCGCCCGTCACAACTTGCGGCGTGCTTGCATTGGTGAAGTTGCCAGTACCAAGTTGGCCCCACGCATTGTAGCCCCAAGCCCGGACGGTGCCGTCGGCCAACAATACCGCGCTGTTGTATGGCCCTGCCGCCACCGCCACTGCGGTACTGATGCCGGGCACCACCTTGGGTGTCGGTACAACCGAACTGGCGATGCCCAGTTGCCCATAGGAATTAGTGCCCCAGGTAAGCACAGTGCCACTGGTGTTGACGGCGATGGAATGCACCGCGCCCGCTGCAATGGCCCTGACATTGGACATGCCCGGTATCAGTGCCGGGGTATTGGTCACGGTATGGTTGCCCGTGCCGAGCTGATCGCTGGTATTGGTGCCCCAGGCGTAGACGGTATGGCCGTCCGAGGGCAGGCCCAGCGCGTGCCCGCCGCCAGCCAGGCGGGTGGTGTCGAGCACGGTAACGGTGACGTATTGCGGATTTCTGACCGGGTTGGCTGGTGCAGTGGACGATGTTTGCGTGGTGTAGTTGCCACCACAGGCTGCCAACAAGATGGCCGTACCCGAGACCAGAGCGAAATTGAAGTTTTGTGTCATTTTATTAGGACTTACGCAAAAACATCATAAATGTAACCGTTTGCAAGCATGAAAATCTAAAGGAGTTTGGCTTTGGGTAAACCGCACGTTCTTTTAAAAAATGTGCAAAACTTGCGCAATGCGGTGGCACACTATGAACCGATCTGGAAGCCCCATCGGCTCAGTGGGACGGAATCGAGTTGGTATGATTCAATTCAGCGTTTGCAAAACACGCATGCAACATTGACCCGTATTCTCGGCTGGTGCTGTGCGGATTCTGCCTTGGCGTGGCTGCGCGGGCAAGACGTAACGGTGCTGGCGGATGATATGTTTGGGCAGCGCCCACCGCCCGAAGGTTGGCTTGTTTGGATGCACCAGAGTATTAAAAAGGCCGATGTGGTGTTGATTGTTTGCACACCGCGTTACCAGCAATTTCTTGAAAAGCGGCATGATCCGGCGGATACGGGTGGCTTGGGCGCAACATGGGAAGGCGCGATTATTTCGCAGGAAATGTACAACGCACGGTTGCATAACGACAAATTCTTTCCGATTCTGCCGGAACAGGGCCATATTTTGGATGTGCCGACGATTTTGCAAACCTTCTTTTGCGGACATCGCTTTGCTAGTGGTAATGCAAATATTCTTGAGATGATTAATCAGGACGCCGTGCCCACACCCGCTCACTCGCACGCACAAGCTCACGCGCATGCACAAGCTCCCGCGCACCCGCCTGCGCCTGCGCCCTCGTATACGCAAGCGCCCGCGCCCACGCAGGCGTACCCGCAAGCGCCCGCTCCCGCACCCGCGCAACCCGCCAGCGCGCCCGAGCGCTACCTTGATATTTCCCGCATCGACCACCTTGC
>JBKJLF010000596.1:0-20025 GCA_046597185.1 Burkholderiaceae bacterium | reverse complement strand
GTCATCCACGGTCACATAGGATGACAACTGGAGGCCGACCGCCAGCAACGCGTCCTTTTCCTTATGAAACCGTTCCTTGTTATTTTGTAGTAATGCGTCGATCTGGCCTGCGGAAATATCGATGCCCCATTCGCCCAAACTCTCGTGCAGCACTGGCTGCGTGACATGGCTGGCGACAATTCGTCCTCGTCAACAGCGGGAAGTGTCCACTTCCTCATTTTCGCGGCCCTGATGCGCGCTTTTGGCTTTTTTTGCTTGGTTCAGCAGTGCAAGCTCTTTACGCAACGCAACGCCTTCCTCGTATAGCGCGTTGGTATCATTGGTCAATTCTTTCGCAAACGCCACAAGCGCCTCGATTTCGGGCACCATGTTTTCCGGCGAAATCAGTGGCATCGTATATTTTTTCATGGCTTGGGCGATGCTGTTGCATTGGTAGTTGGTATATATGCAAGTTAACATAAATCAACAAAGTTTACAACCTTTTTTTGTGCTTTCGTAAAATATTTGCGGGGGAAGCGCTGACGCCAAGGGGGAACTTGACATGTAATGGTGAAAATACGAATTGCTATAGCTGATCCTGAGAGCCAGATAAGAATTGACGGTGTCAATGCATCGCGGGGTGGTCAGCAGGAGTGATGTTGCCACGGCTTATTGAGGTGTTACCTAATTTTCGACGAACCAAAGCCTCCAGCCAGAAACCAGGTATCGCCACGTTGACTGACTGCGCAATTCACGCCGGTCAGATCAGCGACGGGATTCTCATCTTTGCTGGTTGACATGGCCCACTGCCACCAGTTCGCGGCAAGTTGGGGGGAGGCCTGGTCCGGCAACAGGCTCAGCGGCGTTGCAGAAAGACGAAACGGCAATGGCCGCGTAAGCTACGATGAGATTGATTCGATTCATATGCGGTTTTGAATGAAAGTTAGTGAATAAAATGGCAGGTTCATGGTTTCAGTTTGATCATCAACATGGTCCGTTGATCCAAACGCCCGATCTTCCACGAATCTGCGCCAAACAGGCCGAAGATATTAATACGACTCAACCGGGTTTTGTAATGAAACCGTCGATAAGCGGTGGCGACCGATGGATTATATAACAGTCAATGGCAAAGTGCGCAAGGTCATCAGCCCAGCCTACCAGTAAGCGGCGCAAGTGGCGGTGGCCTTAAGTGATGAGCTGACAATGATGCTGGCGCGCTGGCACACCAGAATAACAACACCCCACCCCACTTTGTTTTGGGCACCCACCCAATTGATTTATAATATCGACCTGCCCCCCTCATCGGCAATGACTTATTGCAACGCAAGTTCTCTTTTTATCGGCAAAGGACATCAAAAATGACCGTCACCGTAGTAAAAAATGTGGATAACCAAACCATCAATATTCGCTATACTGTTGCCCCCGAAGATGCCATCTATGGCAATCTGATGATTGCTGCGGTGCGCGAGACGAAAAACCGACTGAACCGGGCCATTCTTGCCACCTCCAAAGCGCTGGTATTGGTTGGCGATGCCCCCACGGAACTCAACGATACCTGTGTTGACCTGCTGCAATCCTACTTCTATCTGCCACCACCCGGCGACGCCACCCGCGCTAACTACCGCGCCACCCTGATGCGCATCATGGAATGTTTGCGCAAAGTGGCACCGGGCCTGGGCAAAAATGGCTTGACCATTCAAAAAATTGAACAACAGCATCTGAACTGAACCAGGGTTATCAGGGTTTTGTTAAAGTGGGCTTGCTGGAAAGAGCGCTTAAATTTCAAGGTGGCGACGATGCCCACGCTTTCGCCCCGGTGGCCGATCGCGTTTACTGGACAACACAGGCAACGAATGAAGCTGGCCGAACCCTGTATGACAAAGTCGCCAAAAACGTCGGTTTTATTATTTATTCGCATGAACTTTGAACACATCTCGCATAGAACGGGGTATAACGAATACGGTTGGATTGTTGGACGAGCCCGGGCGCAATTTGTGGGATGGTTTTTTCAAATTGGATATGGAAATACCTGTTGAACCAATACCACAAATCGCGCCTTGCGCCGCAGCCTTAACAATTGTGTGACGAAATACTGATATTCGCAGGCGCTTGTTTCCTCGACTGTTATACAATCCACTGTGTGCCGCCGCTTGCCGTCGGTTAAGTTAAACCATGTTTATCTGGTGCGACTGTTGCGCGGCTCGCTTTTGCGTTTGTGGGACGGCAGATAAACGCTAATCGTTATGCCTAAGGACTGATCATGCCATTTACTCCGTTCCATATGGGCCCAGGCTTATTGGTGAAGGCGCTTCTTCAGGGAAGTTTTTCGCTCATGGTCTTTGGTTGGGCGCAAATCATCATGGACATCCAGCCACTGGTCGTTCTTCTCACCGGAGCGGGACACTTGCATGGCTTTTCGCACACCTGGATTGGCGCAACGCTCATCGGCATAGGCTCTGCACTTACTGGAAAGTACGCCGCCGAATTTGGCCTGCGCTTTCTTGGTCAGGCTCGCCACTTACCAATCAGTTGGCCCGTCGCAATCATCAGTGCGTTTATTGGTTCGTTCAGTCATGTGCTACTTGATAGCGTAATGCACGCCGATGTTGAACCGTTTGCGCCGTTCACGCTAAACAACCCAATCCTTGGTTTACTGTCCGTGGAGGGGGTTCACAATTTCTGTTTATATAGCGGCCTTTTGGGTGTTGGCTTGTATTTCGCCATTTCGCATTGGCTCAGTCGGCATAACCCGGCAGTCGACTCGGACGCTGCGCGATAAAGCCGCGTAGCGCCTGTTAGTTTTACGTTAAAACTTAGATGAGGCCGCAATGAGCGGACAGCCAGAAGTGCCAACTGCCGAAGAGAAGCGGATTTGGGACCGCTACGACGAAATGATGAACATCCTGGTTCATGGCGATGCGCCAGATTTTTTCGCATTGCAAACACAAGAGCAGGCTTTCCCACATGGCCGCGATTCATTTCTTGATCGACACTGGATTACTAACGCGATCCACTATAAGGCAGAAAAAGCAATACGTTGGATGGTAGAGCAGGGTGTAGATCTTTCCTACCGGGATGAGGAAGGTCTTACATCGTTATCGGAAATATTGGATTGTGACGATGCTCAATTCCGGTATGCGATGCTTCGCGTGTTACTTGCGGCAGGGGCTAAGCATGACGTTATTGGCTCTAACGCCTTTACAACGGCGCATTGCGCGGCAGTTGGAAACGATGTCGAGGCTCTACGCATTCTTAAAGAATATGGTGCCGATTTATGTGCAGCTACGTTAGACTTTAGCTGGAGCACGCCTGAAGATGTTGCGCGCTTTCATAAATGTAGCGAAGCACTTGCCTACCTTGAAAATGTTTGTGCCAATAAGCTGTATGAGAAAAAAGAGCTTTAACTTGCCGCTCAACACGCAATCAACGATGAAGCCGTTGATTCGGGTAGCGCAACATTAGGGAGCACAGAGAAATGCCAAATTTCAGCGTTATCGGGAGCGTTCGAATTAACCCAATTCACAAAGCCCGTTGCCATTGCGGCGGCGTAGCCTTCGAACTGAGCTTACCCAAAGGCGTAGAAGATCCGAGACGATGCAACTGTTCGATTTGCCGGAGGCGAGGCGCTATCTGCTCATCCGTTCCGCTTGCCAATCTACGCATCACGCAAGGCAATGATCTTCTTACGCTATATCAATTTAATACACATACCGCCAAGCATTATTTCTGTAAAGTTTGTGGTATCTATACGCACCATCAACGCCGTTCAGATCCAAGTGTTTTTTCATACAATATCGCTTGCCTGGAAGGAGTTAACCCGTTCGATCTTGGCGAGGTGCCCACTTCCGATGGAATCAACCATGTTTCAGATCGCACAATTGGGTGAACCCCCTGACAATTCGGGCAATCGGACAGCCCAAAACTGCGCTTTGGGTAGCCGCCACACCTGCGGCGTTCCGGCTACCGCTTACCTCAAACGTCAGGTATTTCTATGACGACCGCTAAGGCTTCTTGGGTTCAATCTTTTACCATGCAAAGATTCGCGCTGAGTCACGGGCAAAATCATTCTGTGAGCGATTTTCCATTGGTGAACCATTGAGCCTTGCTGCTCAGGCCGCACTGGAAGAGGGTGAGCCGCGCTTACGTAGCATTCGTTTGGATCAAGTGATGGTAGGCTATCCAAGCCACATGTTAAACAAATACCACAAATCGCGCCTTGCGCCACCGCCTTAACAATTGTGTTGCGAAATACGAATATTTGCAGGCGCAATTTCCCATCGACTGTTATAGAATCCCCTGTGTACCGCCGCAGCAGGTGGTTAAGTTAAACCGGGTTTATCCGCCGCGACTGCTGCGCGGCTCGCTTTTGCGTTTGTGGGGCGGAAGATAAACGCTATTCGTTGGGCAACCATGTTTAATTACTGGCGGAGGCTTACAAAATGACTTTGTACTGGAGCAAAAACTCAATTCCTGAGCTGAAGGGGCGTACACCAAAGGAACGCATGGAGCGAACTCAGCCCGTGCTTGGTGTCGTATGGCGGCGATCCCGGCATCTCAACATTAGCCCCCATAGGAAATCACCATGGATAAGCGAGCATTGAAAATTCTTCTTGACGCATTCTGGTCCCCGGCAGGCTGGAAACCAGCCGCATCGCGAGGGCCATCAGCGGAAAACTTTGAGTACGCCAAGTCCAAAGGGATGATGTTTGAGCCGCAAGAACTAGTGCAGCTTTACAATCGCACTTTGCCAAGGTCATCAAGTCAAACAAAGCCGAGCGCGATGTCATTGTTGCGATACTTGGCTTCTGTGGCATTCGCGGAACACACGAACATCCAGGCTTCAGTGATTCGTTTGTTTCAGTCAAAGCGCGAAGCCTCCCAAACCGGCGCTTTGTTGATATGCCATACCCAACCTGCTGGTGGGAAGGCAAAATTGGCGTTAACCAGTTCAAGCTGCGTGAGTACTTTGCACATGTCCTTTGAAATGGGGCCGAACCCTACAGTCGAGGGGAAGCGCCGCGATGAAGCTGCGTCGCGCCCCTCACTTCCACGTACTCAATTTCGCCGCTGCGCCGAAGCCCCACGCAACAAAAACTGTTCCAACGCCGTATTATCCAGCACCGGATTATGAAGCCGCCACAGCAAGGCATAACATACACACCTCCTTCAAAAACGCATTCCCCAGCAAATAATCCACCTATTTTTTCGGCTTCAACACATTCTGCCCCGAACCAAAACTAATCGGCGCTTGCGCCGCCAGCCAGGCAAACACAACATACGCCGCAGTGGCTTGGTTAATGCGCGCCGGGACGATTTTATCAAACGTATCGTCGTGCGTATGGTGCAAATCAAAATAATCGTCCGCCGCCGGAATTTGCGCGATGTCTTTTTCGTAGCGCATGGACCCGGTATGCGGGAAACGATGGCTATCCGTACCTGCCGAGCGCATCACGAAGGCCACTGCGCCTTTGCTGGCAGCAGCCGATGCCCCCGGCTGCGCTCACCGCCCAGCACGCCATAATCTTTCGGCGTTTGCATTTTATGATTTAAAAATACAATCTTGCCGCGCACTTACTCAGGGTTGGCGTTATTGATGTCTTGCAGCGTGGCAAATTCCACCAATTCTGCCTTGATGCCTGTGGCGGACGTGGGAACGCCCCCCCAGGGCGGTCACCGAGAGCACATGAGAAAACGGGGCGATAATTTCGGCGCGCTCCACGCCGCGCTTCCAGGTTGGAAAGGTGACCGGCTCTTTCCACACCTTATCAAAACCCAACGCTTTCAATTTCGCTTCCGCCCAGGCCACGGCGCGTGCATCGGCTGCACTACCAGCCAACCTTGCGCCCACTTCGCTGGTGAGCGACTCCAACACGGCATAACTGACGTTATCGGTCAACGCGGCATCGCGTAATTTGGCAGCGCTTTGCAATTGCTGCGCAGAGAACAAGGCGGCTGTCGCGCTGCCTGCGACCTTTTTTTCAACGGCTTTTTCGCCAAGCTGGTCAAAAGCCAGACAACTCGTAGCCATCACCAGCAGCCCCGCCAAACTGCACAAAGCCTGGCCGAACTTCGCCCCCAATTTACCGCATCCCTGCATCAACATCCGCGTCCCCTTTAGAAATAATACTGGCGCGCCGATGATACTGTAATTTCAGCAGATACGCGCCCCACGCCAGGGCCATTAACATCAATAATACCCCCGTGCCAAAACACAAACGGGCCACTGCCTGGGTGTGATCGAGCATTTGCGTCATGGTGAGTAAATTGCCCCAGTCATGCGCTTCTTCACTGGCACCGCCAACCAGTGGCAAATTACGTTCCACCGCATCGGCCACATAGGGTGAGAGATCGATAAAGCTTTGCCCGGCCCACCACAACATCACCATTGCGCCATAGGTTTCGCGCTGTTTCCAGATAAACGCCACCATTAAACCCAGCGGCATGCTTACCTGAAACAGGCTACCGCCAAGAATCGTTAAAAACCGCCCGAATGGGCGAAACAAAACGTGGCCAAATTCGTGGAAGGGTAAAATCATATTGTGGAAAAACGAGCCCATCAAGGCTTCCGGATTGATGCCGCCCAAGGTGAAGCGCAAGCACAGCAGCAGCAAAATCCACCAGCCGATGGCGCGTGCCCAAAATACCGCATCCTCCACCCGGTCAGGCACTTCGACGCAACGCCGCCGAATTGTTTCCTGCCAGGTCAGCACTTCTTCATAATCGAGTTCGGATTCAGGGAAATGCCCGGTCGCGCTGGTTTGCTTAGATTCGTGCTTAGATTCGGGCTTGGCTTCGGTTGGCTTTGATGCGGCACCACCGCCAGCGGCCAGGCTTTGTTGGCGCTCGATGTATTTTTGATAGGCGATACCGCACTGGGGGCATACGCCAGGGTGGATGTGCTTATCCGAAGGCTGGCGCACGTAGGCACATTTGGGGCAGGCCGTCATGGTTTAAGCAAATGCGCAATTTACGGAAGCGTAATTTTACATCCCACCATCACCAGGCGCTTAAACAAGGACGAAAACTCGCCTTTTGCACCACCAGAAGAGATGACAGCCAAGCCATACAAGGCCACCCGGTTACCAAGCGTGTGTTCCACATAGCCCCCAAACTCGTTGCCGCCACTATCAAGATTACGCGTATACATCAGACGTGTGAAGCCATTGGTGTCGGTCAGATTGGTTTGCCTGATCAGATGCAGATAATTTCGGTTCAGCAAGCGCGGTGCATAAGCCAGCGCCAATCCTGCTTGTGATGGGGAGCTTGCCGCACGGTTGAAATATGCCGCAGACTCACTGCCGGAATAACCAGCGTTGTCATGCAACCATTCAGCGTATAGGCTGTCGCCACTCTCAAGCGTATAGGCGACACCGAGCAACCCAACACTACGACGGGGTGTTTTTGCTTGTACAACAAATGGCATTGTCAAGTCGGCTGGCGAAACCAGCGCTGAAATGAGCGAACCGGAGCCAACTTCACCATACATCAGCCAAGCCTCGTCCAGTGTTTTTTGTCCATGCACGCCGATAAATGCTGCTTGCGCTGAGGGTTTTGCCACGACGGCACCGCCAGCCCAAGTCTCACCGCGCTGTTCCCATTTAGCCAACCACCCATTGCGCCAGAGGTCGTCTGTTGTCGCCATATGGCCAGAGCCAACGATCTTGGCAAACGTCAATGCCGTGTTCACATTGGGCGTCCACGCCAGTTTGACCACATCCATGCCAGATAACTCGCGTACCGGATTGCTACGCCCGTTATCAAAATAAAATGGGCTGGAGGGGGAACGGTATTGTCCCGCCCCCCAGTTCAGCACCTCCCGACCAGCAGAGGCGCTCCAATATTCCGCGACAGGCAGTTGCACCTGCCACTGACTAAGAAATGCATCCTTAGCCATTGTGCTTTCCCCGTCGTGCGATTTTTGCGCCAGCACGATTGGCCTGGCGCTCATTTGCAACTTGTCATACCGGGCCTTGAAGTTATACCGGACCTCGACTATCTCACGAGATTCGGCAAGCCTGGCAATCTGGTTTTGCGGGTTTAATACACTTGCGTCATTGAGTGAAGTTTTAATAGCATAGCCATACAAGGCACCGTCCCCGGATACTTTCCATGATTGGGCATGAACCGCATGGCTCCCAAGTACAAGGAAAAAAAACACCGAACCATGCCATTGCTTCATTGTGCCTGTCCCAAATCAAACTCGGATGGCGCGATTTTTTCTACCTTGATTGAACCAAATTCCATCACGGTTTCAGCCGGGGTCAATGCATCGCGAATCGTCATTTTGCTGACAAACGGAATACGTTTTTCGTTAAAATTGATTACATTTCCATACTCAAACATTGCCGTTTTCAACAATTTTCCACTGACCGAATAAAACTCGGCTTTGACCCCGACATTACGGCTGGTGGAAACCCAATAGCGGATGCGGTCATAGGTCGTGCGATTATGCTTGGCGCGTAATTCCAGAACATAACACGCTTCCCCATTCAGGGTTTCCTCCTGGGCCACCTTGGCATCATAGTCGCCTGCGTAATTGGTGGCGGCAATATCACCGTTGGAGGCTTGCCCGGTCATGCGCTGGCGTGGCGAGATCGGTACTGGTTTTGACAAACCCACTTTGGTCAGCCACATATTGCGTCCTACTTGCAATAATTTGGAGCCTTTTGAGCGTGCCGGCTCCACCGTTTCCGCCAAACTGGCGTCAGGGCTGGCTTTCACAAGCAAGCGTTGTAATTCAGCGGCCTTGTCACCATCGCGCGACGTAACCTGGATTTCCCAGGTAATGCCAGTCAAACCACCACCACGGGCGCGGTCAGATTGCTGCAGCAGCGCCTGGGTATCAGGTGCGGCCCAGGCAATCATACAAGCGCCAGTCAGTGTGGCTCCACAGATCCATTTAATTAATGTATTCACAAGTTATACTCCTAAACGTGGCCCAGTGCCTGGGTGATCGTTTGCCGTGAGGCACGACGGGCAGGCAGATATGCGGCCAGCATTCCGACGAACAGCATCATCATCACCGCACCCATAACACGCTCGGTATCAAAATCCACATGAAGTAAAACCGGACTCGCATTACCGGGTGGAATATAAGATAAACCCGCTGAATTAATCGCAAAACTCACGCCCAGGGTCAGTATCAGCCCCACGGAAATGCCTATTACTGAAAGCACAAGCGATTCCATGGCAAACAGCCGCACCACGCCACCGCGCCGCAGTCCGATAGCACGTAATGTACCAATCTCACGGGTACGCTCGATCACGGTCATCCCCATCGAGTTTGCCACACTCATCACGACCACGGTGAGAACAATCAGGAAGATGAAGCCAAAAATCATGTCAAACATATCATGCACTTGATTATAGAAATCAGACATTTGCTGCCAGGTCAGAATTTCCATATCAAACCCTGAGGCCTTCAGTTTGGCACCTAATTGCGCCGCTGCGGCTTGGGTATGCCCCCGATCATCAAGCAATACCGTGATTCTGTCTGCGCCACCTTTCACGTCGTACAAAGACTGTGCCAATTCCAGCGGCATAAAAATGAATTTATCATTGGTGCCGGAGTTACCAGTAGAAAACAAGCCGCTGACGTTAACATCCAGTGCGTTCGCTTGCCCACTCAGGGTATTGGTTAGTACAGGCGTCACCTGACCTTTTTTCAGGCGCAGCATATCGGCCAGGCCTTGGCTGAGCAAAACTTGTTCAGGATGTGCCGGGTCCAGCTTTTTAAGAAACACATTTCCCAAACCACTGCGGATTTCGGCTGAGGTAAACATGTTTTCCTGTAGTTTGGCCATTGCGTCAGGTGTCATACCTTCGGCGATGAAAATCGTGCTCGCGCGCCCGTTACTGATGATTCCGGAAACACCCAGACGTGGCGAAACCATTTTGACATGCGGCTCGTTACGTAACAAATTCGTGATTTTTTCTACGTCGCTGCCGGAGAGTAGATAACGCTCAGGATCAAGTTTGCCTTCCGTGCGCATACCGCGCTTGCTGATGGTCAAATGTCCGATCAATTCAGCATGGATGGACTGCCGTGCCAAGCCATCGAAAACATTATGGGTATAGCCAGCAAACAAGGCAATCGCGGCAAAGCCAAAAGAAATCGCCAGAAAAGTTACCAATGATCGGCGTAAGTTACGAGTCAATCCACGTATGGCTAATTTCAACATATTCATTTCAGCACCTCATCACTTTCAATCGCACCATCGCGCAGTAAAATTTTCCTATCGACATGATCAAGCAAACGCTGATCATGCGTTGTAAACACGAAGGTTACGCCTTTTGCCCGGTTCATCTCACGCATCAGTTCAACGACCATGCGGCTATTTTCAGAATCAAGATTCGCTGTTGGTTCATCCGCAATCACTAATTTGGGGTGAATTGCCAGTGCCCGCGCAATGGCAACACGCTGGCGCTGGCCGCCCGAGAGTTGATCAGGACGCGAATCACTGAATTTACTCAAGCCCACATCATTGAGCGCAGCAACCGCACGGCTACGCGCTTGAGCGTCGCTCATGCCCTGAATTTGCAAGGGCATGAGCACGTTTTCCAGTGCTGATAACACAGGCACCAGATTAAAGCTTTGAAATACAAAGCCAATTTTCGCACCACGAAAATCGGTCAGTGCATCGTCGCTCAAATCAAGGGTGTTTTGCCCATCGAACCACACTGAACCAGACGTTGGCGCATCAACCAAGCCAAGAATATTCATCAAGGTCGATTTCCCACTCCCGGATGGGCCCCATACAGCGAGGAACTCTCCCGAGCGAATTTCCAAGGATACGCTTTTTAGTGCATCCAGTACGGTTTCGCCCAACTGAAAGCGACGGTTTACATTCTGTATACGTATTAACGGATTAACCTGCATAGTGCTTTTCCTTATTTAAGATGAACCTGCAATTTTGTACCAGCTTCGGTGACATCAAATGCCGCCTGCTCAAACATGGCCCCTGGCAAAACGTATAAAAACATGAATCCCCTCCCGGATTTTTGTATCTGGATTTTACACGAGAAATCGCAGGCACATTTACGACGCGACACGTGGCGCACCGATGAGATAGTAAATACGGCCGACCGCATTTTTAGGGTCTTTGTTCGCCAGAACACCGATATCCCAACTGTAGCTTGCATCGTTCATGTCTGAAACCATGTCCTTGAGCTCCTCCACCGTGTACGCGCGCAAACCTGAGACCACGTTATCCCAGCAAAACATCAGCGGAATAATCGGAATCAAGTAGGTAAACAGGAAGTGATGCCAGCGAAACGGACGAATCCGTGCTGTCATGACCAGTGCCAAAATAAAGCTGGGGATTAAACTGATGAACAGAATCCATTTGGCGGTGCGCTCGGGTGTTTCAAATATAGCCAGGACTTCCCGTTTATCATAGGCCGATTTCAAAATTGCTTTGGCGTCCACTGGTCTGAAGTGATGAAAACCACGCACGATAACCCGGGCACCTTTCAGCTTATCAGGAACCTGCCGCGCATCGACTGGCGTATCGACAACATCGACATAATGGTATTTCTGCGCCAGTTGACGATATTCATCCACTTGCGGAAAATAGTCGGTGACCTTGAGTTTATTCAGGCGTCCATCGGCAAACGCATTTTTGAGATATCGAATCAAGGTGCGCCCGCTGCCAGCACAAAGTTCGACGACATTTTTTTCACCCTGCTTTGCCAGCTCCACTTCCAATTTTTCAATACCTACATCCAAGGTAGGTGAACCCTGGTCAATTTGCTCAATAATTTCAGCAATATGAAACTTTAGAAATTCTGGTGCCCAAGCTAAATCGGTGAATTCGAAAAGATGAAAACGCATGATGATTATTCCTAACTTTAAAAAAAATAGTATTACTCAATTAATCACGGGATTTTAAAACATATCCCACTTTTGTGTCAAATTAATCGGACTGCTTTGGCCACTGGCTTCGGAAGTCATACCGCCCAGGAGAGAGGACATCGTTCGGGTCCAAGGCTTGTTTGAGTCGCATCATGAATGTCCCATAGTCATCGTCCGAGGGGGGCAACGAATCCATGGACTGTATGCCTAAGCGTGAAGATAAATAACCAGCCTTGTGTAACTCGCCAATTAGCTCACGATGACATGCCATTGCCCTTTCATCTTCGCCCGGGACGCTACGGTCATAAATAGGATTGATCGCAACATTGATCTTTCTTGCGGTCACACACAATAATGCAATTTTCGGCTCAAACCCGTGACGCAAGCAAATTTTTTCAGTGATATTGACCAGCCGAGCCATATGAGAGCCCTGGAACGGCAGCGAGGGGTAGGTCCAGATTGTCCCGCAGCCGTCCCGGTCGGCATCCTTCTCGGCCGGAACGCTCCCCTTTTTTCGCCAATAGGCCATGGCGACAAACTCATCCTCGGTATGTCCCCTGAAGGAGCTTTCCCGGTGCAAACGTACCATGACTTCAGGATCAGCGCCTGTAACCGCCTTGAATAACCGGGGCAGGCGCTCAATCCAGTTGACCCGCTTCTCATCCAGGAACAATAGCGAATCAACCTTGCCAGCCAGTGCTTTGGCAATCAACTTACGCTCAGCAAGCGCCTGTTCCCGGCTTAGGTTGTACAATGCGCCCCAACCATTCCAGCGGGCAATCTTGAGCCGGCTTTTTTCTTTTTCAAACGCGTCCGCAGGTAAGGGCGTAACACCGCCCGCCAAATCCCAGGGATATTGGGTGCGGGTTGCGAGCATCCGGTAGTCATTCCACAGTCCCACTGGCAAAGCCAATCCATTCAAGCGCAACTGCGCCAGCGCATCAATGACATCGGCCGCTTTTTGATCATCGCCAACGCTAAAAAAGATGGTCTGAAAATAGGCAGGCATGGGTGCCAGCCAGAAGGTCATACGGGTAACGATACCCAAATTGGACTGACTGAACAAGGCGTTGACTGCTGGCCCCACCCCCCATTCGCTCACCGGACCAAGCGGCGAGTCGGGATAACGTGAATGAGCGGTACGGATGACTTCGCCAGTCGGAAGTACCACTTCCATACATGCCACATGAGCAATCCGGTCGCCATAAACGGCCTTGGCAATACCGCGTTCAAGGGTATTGCCAATCAGGCTTGAGTCTCGTGGCCCACCGCTGATGGACATAAAGAGCTCATTGCCCTGCTCACGCAGGTAGTCGCTGATTTGCCCTTGCGTCACACCCGGCCCCACTGACACATGGGCTAGTCCCACGTTATAATCCTCAATCAGATTCATGCGCCCCAAATCCATCACCACATTGCCATCACCAACCGGGACTCTCGAACCGTAGCCCCAGTTTTTACCTTTGCTAATCGGGTAAACGGGAATCCGGTATTGGTTAGCAATCCGCATACAAGCTTGAACCTCGGCGGTATTGTTAGGAAGAATGACCGCCGGAATTTTCTGCGTCGTGGCAAAGGTTGCAGTAGACACCGTATCCAGATCAGTTTGGTTGGTTCGCACGTTGTCCGCACCGATGGTATCACGCCAGGCGCTGATCGCTGCAGGGTAGTTGGCTACACAGGTTTCGTCCTGAAAATCCGCAGCCTGCTTCGGGTTGGAAATGCTCATATTAATTTATTTCCTCTTAAGTATTTGCCAAAAGTTGTTCGGAGCGCACGCCACGCGATTCGGGTACGATGGCGAGCTGCTGGTCGATCACCCCTGCTACATCCCGGACTTGAGGTGATTGAAGCAAGGTATAGTGATCGCCAACAACGTAGTGAAGCGCCATATTGTTGATAAAAGGCCGCCAGCCAGATGCAGGATGAGCCGGATGATCCTCTGCCGCAGGACAGGCGTGGATCAGCAATACGCGACCTTGACAAACCGAAGGATGATGCTCAAACATCGCCCGTAGATTACAATCGAGGACTTCTATCATCTGCCGCAATTGTTCCATCGGCATATCCTTTGGCATGGCACCCATCTCAACGGCACGAACAATCAGTTGTTCGCGCGCATCCGGCCCCGTACCAAGATCATCGACCTGAATCTCACGCTTCAAACCTGTCATGCCAGCAATGTCGATAGCCATCCAGGCGAGTCGCTCGGCCTCACTCACCACCTTACCCCCTGTCTCCTGGGCATAGCTGTCAATGATTGTGAGCAACTCGACTGTCTGACCTTGTGCTTCCAAACGCGACGCCATTTCCAAGGCAATAATTCCCCCCATCGACCAGCCGCAGAGCCGATAAGGCCCCCTTGGTGCCACTTTACGGATTTCTTCAATGTATCGATCAGCCATGGCGGACAAATCAAATAGTGGCGTTTCGCCGCTACGCAAACCAAGGGCCCGGATTGCATAAATCGCATAACCCCCATGCAAACACTCTGACAATTCACGATAGGCCAAAACATTGCCACCGACAGGGTGGACGCAAAATAAGGGTGCCGACTCATCTCCGTCACGCAATTGCGCCAAGATTCCACCATCGGTATCGTCCTGTTTTAACCATTGCGCCATCTGCGCCACGGTAGGTGAATGAAGCAGCACATCCAGCGTCAGTTCACGACCAACTGCTTGGCCGATGTTTGCCAGCAGGGTCACCGCTAACAGGGATTGACCACCCAGCGTAAAAAATCCATCATGAATACCAATCGACTCAACCTTCAAAACATCGCTCCACAACTGACACAGCATCCGTTCCATTTCGGTACGTGGGGCCACGAGAGTGCGCTCCCCCGCCGCCAGTGCCATTTGTGGCATTAGCAAGGCATCGCGATTCAATTTACCGTTAACCGTCATGGGGAAATAATCAACGGTAACATAGGCAATGGGCACCATATATTCAGGAAGCGACTGTCTCAGATAATCCTGCAAATCAGCGGCCACCAACATTTTCTCTGGATCTTCAGGAACAATGTACGCCACCAGGTCATTGATACCCTTATGCAATTCGCGGGCCAGCACCACCGCTTCAGCGACGTTTGGATGTCGGGACAGGCACACTTCAATCTCGCCTAACTCAACGCGATAACCACGGATCTTCACTTGCGTGTCAATCCGCCCCATAAACTCAATATTACCGTCAGGCAGATAGTGTCCCAAATCACCGGTCCGATAGAGGCGCTCACCCTTTGCGCCAAATGGGTCTTGAATAAACCGTTCTTGAGTCAGATCAGGACGGCCCAAATAGCCTCGCGCGACACCATCACCGCCAATATAGAGTTCACCCGTGACGCCAACCGGAACCGGGTTCAGTTCACTGTCGAGCACATGAAAACGCTGACGCTCCAGTGGACGACCATAAGGGATACTCTTCCACTCGGGGTGGATATCCTCAATCGGAAACCAAATTGACCAAATCGCGGCCTCGGTAGCACCGCCCAGACTGATCAACCGTGGCGCACCATGGCTATGGCTACGAATTTGATCTGGCAAACCAACAGGTATCCAATCGCCACTTATCATCACCAGACGTAACGCAGCGGTCAAGAACTCATGGCTTAAGCGCAACTTACCAACCAACATTTCCATCATGATGGGGGCAGAATTCCAAACCGTGATTTGGTGCTTACACAACAGTTCCAGCCAGTGATCAGGGTCAGCCGCCCGGTTGTGCTCAGGAATAACCAACGTCGCACCCGCCGCCAATGCGCCAAAAATATCATACACAGACAGATCGAAACCGAGCGCAGAAAGCCCAATCAATTTATCCTGGGCGTTCACATTAAATCGGGAATTAATATCCAACACCGTATTCAACGCGCTGCGATGCTCAACCATAACCCCTTTGGGCGTGCCAGTAGAGCCGGAGGTAAAGATGATATACGCCAAATTGCCCGGTAAAACCGCATTATCAGGCAGGCTATCGGACGCTTCAACCGCAGCGACACTATCAATGATCATGGTATGAACCGCACGCCCGGTTAAACCTTGGGCGCGTTCAGAACGAGTCACTAAAACCTGCGCACTACACTGCTCAATAATGCCAAGCAAACGCTCATTGGGACTACGCACATCCAACGGAACATACGCACCACCAGCCAATTGAATCCCCAACACCGAGACCAGCATCTCCAGCGAACGCTCCAAACAAATGGCAACGCAGGACTCTGGCCCCACGCCTAATGCTTGTAACTGCCGTGCCAAGCCAGATGAACGCTGCAACAATTCGTGGTAGCTTAATTTCTCATCGCCGAAAATAGCAGCAATGGCATTCGGTGTACGCGCAGCCTGTTCCAGAAAGGGATGAAATAAACAGCCTTCCAACGCGGGGGTTGCCGCGCGAGGGTTCCATTGGTGCAGGATTTGTTGTCGCTCATCGGCATTGAGCATATTCAATCGGGATAATGGCAGATCCGGTTCAGCAACAATAGCGCCAAGCAAGTTGGTAAAGTGTCCTGCCAAGCGCTCAGCAAACCAATCGTCATAAAGGTCGGTCCGATACTTCACCACACCCTGAAGCTCAGATCCGGTATCAAGAAAATCCAGGGCCAGCTCAAACTGCCCCTCTTGCTGATCGATCTGATGGTGGTAAATCCGCAAATCCCCCAACGGCCAGCCTTCTCCGTTCATGGCCGCATCCAAAGATTGGGCCAAGCCTTGTGGTCGGTGGTAATTAAATAAAGCCTGGAACAGCGGTGTGCGCCCTAATTCTCGTGGCAAATCCAGTTGCTCCACCAGTTTCACATAGGGGTACTCCTGATGCGCGAGCGATTCCAACACCTGTATGCGCAGGTGCGCCGCAAACTCAGAAAAAGAGGGATTGCCGCCCAGATTGGCACGCAACACTACCGGGTTGACAAAATACCCCACCACCCCGTGGTAACGTGAGCGCTCACGACCGTTACTGGGGAAGCCAAGCGTTAAATCACTCTGCCCTGTATAGCGTTGCATGGTCACAAACATCACCCCGAGGTAAAGGGTAAATGGGGTAATCGAAAGCTGGGCGGCAAGCTGCCGGGCTTTGGTGCATAAAGCCGCATCAATGCGAAATTTCATTGATGCGCCATTGGGCGCACTGTGATCAATACGAGCCCGTAGCGATGGGAAATCAACCGGTTGCACAACGCCAGCCAAACGCTCACGCCAGAACGCGAATTGACGTTCGCCCTCGGCACCCGACCAACGCTGTAATTGCTCCTCGGCATAGTCTTCAAAACGCGCTGTAATCGGTGGCATGGGTTGCCCGGTGCCGATCTCCAGTTCGTAGAGTCTGAATATTTCTTCAGCACATAGCCACAATGACCAGGCATCAAACACAATGTGATGGATGTCGATCAACAAGATATGGCTCCCTGCCGCTACCCGATACAAAGAGGCACGGATGGGAATCTCATGACTTAGATGAAAAGGTCTCTTGTGATCCCTATGCATTTTTGTATTGAGCTCCGCCTCCGACATCCCCGTGGCATCGACTTCTTGCCAGGGCAACTCTCTAAAACCAGCGATCTCCTGCTGGAGATTACTGTCGTGCAGTACAAAGTGCGCTCTCAGTGCGGAGTGTCTTTGCACTAAGGATTGCAAGGTGCGATGCAAGGCAGGAACCTGCAACGCACCATCAATACGCGCGCAAAACGCGATATTATAAGAAGAACTTTGCGGAAACCGACTCTGCAGCACCCATAGTGCTTGCTGACCCACTGTGGTCGCTGCAAAGCGTATTACCTTCGCTGCCTTTTGCTGCAGTAGCAGTGCCACCTGCGCCCGTTTTTCACTTAATGATATTGTCGATTTCATCTAATTATTTCCTTGAATAATCATGCCAGTAAGTTGCGCAGTGTCTTGTTTAGCTCAGCATCTTGTTTAGCTCAGCGTCTTGTTTAGCTCAGCGTTTCAAGTAGCCGATCAAGCTCAGCATCGTCCATTGCCCCCAGGTTCTCCAACAAAGTTTCTTCATGCAAACCGACTATCGGCGTGATCGTTTCTTCTGGCTCTTTAGCGCTCACACCAAGATGACTCATCCGGGTCAGAATGAGATTGGCGATATGCTGCAGGCTACCGCCCTGTAGCAACTCCAGCGCACCAATCTCAATAGCCAGCTCACGTTGCAGCGTAACCACTAACTCCATATTCATTAATGAATCCACACCCAGGTTAGCCAAGCTCAGCTCAGGTTTAACACGTTCGATCGGCAGGCGTAGAACCTTGGCCACCGTCACAACCATATGGTTACAAGCCCAGGCCAGACGCTCCTCTTCTGGCAACGAAGCAAGCATGTCATAACGGGCTTGAACCTCTGGAGCAAGATGACTTGTCGCCTCCACCGAGACGACTTTCGAGAAACGCGGCAACGCTGCGGTCGCCGATGCAGCAAGCTTCCAACGCTGCCAATCCATGCTCAGGATGCCAACTTGTGCTTGATCGGCAGTGAGCACTCGTCCCAACACGGTCAAGGCGTCCGCAGCACTAAACGGATGCATGCCAATGCTTTCCAGATAGCTTTCCAGCGCGCTGCTGGACGCCGCCATCCCGACATCGCCCAAAGCGCCCCAGTTAATACTGCAAGCCGTTAGCCCCTTACTCTTACGATAGTGAGCGAGACTATCGAGAATACAGTTTGCCGCCACATAGTTACTCTGGCTTGCATTGCCGATCAACGCTGAGATTGAGGAGAACAGAATAAAATGTTCTAAATTCAGGTGTTGGGTTGCGTTGTGCAAATTCCAGGCACCACGGACTTTAGCAGCAAAGACACGCTCAAATCGTTCGCCGTTCAGCTCCAGCAAAGGCGCATCATCCAGAACCGCAGCCGTGTGCATGACACCACACAAGGCAAAGCGATCAGGCAAACTGGTTTGCTTGACGACCTGCTCAACCTGCGCCGCGTCGGAAACATCCACCGCATGGATTGACACACGGCTTCCCAGATTTTCCAGGTCTTTGCGCAAGCTCGCGGCACCAGGGTCGGCCTCACCACGACGGCTAAGCAGAATTAACTCACCCGCACCGCCTTTTGCCATCCAGCGCGCAAGTTCCTGCCCAAAACCACCAAAAGCGCCGGTAATCAGATAGCTACCGTCCTTGCGGAATAGCGCCTGACTCTGCAACGACTGTGCGCGTGCATTCCCCTGCGCGCCCAAATCAATCACCACACAGCCCAAGCCATTGGCATCATCAACGGCAGGCAAGACAGCAGACAAGTCATCCAGGGTAAACGTGCGTTGTGGTACTGGTTTGTACTCTCCTGAAGCCAACTGTTGCGCCAGCAGATCGAGCATCTTGCGTACCCAATTAGGGCGCGCCACAATCAAGTTATTCACATCGCCAATCAACAAACTAATGTCGGAGCGATTCGCCATGCCACTCAGCGTGACACCGCGCTGCGCGCCACCGCCTGAAATACTCACCAAGCGCCCAAATTCAGCCAATACGGCAACGTCAAGTTCGGCCAGTTTATTGTGTGCGTCAATTACCAGGTCAACACCTCGTCCATTGGTCAAGGCGCGCACCGCGCTTTCCAAGTCTTCATGCGCAACATTAATGGTCTCGACCAAACCGCTCAGTTGTGCCGCTGCCGCATCACTCTGAACCACAACAATGACACGTGCCCCTTTTTGCTTGGCCAACTCAATCGCAGCCAAGGACATCCCTGCCGCTGTGTTATGAATCAGCACAGTCTCGTCGGCCTGCAAACAACCAAGCTGTTCAACACTATACATCGCCAAAATAAACGGTAACGGGGTCACCACCGCTGCAGCCGCACTCATGCCCACTGGAATCGGCATGGTATAGGTCAGGTTTGGATCAAAAACAACGTGACGACACAATGTGTTGGCCGCCAAAACAACGAATCTATCACCCAAACTAATGCCACTGAACTCGCTACCAACGCGAACGACGGTGCCAGCGACGACGCTTCCCGCCTGCCCGGCATGAGTCAAAGCAAGCAAATCCTTGGGCAGTACCGCGCAGGCCTCAACCTGAATTTCAACCTGAAGTGGCTCAACACTACCACGTTCACCAAGCAAGGGAGTCAACGAGTCCAACTGTTTGGGATCGGTAAGCCGCAATTCAAAATGCGTATCCTGGTCAATAGCGACAGAGGTATCTTGATCGCTCTGCGCATCCTCCAGTAACAGATGTGTC